>NZ_CP016786.1:1181428-1508571 GCF_002285495.1 Clostridium isatidis | reverse complement strand
ACTGATGGAAGATTTTCTGGCGCCTCTAGGGGGCCAGCAATAGGACATGTTTCCCCAGAAGCTGCAGAGGGAGGGCCAATTGCTTTAGTAGAAGAAAACGACTTAATAGAAATAGATATTGAAAATAGAATTCTTCAAATGGTAGGAGTAAATGGAGAAAGAATGCCTTTAGAAGAAATTGAGAAAATTTTAAATAAACGTAAAGAGAGTTGGAAGGCTAGAAAAAATAAATATGAATCTGGAATATTAAAACTATATTCAGATAGAGCTGTTTCACCAATGAAGGGTGGATACATGGAATAGATTATATATAATTGAAAATAAATGAAATTATTTGATTGAAGTTGTTAAAGGAATGAATTATAATTTCCTTATTGGGAGGGAATTATATGATAGCATCTGAAAGGAAAATATTTATAATTAATGAGTTAAATAAAAAGGGAGTTGTTAATTTAAAGGAAATAGCCGCTCAATTAAATATATCTGAGGCAACGGTTAGAAGGGATTTTGAGAAGTTAGAAAAAGAAGGAAAGTTAAAAAGAGTTCTTGGAGGAGCTACAATAACTGATGAAAATTATCCATTGTTAGATAATGCAGAATTAACAATGAATGAAAAAATTTCATTAAATTACGAAGAAAAAAATAAGATTTCAATTTATGCCTCTCAATTTGTTAAAGATGGCGATTGTGTTTTTATAGATGGTGGAACAACCTTAGTACCTTTAATTAGGTATTTATCAGAAAAGAGAATAAAGATAGTTACTCATAGTAATTTGGCAATGAGTAAGATAATAAATAATGTAAATGCTGAAATTTTTCTTATTGGAGGCTTATATCTACCTTATTATGGCATGAGTGTAGGGCCAATTGCTCAAAATATGCTGAAAAATTTTCATTTTGATCATGCTTTTATTGGCTGTTCAGGAGTAGATTTAGAGGCTGGAATTAGCTATACTACTGAAGTTGAAAGTCCTATAATGAAAACTATTGCCATGGAAAATTCAAAGCATAGTTATTTACTAATAGATTCAAGTAAGTTAGATAAAAGAGGTTTTTTTAAATTTAAAAGCTTAGATGAATTTGATAAAATTATTTGTAATTCTTCTTCAACTGAATTAGAAATACCAGAAAATTTTATATTTATTTAAAATAAAGAAAAGTAATTGAAGGATTCTTTAGCCTATTGTTAAAGGATCCTTTTTTTTATGTTTATAGTTGAATATGATTGCAAATAAATGAAAGAATATGATTGAAAATGAAATATTATTAGATTATAATATAAATATAAAATGGAAAAAATTACAAAGGAGATTGGAATATGAGAGATAAAAAGAAAGAATTATTAGAAGCATTAAAAAACGGTTTAATAGTATCTTGCCAGGTACAAAAGGATGATCCAATATATACTGAGGATATTGTTGTAAAAATGGCAGAAGCTGCAAAATGGGCAGGGGCGGTTGGAATAAGGGCAAACTCACCAGAACAAATAAGAGCAATTAAAGAAAAGGTTGATTTACCGGTGATAGGCTTATATAAAATATGGCATGAGGATACAGATGTATTTATTACTCCTACTTTAGAAGCAGCTAAAGAAGTTTGGGAAGCAGGTGCAGAAATTATAGCTCTTGATTGTACAAGCCAAATTACTCATGAAAAAACTAGGGCATATGAATTACTTCCAAAATTAAAGGCAGAAATCCCTGAAGCTATTATTTTTGCTGATATATCTACTTATGATGAGGCAGAAAGGGCAATAGAATTAGGAGCCGATATAGTAGCACCTACTTTATATGGATATACAGAAGAAACAAAAAATATAGAGGGGCCTGACTTTAGGGAATTTGCTAGAATGTGCAGGGATTTTAAAGATAGGGCTTATGTAATAATGGAAGGACATATTTATAGTCCTGAAGATGCCATAAAAGCCTTGTATTTAGGTGCTCATGCAGTTGTTGTTGGAAGTGCAATTACAAGACCTCATTTAACGGCCAAACGTTTTGTTGATCTTATGAGTGGTTATAAGGAAAATTGGAGAGAAGCTGAAAGGAGGAAGCATTAATGACTAAATTAAATGTAAATGCACCTCAAAATGCTGAAGTAAGCAAAAAGCTTCCTTGCGAAAAGCCTTTAATAGTACAATTAGAAATAATGGAGACTTATACAAAAGTTCATAAAGCCACTGCCGGTTTAGCAAAGGAATTAAGGGAAATTGAATGTTTAAAGGTATTATATCCTACACTTTTTAGAGAAATAGAAGATTGTGACAAAATTATAGGAAGATTAGATTTTCTTCCTATTGGCTTTGGTTCAGTTACTTCTATTGGTGGTGTTGGACATTACTGTGTCTTTAGTAAATTATTAGACTTTAAAAATAAGTTTGAAGATGAAAATATAAAAAAGAGAATAGATAAGCTTTATGAATATTGGCTTAAAAATGATACTAAAGCCTTATATTGTAATGATGTACTACAGGAAAATATAATAGGCGCTTTTATAGATTGTGAATATCCCTTAATTGCAACAGCTAGATTAAGTGGAATGATGTTAGATTATCATAAGCTGTTAGATTTAGGAATTGGAGGCTTGAGAGCTTTAATAGAGGAGCATTTAAAAGAGGATAAGAATAACAATTTTTATATTGCTTCCTTAAAGGCTTTAGACTTATTTGTTGACTGTGTTGAATATTTAAAGGACATGGTAAAAAGAAAGATAAAAACTGCTGACACTAAAAGAAAAAAAGAATTGAAGCTTATATATGAAAGCTTGGAAATAATAAAAAAAGACAAACCGAAATCCTTTCATCAAGCAATGCAATTATTTTGGCTTTATGCACTTCTAGCAGGAGTAATAAATTACGGCAGGCTAGATGATTATTTAGGACCATTTTTAAAAAATGATTTGGATAATAATGTAATAACTGAAGAAGAAGCAATAAGTTATATGAGGTCTCTATGGACTTTAATTGAAAATAGAAGAACTACTGTAAATGGGAGAATAATCGTAGGAGGAAAGGGAAGAAGGAATCCTGAAACTGCTGATTTATTTACAAGATTAGCTATAAGGGTTACTAGAGAATGCAAGTATGTTGAGCCTCAATTTACTTTAAGATTTTCTAAAGAAACTCCAGAGGATATTATAGATTTGGCTTTGGATAGCTTGGGAGAAGGAGTAACTTACCCAACCTTATATAATGATGATGTAAATATTCCGTCAGTTATGTATGCAATGGATGTAGATGAAAAAACTGCAGAACAGTATGTTCCCTTTGGCTGTGGTGAATTTGTAATACAAGGACAAAGTACTGGAACTCCAAATACATGTATAAATTTATTGAAATTATTAACTATTGTATTAAATCAGGGAATAGATCCAATGGATAATAAATTAAAATCAGGACCGGTTAAAATAAGACCCTTATCAGAATTTAAGACTTTTGATGACTTATATAATCAATATCTTCAGTTATTAGATTATTATTTTGACCTATCAGCTGAAGCTCAAGCCTATTCTTATAAGTTAATGAATAAAGAAGTTTCCTTTATTTTTAGCAGCATTTTAATGGATGACTGTATTTCAAGAGGAAAAGCCCTATTAGATGGTGGAGTTAGATATTTAGGTGGAACCAATGAAACTTATGGAAATATTAATACTTCAGATGCATTATATGCAATTAAGAAGTTAGTTTATGAGGACAAAAAGTATAGTTTAGAAGAATTAAATAAAGCTGCTCTAGCTAATTTTGAAGGCTACGAAAGGATAAGAAAGGATTTGCTTAATAGTGATAAGTATGGAAATGACTTAGATAGGGTTGATAATTTAGCAGTAGATTTATATGAATATGTTGCTAAAGGGATTAGAGACAGAGGAAAAAGAGTTGGGATGGATTATTATTTAATTGTTATTAGTAATAATCAGCTAAATACCGAATGGGGAAGAAGGACAGCAGCATCTTTAGATGGAAGGCTTAAGGGAATGTATATGAATCCTGCTAATAATCCTCAAGGTGGGGCAGATAAATCAGGGCCTACAGCTCTTTTAAATTCACTTGTTAAATTTAATCCTAAATATCATGGGGGCTCAGTGCAAAATATTAAGTTTACTCCAAGAATTTTTAAAGAAGAGAGGGAAAAAATTAAATCTTTATTCAAGACTTACTTTAGAAAAGGTGGATGTCAGTTAATGGTAACTGTAGTAGATAAGGGGCTTTTAGAGGATGCTGTGATACATCCAGAATTATATCCAAATTTAATAGTACGTGTTAGCGGCTTTAGTGCAATATTTGTGAATCTAGATCCAGATGTCCAGCAGGAAGTATTAAGCAGAGTTTTATATGATTAATTAGAATAGTGTGGAGATGGTAGAAATGATAAAGTTAATTGAAATTGAAAGGTTTGCCCTGCATGATGGACCTGGAATAAGGACAGTAGTTTTCTTACAAGGCTGTTCATTATATTGTCCCTGGTGTGCTAATCCTGAATCTCAGATAATTAATAAACACTTAATGCATTATAAAAATAAATGTATTAAGTGCAAAGCATGTCTTAAGGTTTGTCCGATAAAAGCAATTGATTTTAAAGGTAATAAAATTATTTTTAATAGGAAAATTTGTAATTCCTGCGATAAATGTGCTGAAGCATGTACTCAAAATGCAATAGCTTTTTGTGGAGAAGAGAAAAGCATAGAAGAAATAATTAAAGAAATTATGAAGGATAAGGATTATTATGAGGATTCGAAGGGAGGAGTAACAATATCTGGAGGGGAACCTTTTCTTCAATATAAGGAGTTGTTAGAATTATTAAGGGCTATAAAAGGAAAAAATATTCATACAGCTGTAGAAACAACAGGTAATGTAGAATATGAGAAATTTATTATGGCAGAACCCTTAATAGATTTATTCTTATTTGATATTAAGCATTTGAATAAGGATAAATTAAAAGATATAACAGGTGGAGATTTAAATAAAATAATAAAAAACTTGAATTATATAGCTTTAAAGAATCCTGATAAACTTATTGTTAGAGTTCCTGTAATACCAGACTTTAATTATGATGATAAAGTAATAAATGAAATTATGGAATTTGTCTCCTCTTATAAAATTAAAGAATTACATTTATTACCTTTCCATAATTTAGGAAAAAATAAATATGAACAGCTAGGAAGAAGTTACCTATATAAGGATATGAAGAATTTAAATAAAGCAGAGCTATTAAAATATATTGAATTAGGAGAGAGCATGAATATTAAGGTAAAAATAGGAGGGTAAATTAAGTTAACAGTGTATAGTTTTCAGTTAAAAGGGAATAATTTTAATAAAAAAGACTGCTGAAAATACAGCAGTCTTATTTTTCTAAACTCCGTGGAGTTTATTCCTTAACTGAAAATTGCTATGCCAGCCATCCTAGTGCATATCCTATTATACCTATAGCGAATATTCCGAATATTAACCAAATAGGATTAACTTTCTTCTTAAGAAGTTTCATACATAAGAAGGTAAATAATAATGGAAGTAGTCCTGGTAGTAAGGAATCTAATACGTTTTGAACAGTAGTAGTTACAGTTTCACCAGCTTGGTTAGTTATTTCAGAAACAACAACAGGAACATTTATTGTAGTCCATCTATTAACAAGAACACCCATTATAAATAGACCAAGGATAGAAGCACCTTCTGTTATTTTTTGAAGAGCTCCACCTGCCATTTCTTTTACAATGTTTGTACCTTTTTCATAACCAATTTTAATACCAAACCATCTAACAGCAAGTCTTACAATGTTAAAGCCTATGAAGAAGATAAGTGGTCCTAGTATGCTTCCTCCTAATGCAACAGTTGCACCTAGAGCTGCAAGCACTGGTCTTAATGTTCCCCAGAATATTGGATCACCAACACCAGCCAAAGGTCCCATTAAACCTACTTTAACACCATTTATAGCACCATCATCTATATCTGCTCCGTTTGCTTTTTCTTCTTCCATTGCAGCATTAATTCCTAAAATAGGAGCTGTAACGAAAGGTTGAGTATTAAAGAATTCAAGGTGTCTTTTTAGAGCTTGTTTTTGATCCTCACCTTTATATAATCTCTTTATAGCAGGAATCATTGCATAGCAATATCCTAGAGCTTGCATTCTTTCATAGTTCCAAGAACCTTGATGTAAATTAGAACGAATAAAAATACTCTTTAAATCACTTTGTGTTAATTTTTTTTCACTCATATTTATACCTCCTCCTATTAGTCTAACTCATCATCTAATTCATCATCAGCTTGAGCAGTTGCAGCAGTATTAGCTTGTACTATAGCAGTTTTATTAAATTTAGGATTTAATTCTAAGTAAATTAAAGCTGAAACAACTCCTACAATACCTAAAGCAACTAGGTTTAATTGAGAAAGAGCAGCGAATGTAAATCCTAGGAAGAAGAAAGGCATTAAGTGTTTTGCTTCCATCATGTTGATAACCATTGCATATCCAACAACTACTATTATGCCTCCACCTACTTGAAGACCTCTAGTAACAACTTCTGGAATAGCAGCTAACATATTTTGAACTGCATCTGTACCAACAAACATAGCAACTATTAAAGATGGAATAGCTACACGTAAACCTTGAACAAATAAGGCTAATATGTGACAAGCTTCAATTGCTTTAAAGTTTCCAGTATCAGCATATTTATCAGCTTGATGTTGGAAGAAGATAGTAATAGTTCTAGCAAAGATAGTTAATACTTGGCCAGCGGCAGCAAGAGGAACAGCTAGAGCAATACCAGAGTTGATGTCTTGTTTACCAGCAATAACAATGATAGTAGAAATTACACTAGCAAGAGCTGCATCTGGAGCCATGGCGGCGCCTATATTCATCCAGCCAAGGGCTAACATTTCAAGAGTACCACCAATAATAATGCCTGTTTTTAAGTCACCTAGAATAAGTCCTGTTAGTGTACATGCTACTAATGGTCTGTGAGTTTGAAACTCATCGAGAACGCTTCCTATCCCTGCAATTAATGCAACTAGGAAGATAAGAATAATTTGTAGAAAGTTAATTTCCATGAATTAGTCCTCCTTTTTATATAAATTTTAATTTAAAACATAATTAATAATTACAGGTTTTCTAATAAAGGCATGATATAAGATTTTTTATCAGAAGCAACAACTCTTATTTCAAGTTCTATATTTTTGTCATTAAGGGCTTTAAAAGCATCAATATCTTCTTGATTTACAGAAATAGCACCAGTTATTTGAGTTTTACCGCTCTTAAAAGACATTCCTCCAATGTTAACGCTCTTTATATCTGTTCCAGCTTCAACCAATCTTAATACATCCTTAGGACATGTAAATAATAATATTGCTATATCGTTTTCATGCTTAGGGTTTTTAAGTACTCTTGCAGCTTTATCTATGCTGACAACATGTGCTTTTACTCCTGGTGGGGCTACTTGAGTCAATATAGTTTTTCTAAGTTCATCCTTTGCAATATCATCGTTACAAACAATGATTCTGTTACATTTGGTCACTTTAGACCATACAGTAACAACTTGTCCATGTATAAGCCTGTCGTCAATTCTTGCTAAAGCAATTTTCATTATAATTCATCCTCCTTTAAATCTTGTTCATTACTTTTTAATAATTTTTTAACTGACTCTTTGCCAGCATTTTCAGCAATTTCAACTAATTCTTTAATTGTGACAGTATCTTTAGCTGCAAAAACCTCTAATAGCATAGGAAGGTTAGTGCCTGTTATTAGTTCTATTTTTTCATTTTTTAATGCTATCATACTAGCTGCATTAAAGGGGCTTCCTCCAAAAATATCAACCATAATTAAAGCTCCATCACTGCAATCCAACTCATTTAAGAGCTTATTGTATTTTTCAATTAAATCATCAGTGCCTTCACCTGCTACAAAGGATACAGTAGCAACATTTTTTTGTTTTCCAAAAATCATTTCAGAGGATTTTAATAGCTCTTTTGAAAATGATCCATGAGTTGCTATGATTACTGCTATCAATTAATATCATCTCCTTCCTTAAATTTCTTCACTATTATATATAGCAAAAAAGATGCCAATTATGTGTATCAGAGTTAAAATTTTCATCTGAACTAGCATAATTGGCACTTTATATAAATATAAAATTTTTATTTGATACAGATAAAATAAAAATTGATACTAATTTTTGGGAATTTCTGTTACATAAGCATTAAAAGTATCAGTAAGTTGATACTCTTTAATAATATCAACCATGTAATATAGCTCGTCTTCTGATAATTCTAAAGATAAAGCTTTTTTAAATATTAAATTAGCATCTTTTAGTGTATCAAAATATAATTTGTCTAAAGGATTACTTTTTCCGTTATAGGTCAGTTCATTTTTTAAGATAACTCTTTCTAAGGCACAAGCTAAATGAGTCATAATACTAAGTCTCTTATTATTTTTATATCCAATATCAAGAGAGTTTTCTATAAAATCTATAAAATTTTTTAAGAGTGGATATATTTTTTCTGGATTAAGGAAAGTGACAAGTTCTCTTAAGCTTTGTTTACAAAGAGTTTCCAAAGCTATAATATTATTTTTATCAGTATAAGAAATATTTTTTCCTTTAATTATATTTTTTAATTTTGCTTCACCTGTTCCATTAATTAAGTCTTCTATAGATATAAAAGGAAAACCTAAGTTTGGATTTATAATGCCTACTATAGCGATAATTTTATTTGATTTTAATATTTCATTTATAGATCTATTAACGTCTTTAACTCCAACAGGAATCACGGTAATATTATAATCTGCTATTGTATTTATTATATTATCAACTAATTCTTTTAATTTGATAGCAGTCCCTTTTCCTGTTGAACAGATGGTAACTATAACGCCATCATTAATATAATTATCATCATCGCTGCTCATTGTATAAGCTCTAAAATCTTTTAATAAATATGAATGAACTGAAATTAAATCAGTGTCATATAAGGAACATTTTCTGGCTGCTTCTAAAACTAAAGGAGTAGATACCATATCAATGCTTCTTGTTATTATATTAGTTCTTTCAGTAATAACATCTCCAAAACTATTTAAGGATCCCATATCAACTAATAGTAGTACCCCTTTACCTTCATCTACTTGTTTAACTTTTGAAATAACTTCTTCAAGAATATCAAAAGGTTTCTTTTCAAGGGGCATATCCACAGCTAAAATATTGTCTGTTTCAAATAGTTTTTTAGCTACGTTTACCATACTTGTGGCAGTACTATCTCCGTGGGCAGCAACTACAATTCCAACTCTTTTTTGTATAGATGAATCTTGTATTGAGGTTAAAATAATAGCTAAATATTCTATTTCTATCTTAGGAATAGATAAGTTAAATCTTTTTTCCATTAAATAATGAATTTCTTTAGCTATTTTATACTCCTTACTATTAGTAGAAATAGGTATTTCAACATAGGAATTTAGTTTATCAGCTTTACTTTTTAACCTTTTAAATAGAGAACTAAAATGAAGGCTTACAGCATAAATAAAACGTTCATTTAAAGCTTTATTAAGTCTTCCTTCTACAAGAATTTTTATTTCTTCTGCAAAGTCTACTATATCTTTATCAACTATTTTAAGCAATCCTTCTTTAAGATTTTTATTTCTTTTCAAATTATTATAGAATTTATTTAAATCATTATTTATATCTGAAGTAATACATGACTTTATATCTTCATCAGTCATACCTTTATCTTTTAATTCGCCTGCTCTTTTTTCTATAGTATCATATATATTAAAGGGTGGTTCGTAGGTATCGTTTTCAAAGGGTATATATTCAAAAGGCATATCATTATTAGGATCTATAGTAATAGTATTAGGAATTAAATTCCAAACATTATTTTTATTATTAGAAAAAGAAACAATCCCTTTTTTTATATTTGATGGAAGTAAGTCTAAGTTTATATTTATTATATCTCCGCTATTAAGGGTATTTAAAAATCCTTTAGCACAAGCTAATTGAATATTTGATTTTAATTGACCAGCATTTCCATAACTAGTACTTCCTATAAAAGCTTTTACTGCTTCTGCTGATATTTTTATTGGTTTATTTATCCTTTGGGCTTCCTGCCTAAATAGAAATTCGACCAATTCTATTTGATCTTCAAGGGTTCTCTCGCTAAAATCAGGGATTTTTATTATTACAGGAATTCTTCGCATAAAAGTATTTAATAATGTTGAACTTGGATCTTCAGTTGTTGCACCGATTAATAGGACTTTTGCTTTATGGCCCCTCCCTGTTTCGCCTAGTTTATTATAGCTGCCAGTATCCATAAAATAAAAAATCATTTCTTGACCTTCAGGTGGTAATCTATGAATTTCATCTAAAAACAATATTCCACCATCAGCTTTTTGTATAATTCCTTCTGTATTAAAATCAGCTCCAGTAAAAGAACCTTTAACATGTCCAAAAATATGAGATAAAAGAAGCTGAGGATTATTAGAGTAGTCGGCACAGTTGAAAACTATAAAAGGTGAATCTTTGGTAAGTCGATTTTTATATTTGGCATATTTGTACATAATGTTAGCAAATAAGCTTTTACCAACACCAGTACTACCTATAATTAATGTATGAAGACCATTTGGAGGATACATTAAAGCAGCTTTAGCTTGTTCAATTTGATTTTTTAAACTTCTATCATGTCCAATTAAATAGTTAAAGGGAGATTGATCTTCAATTTTTTCTTTTTTATTAATTAAGGCTTGGATATTAGTTATTTCCCTAATATCATCTTTTAATTTTATGCTTAAGACTTTTTCAAACAATTCTCTAGGATAGTAAATTACAGGTTTGCTTTTTATTTTTATTACTTTATTGTTTTTACAAAGGATATTAAGTTCTTTTGATACATTATTTCTTAATATGTTTAATTCTTTGCCGATTTGAAGAGCTGTAAATCCATTATAATTTAAGATATCATCCTTTGTAAGATGTTTAGAATTTTTAAGAATATAATTATATATTTTTTCAATACGTTTCATAAAACACCCCGCCCAAACTTAATAATGGCTATAATACCATATTAATACAATTATTTAAATAACTCAATGATTTGTATATTAAAGGATTAATTTACTTTAAAAAGAAATATATCGTAAAAAATAATTAAATTTGATATTTAATATTTAGATATAGTTGTGATTAAGGTATAATAAATGAATATAATTTAAAATTTAGAAAGGGACTAATCATGAAGTTAAGAAAATCAAAGGAAAAAGATATCAAGGATATTATGGAAATAATTAAAGAAGCACAAGCATATTTAAAAGAAATGAAAATAGATCAGTGGCAGAATGGATATCCCAATGAAGAGGTTATTAGAAAGGATATATTAAATGGATATAGTTATGTTCTGACGGATAAGGATAAGGTTATTGCAACTGTTGCTTTATCTTTTGATGGAGAACCTACATATAATGAGATTTATGAAGGCAGTTGGTTAACTGATAATGAATATGCTGTTATACATAGAATAGCTGTAACAAAAGAAATGAAAGGTAAAAATATAGCTTCTATAATATTAAAAAGAATAGAAGAAATTTGCAAAGAAAGATTTATAAAAAGTATTAAGATTGATACTCATGAAGATAACCTATCAATGCAAAGACTGCTAAAGAAGAATAACTTTAAATATTGTGGAGTTATATATTTAGAAGGAAAGGTAAAAAGAATAGCTTTTGAAAAGGAGATAAACTAATGAATATTGATGCACTAATAGAAACAATGCTAGTTTTATTTATAGTAATAATTGTAGGATATGCAGCAAATAAAAAGGGAATTTTAGATAAGAATAGCAATGCTAAATTATCAGATTTAGTATTAAAAATAACCTCCCCAGCCTTAATTATTAGCTCAGTTTTAAATAGCGAGCAGACAGGTGATAAGAAAGAAATATTTAATATGCTTTTTGCTGGAGTTATATTATATTTGACTTTAATCATAATTTCTAAATTAATTATAAAGGTATTTAGATTGAATAATGAAAATGGAGCTATATATGAATTAATGCTCGTTTTTGTTAATGCAACTTTTATGGGATATCCAATTTTAAGTGCAATTTATGGAGAAAACGCAATATTTTCTTTCTCTATATTACACATGCCCTTTAATATATTAATTTATTCCTATGGGGTATATCAATTTCAAAAAGATAGAACTAAAGATGCGAATTCATCAAAGGATCAAAATAAAAACTCTATTGATTGGAAGATCTTAATAAACCCAGGTATTATATCTGCAGTTATTGCCTTAATAATATTCTTATTTGACCTTAAGTTTCCAGCGGTTATTAAGGATGCCTTTAGTCTAGTAGGGGGAGCTACAGTTCCAATATCAATGATGCTAATAGGATCATCTTTAGCTTTAATACCAATAAAGGATGTATTTAGTGATTCAAAGATTTATATTTTATCTGCAATAAAGCTAATAGCAATGCCTTTTATTATTTACTTTTTATCTAATTTAATTTTTAAAGATGAAATAATAATTGGATTTTTAACTGTATCAGCAGCTTTACCCACTGCTTCAATGATAGTAATGTTTGCAAATCAATATAATAAAAATATTAAATCTGCTTCATCAGGTGTTTTTATTACTACAATATTATCTATTATTACTATTCCCCTTATAATATCTTTGCTATTAATATAAGTACATAATTATAAAAAATATAAGCAAAAAAAAGATTACTAAATAAGATAATAATATAGCAATTAAAGGAAGAATAACATGAATATTAGTGAAATATTTACAATAATGATAGTCTTATTTAGTATGATTTTGCTCGGATATTTTATAAATAAATTAAAGATTCTAGACAAAAATACAAACAATAAACTTTCAGAATTAATATTAAAGATAACAACACCAGCCCTTATTATTAATTCTGCTCTTGGACAAAGTCCTTCAATAAGCAGGAAGGAAATAATAACTATATTGTTATTGGGAATTGGATTATATCTATTTTTAATTGTGTTTGGAAGATTAATTGTTACTGTATTCCAAATGAAGGGTGAAAACAGTGGAATTTATCAGCTTATGATAATTATTGCCAACACTGGATTTATAGGTTATCCAGTTTTAAGTGCCTTGTATGGAAATTCTTCGATTTTTCCATTTTCAATTTTGCATATACCATTTAATGTAGTTTTATTTTCCTATGGAATTTATATAACTCAAAAGGGTAAAGAAAATATTAAATTTGATATTAAATCAGCTGTAAATCCATGCGTAATAGCGGCTTTAATATCACTTTTAATTTTCCTATTAGAAATAAGAGTTCCAGAAATATTTAATAGAATTTTTGGCTTGATAGGGGAAACGACTATACCATTATCAATGTTATTAATAGGTTCTTTTTTAGCTTCTATAAATATAAAAGATATATTTATCGATTTTAAAATATATATTATTTCTATTATTAAATTATTAGTATTGCCATTTATTATGTATTTTTTATCTAAGCTTATTATTGATAATAATTTAATTATAGCTTATTTAACTTTATCTGTTGCCTTGCCAACAGGACCATCTATTATGATAATGGTAAATCAATATAGCAAAAATGAAGATAAAGCTGCTGTTGGAGTATTTATAACAACGATATTATCTATAGTGACAATTCCATTAATTATTTATATTTTGCTTATATAAAGAGCTGATTATTTGCAGCTCTTTAGTTTTATAAAAATATGTAAAAAGATAAAAAAATAATAAAGAGTATTGTCAAAATAATAACAATGAGCTACAATTATATTGTGTAAAATTAATCTATATTTAATAAGGTATAAATAGAAATGATTTAACTAAAAGCATTTTAGCATAATCTGCTAATAATTAAAAAGCAAATGCTACTAAAAATAATTTGTTACAATATTAACAAAAAATAAATAATATTAATAGTGTATTAAATAAAGTATTAATAATTATAATATTAATTTTAAAAATAGGTATCTTCATATATTTTTTATAAAAATATGATGATTTCATAAATTATTCCCCTTAATAAGGAGCGCATTTGCGCTCTTTATTTTTATAGGTTCTTTTCAAAATTAGAAAATAATTTAAAGAATTATAATATAAAATCAAATTAAGGTTAAATTAGTAATAAAACTTTAGCAATATAAGGAGGAGTTTTATGGAAAAAAGATTTCCAGAAGGATTTTTATGGGGAGGAGCAGTAGCTGCAAACCAGTGTGAAGGGGCTTATAATGAGGATGGTAAGGGGATTTCAATTCAAGATTTAGCTCCTAAAGGCATATATGGATCTATTACTGATGAACCGACAGAAGATAATATGAAGTTAATTGGAATTGATTTTTATCATAGATATAAAGAAGATATAAAATTATTTGCAGAAATGGGATTTAAAGTGTTTAGATTTTCAATAGCTTGGTCTAGAATATTTCCAAATGGAGATGATAAGGAAGCAAATGAAAAGGGCTTAAAATTCTATGATAATCTTTTAGATGAATTAGAGAAGTATGGAATAGAGCCTTTGATAACTTTATCTCATTATGAAACGCCTCTTGCATTAGCTAAAAATTATAATGGTTGGACTAACAGAAAGTTGATTGGTTTTTTTGAGAAATATGTAAAAACCGTATTTACTAGATACAAGGATAGAGTAAAGTATTGGTTAACTTTCAATGAAATAAATTCAGCCTTAAGGGCTCCTTACTCTAGTGCAGCCATATGGACGCCTAAGGAAGAATTAAGCCTTCAAGATCTTTATCAAGCAATGCATCACGAGCTAGTTGCAAGTGCCCTTGCTGTTAAAATAGGACATGAAATAAATCCAGATTTTAAAATTGGATGTATGATACTTGGAACCCCAATCTATCCATTAACTCCCAATCCAAAGGATGTTTTAAAAGCATTAGAAAATAATAGGGAAAGCTTATTTTTTGCTGATGTCTATGCAAGAGGAAAGTACCCAAGATATATGAATAGATTCTTTAAAGAAAATAATATTAGTTTAGATATAACTCCTGAAGATGAAGAAATATTGAAGAATACTGTAGATTTTATATCCTTTAGTTATTATATGAGCAGCTGTGCAACAGCAGATATAAGTAAGGTAGAAGGAGAAGGCAACATAATAGCAGGTTTTCCAAACCCTTATTTAGAGGCTTCAGAATGGGGATGGCAAATAGATCCTGAGGGGTTAAGATATCTACTTAATACCTTATATGATAGATATGAAAAGCCGTTATTTATTGTTGAAAATGGCCTTGGGGCAGTTGATGAATTAATAACTGATGAAAATGGAAATAAAACGGTAAATGATGATTATAGAATTAAGTATTTAAATGATCATTTAATTCAAGTAAGAGAAGCAATAGAAGATGGTGTTGAGATTATAGGATATACAACTTGGGGATGTATAGATTTAGTCAGCTTTACAACTGCAGAACTTAAAAAAAGATATGGTTTTATATATGTTGACAGGCATGATGATGGAACTGGTAGCTTAGAGAGATATAAAAAGAAAAGCTTTTATTGGTATAAAAAAGTAATTGAAACTAATGGAGAAAGCCTAGTTTAGGACATATTTGGCTGCTAAATTTTTAGCAGCCTTTTTAAATAAATAGTATACACTGTCAAAAGCTGATGAAATGTTTATAAATATGTTGACACTTATTATATATCATGGTAATCTGAGAACGAACATATTTATAAAAAACTAATAAAAAATACGGATGGGGATATAATAATGATAAAAATTCTTTCTGATTCTTCGACTTTGTACTCAATCAAAGAGGAACAAGCTAATAACATAGATATAGCACCTTTGCAAGTAACTATAAATAATAAAACTTATACAGAATTTGAAGATATAGATTCTAAACAATTAATTGATCTAATAAATGAAGGACATGTTCCTAAGTCTTCACAACCTTCTATAGGAAAGGTTTTGGAACTTTATCAAAGATATCCAGAAGATGAAATAATAAATATTTCAATGGCAGATGGTCTTTCAGGAACTTTTCAATCGGCATATACAGCTAAAAATTTAGATGAAAATTCAGAAAGAATTGAAGTAATAAATTCTAAAACTCTTTGTGGACCTCACCGATATCTAGTAGACTTAGCAGTAAAGCTTGTTGAAAAAGGGTATACAAAGGAGAGAATAATAAAAGATATAAAAGAACTTATTGAGTCATCTAAATCTTTTTTAATTCCTAATGATTTTGATTTCTTGGTAAGGGGAGGAAGGTTATCACATATAGTAGGAAAGATTGGTAGTGCTATTAAATTAGTACCTGTTTTATCTCTTTCTAAGGATGGGACAACTTTAGAAAAGTTTGCTACAACAAGATCTTTTAAAAAGGCCATGGCTAAAATTTGTGATTATTTACATGAATTGAAGGTTGATGACAGCTATAAAATATATATTACTCATGGATTTAGTGAAAATTTAGCAAAGGAAGCAAAGGAAATTTTATTAAATAAGATAAAAAATGCAGATATAGTTACAAGAATTTTAAGCCCAGCCTTTATTACTCAAGGAGGACCAGGCTGTGTTGCAATCCAAGTAATAAAAAGACATGTTATTGATTAAATGAACTTAGTAAAATACTAGGTTCTTTTTTATATGATATTCTTAAAACAAATTATGTAGATTTATCATATAATAGATATTAATGTACAAAAGAAAAAAATATGTAGAAAGGAGAGAGAAAAATGAATAAACCAATAATAGGGGTATTTTCACTTTCTAGTTATGAAAGTCCAGCCAACGATAAAATATTTTATTATGCAGAGGCGGTTAGGGATGCTGGGGGAATACCCTTTATTGTGCCTATTATAAAAAATATAAAGGATATTGAAAATTTGGTTAATAAATTTGATGGCTTTTTATTTACAGGAGGTCAGGATATAGATCCTAAATTATATAATGAGGAGAAAAGAGAATATTGTGAAGTTCCATATAAAGATAGAGATTGCATGGAAATAATAGCTTTAAAAAGTGTGATAGAAAAGGAAAAGCCTTTACTTGCTGTTTGCAGAGGATTTCAACTATTAAATGCTATATTAGGAGGCTCTTTATATCAAGATATAAAATTTGACAAAAATAATGGAAGAGATAGTTACCACTTGGATAAGAAAAATACTTTTAATGAGAGCCATAAGGTTAAAATTATTAAAAATTCTTTATTGGGAGAAATAATAAATAATAAAGAGTTTTTAGGAGTTAATAGTATACATCATCAAGGAATAAAAACTTTAGCACCTTCTTTAAAAGAAGCTGCAATATCAGAAGATGGATTAATTGAGAGTGTTTATATGGAAGGGAAAAAATTTATTTTAGGAGTTCAATGGCATCCAGAATTATTATATACAAAATATGATGAGCATTATAGTATATTTAAGAAATTTATAGAAAGCTGTAATTAATAGAAAACACTCTAGTTTTGGAATAAAAAAACATTTAATTCATTTTAATGGAAATTAAATACTAAAAATGGAAAATATAAGGTAATGCGATAAAGATTGGAATTGTTTGATAAATGTAGATAAAAAGAGTTAAAATTCAGTAATCCTATTTTTTGATTTTTACTCCTTAGCTAAAAGATAGTACTATAGATATAAATTACTAGTAAAAATAAAAAGTTTGCAAACTGAGAATAGCTAAGGAGTGTACTTTGTGAAATCAAAGGATATTAGTTTGTGTAGTGAAGTGTATAAGTCTGATGTTGAAAAAATATACTATTGGTTAAATGATGAGGAAATAATAAGTTGCTTAAATGAAGATAAAAATGTAAAAAGAAATTTGCTGAATATAATAAATAGAGTAAATATGCCTATTTTAACTCATCTTTTCAACAATAATTGTAGATTTTTTATAATTAAGGATACATATCAATCTGTTGGCTTTATAAGATTAATACCTAAAATAGAGAAGGCAGAAGTAGTAATTGTAGTAGGTGAAAAGGCACTTTGGGGAAATGGAATAGGACATAATGCAATGATTGAACTTTTAAAGGTGGCCTTTTTTGAAATGAGATATAATGCAGTAATAGCAAAGATAAAAAAATCAAATTTAAGATCACATAATTTATTTAAGGGAATTGGATTTAATAAAGTAAGAGAGCTAGAAAAAGAAATAGAATATCATATAAACTTGGAGAGTTTTTTAAAGAATATAAAGATAGCATAGGAAAGTATGATAAGGTGAATTTTATAAAGGGACTGTATTTGACAGTCCCTATTGTGTTTTCATTTATTTGTTTTATTATGATAATATCCAATTTTCAACTTCTGGAGTTAAAGATGAAACATCATCTTTATCAATTTTGCTAACGAAAAGTAAATCTCCTGTTTGTATAAATTTTTGAAGTTTTTCTGTTATTTCCTTTGCTGTAAACTCACTTTTCACTAAGTAACTATCTGGCATAAAATTTGCCCAAGGACCTAAAGATTTGATGGTAGCAACTATATCATAATTATCTCTATGATTATGACTCTCATGATTGTGTCCGCATCCACAGTCTTCAGAATGTTCATGGTGATTATGCTCTTCCCTTAAATAAAATAATATTGCATATACGTTCATAGTTTTACCTGCTTTCTTAATTTAATATTTTTATAGCCATTAATAATATAACACTGGAGCTCTATTATTTATACACTAGGATTGCTATTTATTTAATACTTTTATCAAATTCAAGGTTGTTTATTTATCTTCGATTTTATTTTTGCACCGGGAAGAGTTTATGAGTATTTTGCAATAAAGTTATTTATTGAATTCCAATAAGTATCTGGATCTTGAATAACGCATTTTGCATGATCAGCACCTAGTATAGTAATCTTTTCTTTAGGACAATTAGCTGCATTATACAATTTATCCATCATTTCGTAAGGAACATAATCATCTTTATCTCCATGAATAAATAAAATTGGAGTTTTTGATTTTGCAACTTGATTAATAACAGAAGCTCTTTTTAGATTATAACCAGCTCTAATTCTAGTAACAACAGAAGCTGCATGCAGAAAAGGGAAGTTTGGCAGCTTAAACTTTTGCTTTAATTGGTAAGTAAATTCTTCCCAAACAGAAGAATAACCACAGTCAGCAATTATTACTTTAACATTTGATGGAAGTTCTTCACCAGAAACCATACATGCAGTTGCTGCTCCCATTGATACTCCGTGTAAAATTATTTTAGCATTTGAATTTTCTTTAATGATGAAATTTATCCATTTAATAATATCAAGTCTATCATGCCATCCCATGCCTATATAATTTCCTTCACTATAACCATGGGCTCTTAAATCGGGTATTAAAACATTGTAACCTTCTTCATAAAATTTTTTTGCATAATTAGTCATTTCCGCTCCATCAGAATTATATCCGTGAATAGTTATAACCCAATTATCTGTTTTAGAAGGATTTAGAATTTTATAAGCATGTAATGTTAAATTATCAAAGGATTTAATAGTTACATTTTCATAATTTGATTCATATTTAAGCCAGTGCATATCCCCTAATATTACTTCGTGAGGAATATCTATATTTTCATTTAAGTCTAAAGCTTCTGCTTTCATTTCATTTTTTGGTCCAGAAATTTTTTTATTTATTGCATAATTATAAAAGTAGTTCCCTATATAAGCTAAAGCACTAGTTGTTAAAGCACCAGCTGCAAAGGAGATTAGTTTTAATTTATCTTTTTTATTCATAATACCTCCTTGAAAGATCAGAATTATCTATAATGTTATTATATACATAAATCTTATTTTAAAGATAGAAATATTATAAAATATATAGTAGGTTTTATTTAATATTTTAATAAGAATTTTTAATATATTATTAAATGATAAAAAATATAGGAAATATTTTAAGAAATTATGATTTATTAATTTGAAGAAGAGTTGACAAGCTTATGTAGATGTTATAATATGAACTAGAAAGAAAAGTTAATAATTCGGTAGGTGAGGTTACCATGAGGATAAGGGTTGCTGCCGCGAAATAGTGGAGACACTATAAGAAGGTTAGCAGTTTATGTCGAAACCAAGGCGTAGACTAATGCAATTTCATCGCCTTATGGAGCTGAAGCTTGAACGATGATGAAGTGATAATATAATTTTGCTTTATTACATTAAATTTATATAATATTTTATTAGTTTACTCACCTTACTGTATTTCAGTAAGGTTTTTTTATTAATTTTTATTGTGGAGGTGAAGAGGAATGGAAGAGGGAAATAGTAAGGCAATGGACCCTTTGGAGGGAAATAGAAATTTTCTAGATAAAAGGGGAAATCCATTCCTCTTTTAGATTAAAAATTAATATTTAACATTCCTTCTTTCGGGTCTATGCCTTTACCTAATCTTGTATTTTTCAAATTTTAAGATTAAGGAGGTACGGCCATGAGAAAGTTATTTTTTAATAAAGTTATAAAGGAAGAAGTAAAGAAGAAAGGTAATATTAATAATTTATTATTAGTATCAAGATTAACAGAAGAAGGAGTATTAAGAAAATATAATACAAGCTATGAAGGTTATGAAGAAAATGAAATAGAAGAAATTAAGGAAAGATATGGGAAAAATGAGATTAGTTATCAAAAGGGTAAATCTTTAATAAAAAAAATTATTGATGCTTTTATTAATCCATTTTCTATAATTTTATTAGCTTTAGCTGTAATTTCTTATGTAACTGATGTAGCTTTAGTTAAAAGTGATCAAAAAGATTTTACATCAGTTATTATAGTTACAACTATGATATTAGTTAGTGGGGGACTACGATTTATTCAAGAATCTAAGTCTAATAAAGCTGCTGAGCATCTTAGTAAAATTGTTAGAACAACAATAAGTGTAAAGCGTAAAAATGAAGAATTAAAAGAAATACCGGTAAATGAATTGGTAGTTGGTGATATAATTCATATTGCAGCGGGGGATATGATACCTGCTGATGTTAGAATATTAAAAGCAAAGGATTTATTTGTAAGCCAATCCTCATTAACTGGTGAAAGTGAGCCTGTAGAAAAGTATAGTTGGATATCTGATGATAATTGTAAAAATCCCTTGGAGATAAAGAATTTAGCTTTTATGGGAACTAATGTAATTAGTGGATCAGCTGTTGCAATTGTAATTGAAGTTGGTGATAATTCAATTTTTGGTTCTATGGTAAAGAATTTATCAGGGAAAAAAATAGTGACAAGCTTTGAAAAGGGGATAAATTCTGTATCTTGGATATTAATTAAGATTATGTTAATTATGTTACCACTAGTTTTATTTATGAATGGATTTACTAAAGGTGATTGGATGGAAGCTTTCTTATTTGCAATTTCTGTGGCTGTTGGATTAACTCCAGAAATGCTTCCAATGATAGTTTCAGCTAATCTTGCAAAAGGTGCAGTTTCAATGTCCAAGAAAAAAGTAATAGTTAAGGACTTAAATGCAATTCAGAATTTTGGGGCAATGGATGTACTTTGTGCTGATAAGACTGGTACTATTACTAAAGATAAAGTAGTTTTAGAATATTATTTAAATATTCATGGGGAAGAAGATATTAGAGTTTTACGTCATGCTTTTCTAAATAGTTATTATCAAACTGGGCTTAAAAATTTAATAGATAAGGCTATAATTAATCATGTTAATGAATTAGATATTGTTGAATTATGGAGAGATTATAAGAAACTTGATGAAATTCCTTTTGATTTTAATCGTCGTCGTATGAGTGTGGTAGTTGAAAGTATAGGGGGTAAAACTCAACTTATTACAAAAGGCGCAATTGAAGAAATGTTAGAAGTTTGTGCTTTTGTTGAATATAAAGGAGAAATAAAGAAAATAACAGAAGAAATTGAGAAGGAATTATTAGAGAGAGTATCTTATTATAATAAACAAGGAATGAGAATATTAGGTGTTGCTCAAAAAAATAATCCTTCGGAATTTAATGAGTTTTCAGAAAAAGATGAAAGAGATATGGTTTTGATGGGATTTCTAGCATTCCTTGATCCGCCAAAGGAAAGTGCAGAAGATGTAATTAGAACATTAAAAGATTATGGAGTTAATGTAAAAATATTAACTGGAGATAATGATATTGTTACTACAGCAGTTTGCAAACAAGTAGGAATAAAGGCAAATAACTTATTATTGGGGGCAGACATAGATGAAATGTCTGATGAAGAATTAAAGAAAGCAGTTGAAAATTCCAATGTCTTTGCTAAGCTTTCACCAAATCAAAAAACAAGAATTGTAACAGCTCTGAGAGAAAATGGACATGTTGTAGGCTTTATGGGAGATGGAATAAATGATGCTGCTGCAATAACTGAAGCTGATGTAGGAATATCAGTAGATACAGCCGTAGATATTGCAAAAGAATCTGCAGATATAATATTATTGGAAAAGGATTTAATGGTATTAGAAGAGGGAATAATAGAAGGAAGAAAAATTTATGCTAATATAATTAAATATATAAAGATGACAGCAAGTTCAAATTTTGGAAATATATTTTCAGTATTAATAGCGAGTATTTTTTTGCCATTTATTCCAATGCTTCCGCTTCAATTATTAATGTTAAATTTAATTTATGATATTTCTTGCATCACAATTCCTTGGGATAATGTTGATGAAAAATATCTTAAGTTTCCACGTAAATGGGATGCAAGTTCAATCAGTAAATTTATGTTTTGGATGGGACCAATTAGTTCAGTTTTTGATATAATAACTTTTTTATTATTGTACTTTATCATTTGTCCATTTGTATTTGGGGGACCATTCCATATGTTGAATGAAGTTGAACAGATAGGTTTTATAGGACTTTTCCATGCAGGATGGTTTGTTGAATCCTTATGGACACAAACTATGGTTATTCATTTAATTAGAACACCTAAAATACCATTTATTCAAAGCACGGCTTCATGGCAGCTTACAATATTAACATTTTTAGGGATAGCAATAGGGACTATAATTCCTTATACAGTTTTTGGTGAAAGATTAAATATGGTAGCTATGCCTGCAAGCTATTTTATATATTTATTTTTAATAATATTTTTATATTTTATTTCAATAACTGTATTAAAAAGATTATTTATTAAAAGATATGGAGAATTATTATAAGAGAATTTTATTAAGGGACTTTTATAGTCCCTTTTTTATATCATATTTTAGTTATTTATAAAGAAAATAGATATGAATAAACCATTATTGCTCAGGTAATAATATACATGAAAAAAGAAAGGAGATAAAATATGGATAATGCAATGTTTTGTTACCAATGTGAGCAAACCATGGGAGGAAAAGGCTGTACAAAAATGGGTGTATGCGGTAAAACTCCCGAAGTTGCTAATTTGCAAGACTTATTAATATATCAATTAAAGGGGATAGCCTGCTATGCAAAGCCTTTAATTGATAAAGGAGAACTAATAGATAAAACAATAGTTGAGTTTGTAGAAAATTCACTTTTTACAACTTTAACTAATGTTAATTTTGATGTAGAAGTACATATACAACTTCTTAAAGATTCTCAAAAGATAAAGGAAGCCTTAAGAAGTAAAGCACCAAAGGGAGATTATCCAGAAGAAGCAAAATACAATTTAAGTGCAACCAAGCAGCAAATGTTAGAAGATGCAGTTAAAGCTGGATTGATGTATGATAAAGACCTTAATCCAGATATAAGATCTTTAAGACATACAATTTTATATGGTTTAAAAGGTATATCAGCTTATGGACATCAAGCTAGATTTATAAATTTTTATAGCGATCAAGTAGATCAATTTTATTTCCGTGCTTTAGAAGCTATAACTAATGATGATGTTGGGGTAGAAGAATTAATACGATGGACATTGAGAACTGGAGAAATAGCATTGGAAGTTATGAGGGTTCTAGATAATGCTAATACTACTAGATATAGTCATCCTACACCCCACAATGTAAACGTTAATATTAAAAAGGGTCCATTTATTATAGTTTCTGGCCATGATTTAAGAGATTTAGAAATGTTATTAGAACAAACAGACGGAAAAGGAATAAACATTTATACACATGGAGAAATGCTTCCATCTCATGGTTATGAGAAATTAAAGAAATATAAACACTTAGTAGGTAACTATGGTTCAGCTTGGCAAAATCAGCAAAAAGAATTTGATAATATACCTGGATGTATCCTTATGACTACAAACTGTTTAATGAAGCCAAGAGAAAGCTATAAAGATAGAATATTTAGTACTGGAGTTGTAGGCTGGGACGGAGTTATTCATATTGGAAGAGATGAAAATGGATATAAAGATTTTTCCCCTGTAATAGAGAAAGCTCTTGAATTAGGTGGATTTAAGGAAGACGAAGAAGAAAAAGAAATAATGGTGGGTTTTGCTCATAAGGCTACCTTAAGTCATGCAGATAAAATAGTATCTGCAGTAAAAAATGGTGATATAAGACACTTCTTTGTAATAGGAGGTTGTGATGGAGCGAGGCCAGGAAGAAATTACTATACAAAGTTTGCAGAACAAGTCCCAAAGGATTGTATAATATTAACCCTTGCTTGTGGAAAATATAGATTTAATAAATTAGAATTTGGAGAAGTTTGTGGTTTACCAAGATTATTAGATGTTGGTCAATGTAATGATGTTTATTCAGCAGTGAAGATTGCGACTTCTTTAGCAGATGCCTTTGATACAGATGTAAATTCATTACCATTATCAATAGTTTTATCATGGTATGAACAAAAGGCAGTAGCAGACCTTTTAGCTTTATTATCAGTTGGTGTTAAAAATATGTATCTAGGACCATCATTACCAGCCTTTTTATCTCCAAATGTGTTGCAATATTTAGTTGATACTTTTGGTTTAAAACCTATTAGTACACCAGAAGAAGATTTAAAATCTTGTCTTCAACAAATAGTATAACTTATTTAATTTAAATATTAGATGATCAAAAAGAAATACAATTGATTTTACACAATTGTATTTCTTTTTATTTATATCAATAAATTTGACTATAATCACAGTTTTATATGTCAAATGTTTATATAATATACATATAAAGAATAAAGAACTTGTTTGGAGGGTATTATATGAATAAATTAAATGCTAATTTAAGTTTAGGAGAATGCGTAATTATTTATCCTGCTATTGTAGAAAGATTTAATGAAATGAATTTAGATTATTGTTGTGGAGGTAGTCAAAAGTTAGAAGAAGCACTATTAGAAAAGGGAGTTAATGTTGAAAAATTTATAGAAGAAATAAATGAAGAATTTGAAAAGTTTAAATTTAATAATAAAGAATATGTAGATTGGAATGAAAAAACATCTGAAGATTTAATTTATCATATAATTAATACACATCATGCAGCTACATTCCAATTACTAAAGGAAATAGATCCATTACTATTAAAAATATTTAAAGTTCATTTTCATCATATGCCAGAAACACTAATTAAAGTTCATAAGCTTTTTGGACAATTAAAAGCTGAATTAGAAGAACATTTAATAAAAGAAGAGAAAATTCTATTCCCTGCTATGATAGAATTTGAAAATTCAAAAGATGAAGTGAAAAAAGAAGAATTAGCTAAAGAGATAAAGTCCTTTATTGATGAACATGAGGCGGCTGGAGATATACTTAAGGAATTAGCAGAAATTACAGATGATTATAGAATTCCAGAATGGGCATGTACAACATTTAAACTAGTATACTTAAAGATGCATGATCTTGAAAAAGACTTATTTATTCACATTCATAAAGAAAACAATATCTTATTTAAAAGATTTTAGAGAATAATATTATGAATAAAAAAGGAGAATAATTATGGAAAAGAAGAGATTTATATTAGATGGAACTCATAATAGAGCTGTTGATGAAGATAAAATTAAGCAATTAACAACATTTTTATCAAAGTTAAATAAAGAAGGACTAACAGATGAATTAAAGGCAAAAGGCTTAAAATTGGTTAAAGCAATAAGTCCATTAGAACTTTCTATGGCAGAACAATCCTTAATTGATGATGGTATGGATCCAGCAGAATTAAGAACATTATGCGAAATTCATATGATGGTTTTAAAAGATGAGCTTGAAAAATTAAAGAGTAATATAAGCAAGGGGCACCTGTTATTCACAATGGTTGAAGAACATGATTTAATTTTAGGATTTTTAGATGAAATAGAAAAAACCACCAAGGAAATACTATCTATGGATAAGTATGATGCTAACAGAGAAGAATTTAGAAAAATTCCAGAACTAGCGTTAAATTTATTAAATGCAGAACCTCATCATAGAAGAGAAGAAAATGTATTATTCCCAGAAGTTGAAGCAAAGGGAGTAACTGGTCCAACAAGAATAATGAGAATGGAACATGAGGGGTTAAGAAAGAAAAAGAAAGCTTTAAGAGAATTAGGTGATGCAGTAGCCACTATGGATTTTGAAGAATATAAGACTGAATTAAAGAAAATTTCTGGTGAAATTGTATATGAATTAAGAGACCATATTTTTAAAGAAAATTATATACTATACCCAACAGCTTTAGAAACTATAACTAGCGAAGAAAAATGGGCTGAAATGAAGGAAAGATGCGATCTTTTAGGGTATTGTACATTTACACCAAACGAATTAGTTTTTAATATTGAATAATTATAATTAGAATAATTCCTCCTAGCTAATAATATTAATTTTTAAAAATTATATTTTATAGTATAATTAATATTAAATAAAACTATTAGTTAGGGGGAATTGTATTGAGTTGCAATCATTGTTGCGAAAAATGTGCAAGCAGATTATATGCCCATGAAGTACCGATTTTTGAATCTCTTTCTGAAGAAGAATTAGAAAGGGTTATAAATATAAGAAAACATATGTCATTTAAAAAGGGAGAAAGTTTGTTTTTAGAAGGAGATAAGGTATCCAAGCTATTTATAATAAATGAAGGAATGGTTAAAATAACTAAAAGTACAACTAATGGTAAGGAGCAAATTATAAATATTTTAACTGTTGGAGATTTTCTTGGAGAAAGCAATATATTAGGAGATACTCTTGAAAGCAATGTTTCAGCAATTGCCGTTAAAAATACATCAGTATGTACAATTTCAAGAGAAGATTTTAATGAATTATTATTTAAGAATCCAACTATTTCTTTAAAGCTACTTTCAGAATTAAATAAGAGATTAATAGAAGTAGAAAATCTAACAAGTAATTTATCAAATAATAATCCTGAAGCAAGGATATGTTGTATGTTGTTAGAGTTTGCAGATAGATATGGGAAAGAACAAGTAAATGGTAAGGTAGAAATTAAATTACCTCTTAATAGGGAGGAAATGGCTAATTATTGTGGAATTGCAAGAGAAACATTAAGCAGAAAATTAAGTTTATTAGAAAGTGAAGGCATAATTGAGGCTGTAGGAACTAAAAAAATCATAATAAATAATTTAAACTCTTTAGAAGATTATATTATTTAAACTTTACATAAGAACTTTTTAGGGATAAAACTTAAAAAGTTCTTTTTTATTTAATTAAATTTAACTTATTGGTATATTTAATTTTTAATAAACTACTAAAATATCCCTTAATTAAATTATATAATAATTAATATATCAGAATGTAAAGGAGATAAAAATATATGATTTTTGATAAACCCTTATCCGAAATAATAGAAGCAAGATATTCTGTTAGGAACTATGATAAAAAGCCACTATCTGAGGAAATAATTACAAAATTAGAGGATTATATTAGTAAAGTAGAAAATCCCTTTAATAAAAAAATTAGAATAAAATTATTAAAGAAAGAAAATAATGAAGAGAGCATTAAGCTTGGAACTTATGGTGTTATTAAAGGAGCAAATTATTTTCTTGCAGCAGCTTGTAATAAGGAAGAATTTGCTTTTGAAGCTTTAGGCTATACTTTCGAAAAAGTAGTTTTATATTGTACTTCTTTAGGATTAGCTACTGTATGGTTAGGTGGAACTTTTAGTAAGGGGGACTTTGCAAAAGCCATGAATCTTCAAAAAAATGAAGTTTTACCAATAGTTTCGCCTTTGGGCTATGAAGGTGGAAATAAATCTTTAATTGGTTTACTAATAGGAAATCATAAGAATAAGAGAAAAAAGTATTCGGATCTATTTTTTGATAATAATTTTGATAGACCATATTTATTTGAAAATAATGATAAGTATAGTAAGGCTTTTGAAATGGTTAGACTGGCGCCTTCATCAATAAATAGTCAGCCTTGGAGAATTTTAAAGAAAGGGAATATTATTCATATTTATTCAAATGAAAAAACAGATATTAATAAAATAGATATAGGAATTGCTCTATGTCATTTAGATTTGTCTTTGCAAGAATTAGGAGTTATAGGCGAATTTAAATTTATAAATCCTAAAATAAAATCAAAATATAAATATATAGTTTCTTATGTTATATAGAAAATATGATAAAAGTGTTATATAGAAAATATGATAAAAGTTATATTAAAAATATACAAAAATAATTAATAATATACAAATCCGCCTTAAGATAATTGATATTATAAAGCTGTAAGGGTTAATTAATAATATAAAAGGGTGGGATAGATATATGATAGAAAATGATTTAAAAATAATTTTAAAAGAAAGAATTAATAAGACAATAAAAGAAGCAAGTAATGAGGAAATATATTTAGCTTTACTTGAATTAACAAAGAATAAAATTAAAAACACACCTTCTATTAAAGGAAATAAAAAATTATATTATATATCTGCAGAGTTTTTAATAGGAAAATTACTATCAAATAATCTAATAAATTTAGGAATTTATAATGATATAAAAAATATTTTAGAGAAGAATGGCAAAAATTTAAGTGAAATCGAAGAAATTGAATTAGAACCATCATTAGGAAATGGAGGACTAGGAAGGCTTGCAGCTTGTTTTCTAGATTCCATTGCAACTTTAGGCCTTAATGGAGATGGAATAGGATTAAACTATCATTTTGGGTTATTTAAACAAGTATTTAAGGGGAATAAGCAAAAAGAAGAAAAAAATCCTTGGATAACTAAAGAAGGCTGGCTTAACAAGACCAATAAACAATTTGAGGTCTTATTTGGGGGATTTAAGGTTAAGTCAAGATTATATGAAATAGATGTTGTTGGATATAATAATGGCAAAAATAAATTGCACTTATTTGATATAGATACTATTGATGAAAGTATAGTAAATGAGGGAATTAACTTTGATAAAGAAGAAATAAAGAAGAATTTAACTTTATTCTTATATCCAGATGATAGTGATGAGGCAGGACATTTATTAAGAGTCTATCAACAATATTTTATGGTAAGTAATGCAGCTCAATTAATCTTATTAGAAGCAGAAGAAAAGGGTTATGATCTAAGAAATTTACATGAACATGTTACTATACAAATAAATGATACACATCCATCAATGATAATTCCTGAACTAATACGTTTATTAGGAATGAAGGGAATTGGCACAGAGGAAGCTATTAATATAGTTAGTCAAACTTGTGCTTATACAAATCATACAATTTTAGCTGAAGCTTTAGAAAAGTGGCCTATTAAGTATATAGATAAGGTTGCCCCTCAATTAATGCCGATTATAAGAGAATTAGATAATAGGGTAAGAGCTAAATATAGTGATGAAAGAGTTTATATAATTGATAAAGATGAAAGAGTTCATATGGCTCATATGGATATTCATTATGGATTTAGTGTAAATGGTGTTGCAGCATTACACACTGAAATATTGAAGAAAGAAGAATTAAAAGCATTTTACGATATATATCCTGAAAAGTTCAATAATAAAACTAATGGAATAACATTTAGAAGATGGCTTCTTCATTGCAATAATGAATTATCTAATTTTATTTCTGAGTTAATTGGAGATGATTATAAAAAGGATGTAACTAAATTAGAAGATTTGTTAAAATATGTTGATGATAAAGAAGTTTTAAAAAAATTAGATGAAATAAAAACTAATAATAAAATTAAGTTAAAGAAATATTTAAAAGAAACTCAAAATATTGAAATAGATGAAAATTCAATATATGATATTCAAATAAAAAGGCTTCATGAATATAAGAGACAGCAAATGAATGTTTTATATATCATTTATAAATATTTAGAAATTAAAAAGGGAAAACTTCCAGCAAGACCCATTACAGTAATATTTGGTGCAAAGGCAGCTCCAGCTTATATAATAGCTAAAGATATAATACACACAATTTTATGCCTTCAAGAAATAATAGAGAAAGATGAAGAAGTAAATAAGCACTTAAAAGTTGTTATGATAGAAAATTATAATGTAACTAAGGCAGAAAAGTTAATACCTGCTTGTGATGTATCAGAACAAATTTCCCTTGCTTCTAAAGAGGCATCTGGTACAGGAAATATGAAGTTTATGTTAAATGGTGCTTTAACTTTAGGAACAGATGATGGGGCTAATGTTGAAATTCATGAATTAGTTGGTGATGAAAATATTTATATATTTGGAGCATCAAGTAAAGAAGTTATGGAACACTATAAAAACAGAGATTATATATCAAAGGAATATTATGAAAAAGAAAATATTAAAGAATTAGTAGATTTCTTAATAAGCGATAAAATGATTAAAGTTGGAGATAAAGAAAATTTAAATAGACTATATAATGAATTAATAAATAAGGATTGGTTTATGACTTTACTTGATTTAGAAGATTATATAAAAACTAAAGAAAAAGTATTTAAAGACTATGAAAATAGAGAAAGATGGAATAAAAAAGCCTTAATTAATATTGCTAAAGCAGGATATTTCTCATCGGATAGGACAATAGAACAATATAACAAAGAGATATGGAAACTAAACTAATTTAAGGGAGCTGTTTAAGCAGCTCCCTTATTTTTATTGTTTAACTTGAAATACATTTAAAAGAGGTAAAAAAAATTCATTTTGATAAAATATCAAAATATATTATTAAATTTCATGAAATAGGACGATGTAATCAACAATATTGACTTTGACCTTCTTTGACTTTTGGAATATAATATAATTGCAAAAGGAAAATTTAAATTAATAAAAAATTAAAGGAGGTTGTTATTTATGTTTGGATTAATTCCTTATACTTTTGATGAATTCAGAAAAATAGATTCTTTCTTTAATGATGTTTTTGACAAGAAAACTTCAGGAATTAAGGTTGATATTAAAGAAACAGAAAATGAATATCTATTAGAAGCAGAATTACCAGGGTATAATAAAGAAAATATAAATCTTGAATATAAGAATAACTACCTAACACTTTCAGCTGTAAAAGAAGAAATTATAGATAATAGCAGAGGCAATTATATAAGAAAAGAAAGAAGTTATGGCAAGGTATCTAGAACTTTCTATATAGAAAACCTTGATAAAGATAATATTAAAGCAAGGTATAAAGATGGAGTTCTTCAAGTAATTTTACCAAAAATAGAAAAATCAATTGAAGAAAGTTCAAGAATAGAAATTGAATAAAAAAGGTGCACAGTTCTTAGGAGCTGTGCACTTTTTTAGAATTTCTTAAGAATTAAAATTGGCTTTTCTTTAGAATTAATGATTAAAATAAAAGCATAATAAATTTTAAAATATTATTCTAATGTTCTATAATGTTTGTATTACGAGAAAAAAGGAGAGAGTCATGAATACATATAATATTTTAGTTGTTGAGGATGATATTGAGATAGCAAAGGCAGTGGAAATATATTTAAAAAATCAAGGATATAAGGTCTTTGTTGGGCATAATGGAAAGGAAGGGTTTGACATAATAAATAAGGAAACTATTCACTTAGCTATTGTAGATATTATGATGCCAGTTATGGATGGTATACAAATGACAATTAAATTAAGAGAAAAATACGATTTCCCTATAATTATGCTTTCTGCAAAATCAGAAGAGATTGATAAGATAATGGGTCTTAACATAGGAGCAGATGATTATGTAACAAAACCTTTTGCACCTATGGAATTAATAGCTAGGGTAAATTCACATATAAGAAGATATTCAAGATATTTAGAGTTAATAAAGAATAGTGGTAAAGCAGAAGAACATAAAGATGAAGTATTTGCAATAGGGGGATTAGAGTTAAATGTTGATAAGGTGGAGTTAACTGTAGATGATAAAACTGTTAAGCTAACTCCTATTGAATTTAAAATTTTACACTTGCTTATGAAGCATCCAGGAAGAGTATTTTCTTCCGAAGAAATATATGAAAGGGTATGGAACGAAAAAGCAATAAATACAGATACAATAATGGTTCATGTTAGAAATATAAGAGAAAAGATTGAATATGATCCGAAAAATCCAAAATATTTAAAGGTGGTGTGGGGAGTTGGATACAAAATTGAAAAAGTATAATAACTCATATAGGAAACTAGGAATAAGTAGTATAATAATTTTATTAGTAACTATAATATCTATAATAATATTTACTAATTATAATAAAATACATAATTTATCTAAAGAAAATAATGCTTCAAATAATAATTATGAATATATTCAAGATACACTATATCGAAGTAATTTTGTTCTATATAAAATGTTAAAGGAAAATGAGGAAGGGAAACCAATATCTTATGGATCTTTATACGATGAGATTTTAGAAAGTAAATATGAAAATGGAAATCTTATTAAGGAAGGTTCTTTAAGAAGGGCAGAAAATAAGTTAAAAAATATAAAAAATTTAGATTATTTTATAATTAATAAATCTTCAAAGGTTTCTATCACAAATACAGATAAAAAATTAGAAGATTTTATTAATAATGTAGATAATAAAGAGTTAAAAGATTATTATAGATACTATCTTGTTGTTGATTTTTCTTCAGAGGGGAAAAGCAGTGTTTTAAATACTAATAATTATTCTTATAATCAAGATTATTATTATGATAATAATGATAAATTAATAAATGAAGTTTTTAGGATAGATTCAAATATTAAGATAGATAATCCTAAAGATGTAACGATTGTTTATGGAATACCAAAAGTATTAATATACGAAAACGATATTATAGCATATGAAGATAACAAATTTGAGTACAATAAGATTGCAGCTATTTTAATATTTTACATATTTATTGCTTTTTTAGTAATTGGGCTATTAGCTTTATTTATTCCTTATAAAAAAACTATAGAAGATATTATAATTGGAAGATTAATTAATATTCCTTTTGAAATATTAATTACATTACTTGGATTTACAGCAGCCTCAATAGCATTAGCTCCTGAAATATTATATAGAACATTAAATAATAGTTCTATTGTTGATGGATTTGCAACTTTTGGAGTGTCGGAGAACATAGTTAAATTTGCTATAGTTATTTTTAATATTTTATATTGGATGATAATATTTTTAGCATTTTTTATAGGTGTAACTTTAATAAAATATATCTTTGGAAAGGGAATTATTAAATATATTAAGGAAAATACTTTAATTGGAAGAATAACAAGATTTCTAGTTGAAAAATTTAAGAAAATATTGGATAGTTTTGCTAGTATTGATTTTAAAGAAGAAGGAAATAAATATATTTTTAAATTAGTAGGAATTAACTTTATTATAGTAAGTATATGCTGTGTATTATGGTTTGTGGGAGTATTTGGGACTATAGTTTATTCAATTGTTTTATTCTTTATTTTAAGAAAATATTTGTTTGAAATTAAAGAAAAATATAATATTTTATTAAATGCAACAAATAAAATTGCCGAAGGAAATTTAGATGTAGAAATAAAAGAGGATTTAAAAGTTTTTGAACCCTTCAAGGGTGAATTAGTAAAAATTCAAAGGGGCTTTAAAAAGGCAGTAGATGAAGAGTTGAAAAGTCAAAAAATGAAGACTGATTTAATAACTAATGTTTCTCATGATTTAAAAACACCATTAACTTCTATAATAACTTATATCGATTTATTAAAAGATGAAAACACATCAAAGGAAAATAAAAATCAATATATTGATATTATAGATAAAAAAGCCCAAAGACTAAAAATTTTAATTGAAGATTTATTTGAGATGAGTAAGGTATCAAGTAATAATATTTCATTAAATATAATGGATGTAGATATTATTCAGTTAATAAAACAGGCTGAAATTGAATTACAGGATAGAATTAATGAAGCAGGATTAACCATAAAATGGAATATATCCGATGAAAAAATTATACTTTCTTTAGATAGTCAAAAAACTTTTAGGGTATTTGATAACTTATTTAACAACATAATAAAATATTCAATGAAAAATTCAAGAGTATATGTTGATATTAATAATAAGGAAAATGAAGTTGAGATAATATTAAAAAATATTTCTGCAAATGAAATAGATTTTACTGAAGAAGAGATTGTAGAAAGATTCCAAAGAGGAGATAAATCTAGAAGCACAGAAGGTTCTGGTCTTGGTCTTGCTATTGCGAAGAGTTTTGTAGAAGCTCAAGGAGGATGTTTTAAAATAGATTTAGATGGAGATTTATTTAAAGTTATAGTTACATTTAGCTATAGCTAGAGAAAGTCTATCAATTTATAATACTTTTACTAAAAATAAAGTTGTAACTTGAAGTTACAACTTTATTTTTTGAGTTTATTTAAAATTTAACCAATACTTCTGGCTTAGTAGTTCTTTTATTTAATAGGTATAACTTTTTATAGTATTAATACAAAGGTTCCTAAGGTAATTAAAATTCCACCTAGAATAGTATTAGCTGTTACTGTTTCTTTTAATATTAGGAAGGCTAAGACCATGCTTATAACTACACTAAATTTATCTATTGGAACTACTTTAGATGCATCTCCTAATTGTAGTGCCTTAAAATAAAATAACCAGGATAGACCTGTTGCAACACCTGATAGAATAAGAAAAAGCCAGCTTTTTTGAGTTATGTTAGGAATTTCCTTATAACTTCCATTTAAAAATACTATTCCCCAAGCAATTATAATAATTACAACTGTACGAATTGCAGTAGCTAAATTAGAATTAACATTTTGAATTCCGACCTTTGCCAATATTGAGGTTGCAGCTGCAAAAAAAGCAGATAGCAATGCGTAAATAATCCACATAAAAATACTCCTTGTTTTAATTAATATTATTAATATATGTGTAAAAGAATAAAAAAGCTATTTAATTATATAATAAAAATCGCATTATATAAATGATTAATGTTTTCAATAAATAATTGTTTTCAATTAAAAATATTTTGTTGTATAATAAACAAAGGACAAAATCAAATAGTACATTTTTAATTTTTTATAAAAGTAGAAGTACAGGAAAGGAGACATCTTTGAAAAATTTATTAAAGTATTTTAAAGGATCAGCAGTAATATTTGCAATATTAGCACCACTATCAATGATTTTAGAAGTATCTATGGACTTATTGCATCCAACTTTATTATCAAACATTATAGATATTGGTGTTGCAGAAGCTAATATAAATTATATATTAAAAGTTGGAGCTTACATGATAATTGTTTCTATTTTGGCTGTTATTGGTGGGGTGCTATGTTCATTTTTTGCATCTGCAGCTTCAATGAGATTAGCAGAAGACTTAAGAGAGGCTATTTTTAAAAAGGTAAATAGTTTGTCTTTTATGGAGATAGATAAGTTAAAGACTGCCTCACTGATTACTCGATTAACAAATGATGTAACTCAAGTTCAACAAATGTTTAATATGGCATTAAGGGCGGCAGTTAGATCACCTCTTATGGCAATAGGAGGAATTATTATGGCGGTAAGGTTAAGTTTAAATCTCTCCACTATTTTTGCAGTGTCTATACCAATTATAATTATAGGTATAATAATAATTTTAAAAAAATCTATGCCTTTGTTTATTAAAGTTCAAAATAAGCTAGATGATATTAATCTTGTTATGCGTGAAAATATTTTAGGAGTTAGAGTTATTAAATCTTTCAATTTAGAGGAAAAACAAAAGGAAAGGTTCAATAAAAAAAATAAAGAATTAACAGTTAGTAGTATAGCTTCTCAAAATATGAATCTAGTTCTTTCTCCTTTTACACAATTTATTATGAATTTAAGCGTTGTAGTAGTTTTATGGTTTGGAGGAAGGATGGTTTCATATCAAACTTTAGAGCTAGGAAAGATAATGGCCTTTGTAAATTATATGATTCAAATAATGCATTCTACTGTTATGGTTATAAATCTTATGATGAACTTTTCAAGAGCAAAGGCATCAGCTGACAGAATTAATGAAATTTTAAATATGGCTTCCTCAATTAAAGAAAAGGAAGATGCTAAGAAATTAGAAGGATACGATATTGAATTTAGAAATGTGTATTTTAAATTCAATGAGGAAAGCGAAAATGTGTTGGAGGATATATCCTTTAGTATAAAAGAAGGCGAACGTATAGGTATTATAGGCCCAACGGGTTCAGGAAAAAGTACCATAATAAGCTTAATTCCAAGATTATATGATATATATAAGGGAGAAATATTAATTGGCGGAATTAATGTAAAAGAGTTAAAACTAAAAGAATTAAGAGACAATATAGGAATTGTTCTTCAAGAGAGTTTGCTTTTATCAGGAGATATTGAAGGAAATATTAGGTTTGGAAATAATTTTGCAACTTTTAAAGAGATTGAGAAAAGTGCTAAAGATGCCCAAGCTTATGAATTTATAAATAAGAAGAAAAATAAATATAAGGAAAAAGTAGAGCAGAGAGCTAAAAATTTATCTGGAGGTCAAAAACAAAGGCTTTCTATTGCAAGAACTTTAGTTAGAAATCCCAAAATATTAATAATGGATGATGCATCTAGTGCCTTAGATATGAAGACTCAGTCTAAGCTTCATGAAGCAATAAAAAATAGAGATGATGGAGCTACAATTATAACCATAGCTCAAAGAATATCTGCTGTAATGGCTTCAGATAAAATAATTGTATTAGATGAGGGGAGAATATCAGCTATTGGTTCCCATGATGAATTAATTAGAAATAACGAAATATATAGAACTATAGCAGTTTCGCAATTAGGAGAGGAGGTGCTTTCAAATGTCTAATAGCAGAGGATTGCTAATAGGAAATACACCAGGAAGGGGAAGAGTAAATATTAAGGCTGGAAGCAAAGAAAAACTTAATAATCCAATGGAAACAACTAAAAGACTATTAAAATATCTTGGAGATAAAAAATATATTCTAATATTAGCATTAGTGTTTTCAATAGTAACCACTTTAATAACAATACTTGGAACCAAATTAAATGGAGACATTGTAGATAAATATATCGCTGTTAGAGATTTAAATGGTTTAAGCAAAATGTGTATCCTATTAGTTGTTATGTATGTCATATCAAGTGCTTCAGCCTTTTTCCAAAATAGATTAATGGTAAGTATAGCTCAAAATACATCTGCAAGAATAAGAAAAGATCTTTTTGAAAGTATTCAAAAGCTGCCAGTAAATTATTATGATACTCATTCAAGCGGAGATTTAATGAGCCGACTTACAAATGATGTTGATAATATTAATAACACTTTATCACAAAGCATTATTCAGTTTGCTTCGGGTCTTATTAATATAGTAGGTATGATTATTGCAATGTTATTATTAAGTCCAACTTTAACTTTAATTGGATTAATAAGTACTCCTCTTATGTTTATAATAACAAGAACTATTATTAATAAAACTCAGCCGATATTCTTGAGAAGGCAGAAAGAGTTAGGAGAATTAAATGGATATATAGAGGAAATGATATCTAGCCAAAAATTAACCTTTTTATTTGGACAAGAAGAAAAAGTAAGAAAAGAGTTTAGTAATAAAAATAAAGCTTTAACCAAAAGTGCAATAATAGCAGAAGCAATGTCTGGTGCAATGGCTCCAATAATGAATTTCATAAATAATTTTACATACTTTTTACTTGCTGTATCTGGAGGGATATTAATTCTTAAAGATATAAACATTACGGTTGGAACTGTATTTACTTTTATTCTTTATATGAGGAATTTTAATAGGCCTATAAATGAAATTTTAAATATAGGTAATACAATTCAATCAGCTTTAGCAGGAGCTGAAAGAGTTTTTGAAGTTATGGATGAAAAAAAAGAAAAAGATAATAAAAATGCTAAAGAGTTGGAAAAGGTTGAAAGAATTGTTTTGTTAAGAGACATAGAATTTTCATATACTGAAAAGAAAAAAATACTAAAGGGAATAAATATAAAGGCTGAAAAGGGACAGACGATTGCCATAGTAGGGCCAACAGGTTCAGGTAAGACAACTATTATTAATTTATTAAATAGATTTTATGATGTAGATGCTGGAAGTATATTAATAGATGAAGAAAATATAAAGAATTATTCTTTAAAAAGCCTTAGAAAGTCTATAGCTATAGTGTTACAAGATACATTCTTATTTGAAGATACTGTAAGAGAAAATATAAGATATGGAAGATTGGATGCCAGTGATGAAGAAGTAGAAAAGGCAGCAAAATTAGCCAATGCCCATCATTTTATTAAACAGCTTCCAAAAGGATATGATACTGTATTGAGGGATAATGGAAGTAATTTATCTCAAGGACAACGTCAACTTTTAGCGATAGCAAGAGCAATGATATCAAATTGTTCAATTTTAGTATTAGATGAAGCAACATCCTCTATTGATACAAGAACAGAAATTCAGATTCAAGAAGCTTTAAAGAAGCTTATGGAGAATAAAACGACTTTTATAATAGCTCATAGGCTTAGTACAATAAAAAATGCAGATAAGATAATTGCGATAAAAGATGGGAGAATAATAGAAGAGGGAACTCACGATGAATTAATGAAACAGAAAGGTTTTTATTCAGAATTATATAATAGTCAATTTAGTCAGTTTAATTTTAAATTATAAAATTTCAGATTTTTATAAAAATAGTAATTGACAAATAATGTTTTTAGTGGCATAATAATTGAAAATGAACAAATGAATAATGAATGAATAAATATACATCTTTAAAACGATACAGAGATATCGATAAGATTATATAATTGCAATGTTTAAATGTTGGTGCTGCTTTTATGTTTGTCACCTTTATTTTGCATATTTATACCTTGTCGATATCGACAAGGTTTTTTTTTAAAATAAAAAGGGGGGGGCTATATGTTTAATGTAAAATGCAATTTGCCAAAGAAGATAATTGAAGGCTGTCTGACTAATAAATATACTATTTTTCCTGCCTTTTGTGATGTACATGTTCACTTTAGGGAACCGGGGTTTTCATATAAGGAAACAATAAAATCAGGCAGCAGGGCAGCGGCCAGAGGAGGGTATTCAGCAGTATGTACAATGCCTAATTTAAATCCTGTACCTGATACTCTAGAACACTTAAATGAACAGATAAAAATAATAGAAAAAGATTCAGTTATTAATATTTATCCTTTTGCCTCCATTACTATAAATCAAGATGGGAAAGAACTTTCTGATATGAGAGAAATGGCCGGGAAAATACTAGGTTTTTCAGATGATGGAAAGGGAATACAGGATGAAAAACTAATGAAAAAAGCTATGAAAAGAGCAAAATCCTTAGGAAAGATTATAGCAGCTCATTGTGAAGACAACAGTTTGCTTAATGGTGGGTATATTCATGAAGGAGTTTATGCTAATAAGCATAATCATAAAGGCATCTGTTCAGAAAGTGAATGGAAGGTTATTGAAAGAGATTTAAGATTAGCTAAGGAAACTGGCTGTGCTTATCATGTTTGTCATATTTCTTGTAAAGAAAGTGTTGAGCTAATAGGCAAAGCAAAAGAAGATGGAATAGACGTTACTTGTGAAACTGCTCCTCATTATTTAGTCCTTGATGAAAATGACTTAGAGGAAGATGGCAGATTTAAGATGAATCCTCCATTAAGAAGTAGGGAAGATAGACTTGCTCTCATTAAGGGAGTTCAGAATGGAACAATAGATATGATTGCAACGGATCATGCACCTCATAGTATTGAGGAAAAATCAAAGGGACTTGAGGAAAGTGCTTTTGGTATTGTAGGAATTGAAACAGCTTTTCCTGTGCTTTATACAAAATTAGTAAAAGAAAATTTAATAAGTTTAGAAAAGTTAATAGAGCTTATGGCTATAAATCCGAGAAAAAGATTTGGAATACCTTTAGGTGATGATTTTACAATATGGGATTTAAATGAAGGAATAGTTGTTAATTCAGAAGATTTTCTTTCTAAGGGAAAGGCAACTCCTTTTGAAGGTATGAAGTTAATGGGGAAATGTATTGCAACAATTTGTAATAATAAAATCATTTATATTGATGAAATTTAAGGAGGAGTAAAAATGGCAAAAAGAACAGATATTAAAAAAATAATGATTATTGGATCAGGTCCTATTATTATTGGACAAGCAGCAGAATTTGATTATGCAGGAACAGAAGCTTGCCTTGCTCTTAAGGAAGAAGGTTATGAAATAATTTTAGTAAATTCTAATCCTGCAACTATTATGACTGATGTAAGCATAGCTGATAAAGTTTATATGGAACCTTTAACTCTTGAATATATTGAAAAAATTTTAAGATATGAAAGACCTCATGCAATAGTTCCAGGTATTGGTGGTCAAACTGGTCTTAATATGGCAATACAGCTTGAAAAGAAAGGGATACTTAAGGAATGTGGAGTTGAACTTTTAGGTACTAGCAGTAAGAGTATAGAGATAGCTGAAGACAGAGAATTATTCAAAGAAATGTGTGAAACTATTGGAGAACCAGTAATTCCTTCTAAGATAACATATAACCTAGAAGAGGCTAAAAAGGCTGCTAAGGAAATTGGATATCCTGTTGTACTTCGTCCTGCATTTACTTTAGGAGGTACAGGTGGAGGATTTGCAAATAATGAAGAAGAGCTTATTGAAATTGGTATAAATGCTTTTAAGCTTTCTCCTGTTCATCAAGTATTAATTGAAAAAAGTGTTAAGGGATATAAGGAAATTGAATTTGAAGTTATGCGTGATTCAAAGGGGAATGCAATAACAATCTGTGGTATGGAAAATGTTGATCCAGTAGGTGTTCATACCGGAGACTCAATAGTTGTTGCGCCTATCCTTTCATTAAAGGAAGAGGATAAAAAAATGCTTCAAGATAGTGCAATTAAAATTATAAAGGAATTAAAGATAGAAGGTGGATGTAATGTTCAATTTGCTCTTAATCCTTATAACAGTGAATATTTCTTAATAGAAGTAAATCCAAGAGTTTCTCGTTCTTCAGCTCTAGCATCTAAGGCAAGTGGATATCCGATAGCAAAAGTTACAGCAAAAGTAGCAGTTGGTATGGAATTAGAAGAAATAGAAGTGGCAGGTGGAACTGCAGCAATAGAACCTAGCCTTGATTATATAGTTGCAAAATTCCCTCGTTTCCCCTTTGATAAATTTCAAACAGCTTCCAATAAACTTGGCACTCAAATGAAGGCAACAGGGGAAGTTATGAGTATTGGGTCAAATTTGGAGGAATGTTTCCTAAAAGCTGTTCGTTCTTTAGAAATAGGGGTTTGCCATTTATATCTTTCAAAATTTGATGATATGTCAATTAGTGAATTATTAAATTATATAAGTGATTTTAAGGATGATAATATCTATGCAATTGCTGAGCTTATAAGAAGAGGAACTTCGATTGAAGAAATTCATAAGCTTACTATGATAACTAAATTATTTCTTGAAGCAATAAAGAAAATTATAGATATGGAAAATAAAATAAGAAAAACTCCTTTTGATAAAAATATATTAAAAGAAGCTAAAAGAATGGGCTTTTCAGATAAATATATTTCTAAACTATGGGGTTGTGATGAGATAAAAATTTATAAGCAAAGAAAAGAAGAAGGAATTATTCCAATTTTTAAAATGGTTGATACTCTTCATACCGGAAAATATATTCCATATTTTTATTCATCTTATACAGGAGAAAATGTATCAAAACCAACAGATAAAAAGAAAATAATAGTTCTTGGTGCAGGTCCAATCCGTATTGGACAAGGTGTTGAATTTGACTATTCAACAGTTCATGCAATACAAACTATTAAAAGGGCTGGATATGAAGCAATTATTATCAATAATAATCCAGAAACAGTTTCAACAGATTATACGATAGGAGATAAACTTTATTTTGAACCTTTAACTGCAGAAGATGTTATGGCAATAGTAGATTTTGAAAAAGTTGAGGGAGTGATTGCAAGTCTAGGTGGTCAGACAGCAATTAATCTTGCAGAGCCTTTAATGAAACGCGGCGTTAAAATTATAGGAACTGATTGTGAAGCAATAGATAGGGCAGAAAATCGTGATAGATTTGAAAAGATACTTGGGGAGCTTAATATTCCACAACCTAAGGGAAAAGCCGTAACAAATATAGAAGAGGGAGTGAAAGCTGCTGATAGCATAGGTTATCCGGTTTTAGTAAGACCAAGTTTTGTGCTTGGAGGAAGAGCAATGCAGATTGTAGCAAATGAAAAGCAGTTAAGACAGTATTTAAAAACTGCTGTAGAAATAGATTTAGACAAACCAGTATTGGTTGATAAATATATTCAAGGAAAAGAAGTAGAAGTTGATGCTATATGTGATGGTAAAGATGTATTTGTACCAGGTATTATGGAACTTGTTGAAAGAACAGGAATACATTCAGGAGATTCAATAAGTGTTTATCCTGCTTTTAGTATATCAGACAAGGTAAAAGGAAGAATTTTAGAATATACAAAGAAGCTTGGGTTAGCAATAGGAATAGTTGGTCTTTATAATATACAGTTTATAGTTGATAAAGAGGATAATGTTTATATTATAGAAGTAAATCCAAGATCTTCTAGAACAGTACCGTTCTTATCTAAAGCTACGGGTTATTCCCTAGCAGATATTGCAACAAAAGTTATTCTAGGAAAATCCTTGAAAGAAGAAGGGATATTTGATATATATCCAAAGGAAAAGAACCGTTACTATGTAAAAGTTCCTGTATTCTCTTTTAATAAAATAAAAGGATTAGATGCTTATTTATCACCAGAAATGAAATCCACAGGGGAAGCGATTGGTTATGATAATAAATTAAATAGGGCATTATATAAGGGGCTTCAAGCTAGTGGCATGCAGCTTAAAAATTATGGTACAGTCTTTGTAACTGTAGCGGATAATGATAAGGAGGAAGCTCTTCCTCTTATTGGTAGATTTTATAATCTAGGTTTTAACATTAAAGCAACAAAAGGTACTGCAAATTTCTTAAAGAAGTATGGAATACATGCCAGTATAGTAAAGAAAATCAGTGACGGAAGTAATGAGATATTGAACTTAATTCGTCAGGGAAGCATTGCTTATGTAATTAATACAAGAAATCTTGCTTCAATGAAACAAATGAGTGATGGACAATTAATTAGACATTGTGCCACTGAAAATAATGTAACCATACTTACGTCTCTTGATACAGTTAGAGTTCTTCTAGATGTTCTTGAAGAAACTACACCTATAATTTCGACAATAGATGCATAAAGGGTGAATTATGAAGAAGAAAAAGTATAAAGTAATTAAAAATATAGAATTAAATGATAAGGTTATGGAAATGACCCTTTTGGGAGAAACATCAGGTATAAAGCCAGGTCAGTTTGTTAATATTCAACTTGAAGGATTATATTTAAGACGGCCTATCTCTGTTTGCGATATAAAAGGAGATAAATTAATAATTCTATATAAGGTTGTTGGAAAAGGAACTGAATTTATGAAGAACATTCAAGGAGGATACCTTGATATATTAACAGAACTAGGGAATGGTTATGATTTATCAAAATCAGGAGATAAGCCTCTTCTTATAGGGGGTGGAATTGGAATTCCACCAATGTATTACCTGGCAAAAAAATTAATTGAGGAAGGAAAGACGGTTAAAGTAATTCTTGGCTTCAATACTAAAGATGAAATTTTTTATGAAGAAAAATTTAAAAATTTAGGGGCGCAGGTATTTATAACAACTGTAGACGGCTCTTATGGCAGCAAGGGATTTGTAACAGATAAAATGAAAGAGGTAGATTATTCTTATTTTTATACCTGTGGCCCTGAGCCTATGCTTAAGGCTGTTCATAAAATTAGTAAGACTAGTGGGCAATTTAGTTTTGAGGAAAGAATGGGCTGTGGTTTTGGAGCTTGTATGGGCTGTTCTTGCAAAACAATTACAGGATTTAAGAGAATTTGCAAAGAGGGACCTGTTCTAGATAAGGAGGAGATACTATGGAAAGATTAAGGGTTAATTTATGTGGAATAGAGCTTGATAATCCTGTAATAGCTGCTAGTGGAACTTTTGGATATGGTTATGAGTTTGCAGAAATTTATGATATCAATTGCCTAGGTACCTTTTCTTTTAAAGGTACCACCAAAGAAGCTCGTTTTGGAAATCCCACTCCACGAATTGCAGAATGTACTGCTGGTATGATAAATGCGGTGGGGTTGCAAAATCCTGGTGTTCAAAAGGTAATTGATGAAGAACTGCCAAAACTTAAAAAATGTTTTAATAAAAAGGTTATGGCAAATGTAAGTGGATTTTCTATTGAAGATTATGTATATACTAGCGAAAAGCTTGATAAATGTGAACAAGTTGGTTGGATAGAAGTTAATATTAGCTGTCCTAATGTTCATGGAGGAGGGATGAGTTTCGGTACTTGTCCTGAAACTGCTGCAGAGCTTACAAGGGCAGTTAAAAAAGTTACAACAAAACCTATAATATTGAAATTATCTCCTAATGTTACGGATATTGTATCCATAGCTAAGGCTTGTGAAGAAGCAGGTGCAGATGGAATTAGTCTTATTAATACTCTTTTAGGAATGAGAGTTGACCTTAAAAGCAGGAAGCCTGTTATAGCCAATAAAATGGGGGGATTTTCAGGAAGGGCCATCTTTCCAGTAGCTCTTAGAATGGTATATCAGGTAGCTTCAGCAGTTGAAATTCCGGTAGTAGGAATGGGGGGAGTGTCAAGTGCAGAAGATGTAATTGAAATGATGCTTGCTGGTGCAACAGCAGTTCAGGTGGGAGCAGCTAATCTTGTAAATCCTTATGTTTGCAAGGAGATAATAGAAGAGTTGCCTAATGTAATGAAAAAATATAATATAGATAATTTAAAAGATATTATTGGAGGAGCATTGTAATGGGAAAGGATGTTATTATTGCCTGTGATTTTCAAAGCAAGAAAGAAGTATTTGAATTCCTCGATAAATTTAAAGGGAAAAAGCCTTTTGTAAAGATTGGGATGGAACTTTTTTATTCAGAGGGCCCGCAAATTGTAAGGGAAATTAAAAAAAGAGGTCATAAGATATTTCTTGATCTTAAACTTCATGATATTCCAAATACAGTAAAAAAATCAATGGCAGTTTTATCAAAACTTGATATAGATATTTGTAATCTTCATGCTGGGGGAACTATTACTATGATGGAAGCTGCCCTTGAAGGTCTTAGAAGATCTGATGGAACAAGACCTATTTTAATTGCTGTAACTCAGTTAACTTCAACAGATGAGGAAACTATGAAAAGAGATTTATTAATATCAGAGCCTATTGAAAAAGTTGTTATGCACTATGCTAAAAATGCAAAGAAGGCAGGACTTGACGGAGTTGTATGCTCACCTCTTGAGGCAGAAAAAGTACATGAGTTTTGTGGAAAGGATTTTTTAACTGTAACTCCAGGAATACGTTTTGTAGATAGTGAATTAGGTGATCAAAAACGCATCATGACCCCAAAGGATGCTAAAAAAATTGGCTCAGACTACATAGTTGTAGGAAGGCCAATTACGGCAGCTTTAGATCCGGTCGCTGCTTATATGAGATGTATAGAAGAATTTGTTGATTAAGGGAGATGAAATAATGGAAAAACTAATAGCAAAGGATTTACTTAAAATAAAAGCAGTGTTCTTTCGTCCAGAAGAGCCTTTTACATGGGCAAGCGGAATAAAGAGTCCTGTATATTGTGATAATAGGCTTACTCTTAGTGATATAGATGTACGTAATCATGTAGAAGAAGGTCTTGCAAAGATAATAAAGGAAAATTATCCTGAAGCAGAAGTATTAATGGGAACTTCAACGGCAGGTATCGCCCATGCAGCAATCACGGCTCATCTTTTAAATATTCCTATGGGATATGTTCGTTCAAGTACAAAAGGTCATGGGAGGCAAAATCAAATTGAAGGCAGGCTTGAAAAAGGGCAGAAGGTTGTAGTCATTGAAGATCTTATTTCAACGGGTGGAAGCGTAATTGATGTTGTCAATGTATTACGTGATGCTGGGGCAGAAGTTTTAGGTATTGCTAGTATATTTACATATGGAATGAATAAAAGTATTGAAAGGCTGGAAGAAGCAAAGGTTAAGAATATCTCCCTTACAAATTTTGATGTAATTGCTGAAGTAGCAGCAGAGGAAGGATATATTAAGAAAGAGGATATAGTAAGATTAATTGCTTTTAGAAATAATCCATCAGATAAGAGTTGGATTGGTGGTGTAAAGAAATAATGAAAAGCCTTATTGATATACTTGATTTTTCAGTAGAGGAAATTGATGAACTTATATATCTTGCAAATGATATTATAGATAATCCTAAAAAATACAGTGAAATATGCAAGGGGAAAAAACTAGCAAACTTATTTTTTGAACCTTCTACAAGAACTAGACTAAGTTTTGAAGCTGCTATGTATGAACTTGGTGGAAATGTAATAGGTTTTTCTGAGGCGGCAAGTTCGTCAGTATCAAAAGGAGAAAGTGTAGCTGACACTACAAAGGTTATAAGTTGTTATGCTGATATAATTGTAATTCGCCATCCAAAGGAAGGAGCTGCGTATGTTGCAGCTAATAATACATCTGTACCTGTAATAAATGCTGGTGATGGAGGTCATTGTCATCCAACGCAGACTCTTGCAGACCTACTTACAATATATAGGGAAAAGGGAAGATTAAAGGACTTAACTATAGGATTTTGTGGCGATCTTAAATATGGAAGAACTGTTCATTCTCTTATAAATGCCCTAACAAGATATGATAATATCAATATGGTCTTTATATCACCAAAAGAATTAAAAGTTCCAAATTATATTAAAAAGGACCTTCTTGAGAACAAGGATGTTTCATATGAAGAGACTACTAAGCTTGAAGAAGTTATTCCAAAACTTGATATTTTATATATGACAAGAATTCAAAAAGAAAGGTTTCTTAATGCAGAGGATTATTTAAGACTTAAAGATAGCTATGTTTTAACTCTTGAAAAGCTTAATGGAGCCAAAAGTGATATGTCGATAATGCATCCTCTTCCTAGAGTTAATGAAATCAGTGTTTCTGTAGATAAGGATAGTCGTGCTTGTTATTTTAAACAGGTTTTAAATGGGAAATATATAAGAATGGCCCTTATAATAAAACTTTTAAAAGAAAGTATGAATTTTAACTTTGATTTTATAGGATATGTTGATCCTAATACAATGGTAAATATAATGAAAGATAATAAAAGAATTAGAAATTTAAATACAGAAAGGCATAAAAGATTAACAAATTTAATTAAATGCAATAATCCAAGATGTATAACATCTACTGAACAGGAGCTTGAACATATATTTGAGTTAAGGGACAAAGAAGATGAGATTTATAGATGTATATATTGTGAAGCAAAAGGAAATAGGTAAATAATAAAAATAATACTGAGAAAAACTTAATAAAGTTTTTCTCAGTTATTTTTGTATTTGTGCTAGTGTGTTTTAGGACCTTATTTATATTCTGTATGATTTGATGGTTCTTCATCTGCGAATGGAGTTTTTTCGTTAGCTTTATTTTGTATTCTTTTTTCATAATTAGAAGAAGTCGGATCAGAAGTATAGTTTATATTTTTCTTTTTATTTTTCATAATTTAACCTCCTTGATATATGTCAATAATTATAATTCCCTTTTATTAATTAAAATATTAATATATAATTTATTTGCTAGTACTTATTATGCTTTAGACTAGTAAAATATAATTTTTATATGATTTACATATAGGAAGATTTAGGAGAGAAAAGATGAATGTTTTAATTGTAAATGATGATGGTATTAATGCAAGAGGGATATATGACTTAGCAAAAGAAATATCCAAAAAGCATGAAGTTACTGTAGTAGCACCAAGGGAGCAAAAAAGTGCATCAAGTCATTCTATATCAATACATAATCCAATAAAAATAAGAAAAGAAAATTTAGATAAGGGTTTTGAAGCTTATAGCTTAATAGGTACACCAGCAGATTGCACACAAGCTGGTTTATCTTTAATTTGTAAAAAGGTAGACTTAGTTATATCAGGAATTAATAGAGGGCTTAATTGTGGGACTGATATTTTATATTCAGGAACAGTTTCTGCAGCAATAGAGGCTTCAATTTATAATGTGCCTGCAATAGCTTTTTCGATGGAAGTAGATTGGAACAAATACGATGAAGATTATACTATAGCTGCTAAGCTTGCTAGCAAAATTGTTGATTTGGCAGAGGATAAATATTTAAAAAACAATGTAGTTCTTAACGTTAATATACCTAATCTTAAAGAAGAAGAAATTAAGGGAATAAAGGTTTGCAAATTAGGAGAATCAACTTATAAATCTGAATATGTGTTAATTGAAGATGCTGAAGAAAAAACTTATGAAATAAAATCTAATAGAAATAAAATTGAACAAGAGGATACTGATTTATTTTATTTATCAAAAGGATATATAACCATAACTCCATTACATTATGATTTTACAAATTTCAAAATGTTGGAGGAGGTAGCTAATATATTTGAAATGAGGTAGATTAGTAATGGATACAAGTAGTACAAAGGAAATTCTTAAAAGTAGAAAAAATATGAAGATTAAGTTATTGTTAGAAGGTACACTAATTGGATTTCTGGTAGGGTTTGTTATAGTGTTGAATAGATTAGCAATAAGTAATCTTACAAGATATTTTAATAATTTTTATGATTTTGGAAATCAATCAATAATAAAGTCGATAATAGTGATTATAACTTTAACTTTTATAGGTTATTTAGTTGGAATTATGGTAAAAAGAGAAGAAATGATATCTGGTAGTGGTATTCCTCAAATAAAGGGAAGAGTAGTAAATAAACTTAGGTTAAATTGGTTTAAAATACTTATATATAAATTCCTAGGAGGAGTAATAGCATTAGCAGCAGGTTTATCTTTGGGGAGAGAAGGTCCCTCTGTTCAAATTGGTGGGGCTGTTGGAGAAGGAGTTGCTGATTTAACATATAAGAAAGTTAAAGTTAAGAAAGAATATTTGATTACATCAGGTGCTTCGGCAGGATTAGCAGCAGCTTTTAATTCCCCTTTATCTGGAATGATATTTGCTTTAGAGGAAATACATAGAAATTTTTCTCCTTTAGTTCTTTTGCCAGCAATGGCATCAGCAATCGCAGCTGATTTTGTATCAAAAAGATTTCTAGGAATGGAACCATCTTTGAATTTTGAGAGATTACAAGTATTACCTTTAAAATATTACTGGTTATTAATAATTCTTGGAATTTTGACTGGAGTAGCAGGAACTATATTTTCAAAAGGAATATATTTATTTCAAGATCTTTATGGAAAATTTAAAAAAATACCAATTGAAGTAAAAATAATGTTTCCCTTCTTTGTGACAGCTTTAATTGGCTTATTATTTCCATCCTTATTAGGAGGAGGACATGATACAATATTAAACTTAACAGTTGAGGATAATTCAATTTGTATATTAATATTACTTTATTTAAGCAAGTTTTTATTGTTGATGATAGCTTTTGGCTCAGGAGTACCAGGAGGGATTTTTCTTCCAATGCTTTTACTTGGTGCTATTTTAGGTAATATTACAGGTGTATTTTCTTTTACATTTTTGGGATTAAATAAAGAATTTATTGTTAATTTTATTGCTTTAGGAATGGCTGGTTATTTTGCAGCGGTGGTGAAGGCTCCAATTACAGGAATAGTTTTGATAATGGAAATGACAGGTTCATTTAATCATATTTTATCATTAGGGTTAACAGTAATAGTTTCTTATATTACTGCAGACTTCTTTAAAAATGAAGCAATTTATGAGCTTCTACTTGAAAGATTATTAAAGAGGAAAGGGATTAAAGAAGAAGCTGATAATACAAAAAAAACTATTTTAGAATTTCCAATTGAAGCGGGGAGTATTGCTGACGGGAAGTATGTAAAAGACATAGAGTGGCCAAAAGATTGCTTGTTAGTTTCTATAAAAAGAGGTGAAAAAGAAATAATTCCAAAAGGAAAAGTTCAACTTTTAAGTGGAGATTATTTAGTGGTTATAGTTACTTTAGAAAAAAGAATAGAAATATTTGAAGAAATAAATAGTATTACATTGGTCAATTAGAAAGCTAAATATAAAAATAGTAGATAGGATTTAAGAATAAAGCTTATCTACTATTTTTATTTAATAATACTTTTTATATTGAATTAATATATTCAATAATAGAATTTTTTAGAGCTTCAGCTATTTTATCTTTTCCATGATCAGAAGTTAGGTATCTTTCATCTAGAATATTACTTAAAAAACCTAATTCTACTAGTGCAGGTGTTGCGCTATTAAGTTCAAGAACAGCAAGGGCATCATCCTTATTCTCATAGGTTTTTAGTCCCCTATCTTCACTGTAATTGAGAGCAGTCAAATTTTTTTGTAATATAGTTGCAAATTCAATGCTTTCTTTCATATTAGGGTTATACCAAGTTTCTATTCCTCTAGAAGAAGTAGAATCATAATTACTATTGCAGTGTATTGAGATAAATAAATCAGCATCAAATATTTTTGAAATTTTTATTCTTTCTTTTAAACTATCATTAGCTGTGCCTAAATAGGAAATAGAATCATTAGTTCTTGTATAAACTACGTTGATATTTTCAGCTTCTAATAATTTTCCTAATCTTAAGGAAATATCCAACACAATATCTTTTTCAAAAATACCTTTAGTGCTTTCTGCACCTGTATCCCAATCACCATGCCCAGGATCTATACATACAGTAATTGCTTCTTTATTATTATAAGAAGAAGCAATTTTTTTGTTTACATAAGTATTATTTTGATTGTCGGTTTTTCGTAAAGTAAAAAGAGTTGTTACAATAAGAATTATGGATAGGAAATATAAAAAATTAATAATTGTTTTTCTCCTCTTTCTGCGTTTATATAATAGTCTTCTCCTTTCGGCAATATTAAAATTTTTCATATTTTATACCTCAATTAACTATTTTCTTATATTCATTATACTTAACATAAATGCAAATGTAAATAAATGGAAATAAAATTAATAAATTTATAATAATAGTAATACTAGGTATATTGATAATATAAAAAGCTTAATATAGAATTGATTTATAATTAAGTAAAGAGGGGAAATAAATGAATTTTTTAAGTAAACTAGAAAAAAGATTTGGGAAGTTTTATATAAAGAATTTAATGTTAATTATTATTCTAGGGAACATATTTGTATATTTATATACAATGCTAAATGGTGACAGTCTAATAAAGCTGCTGCTATTAGATAGTAACAAAATTCTTCAAGGAGAAGTTTGGAGGCTTATTACTTTTATTTTCATACCACCAAGTACTTCGCCATTGTTCTTGATATTCACCTTATATTTTTATTATTTGGCAGGAAGTAGTTTAGAAGATGTATGGGGTGAATTTAGATTTAATATATATTATTTAGTTGGAATTATTGCTTCTCTTGTAGCTGCATTTATTACAGAAGTGCCAATAGATGGTCATTATATAAACTTATCTTTATTTTTAGCTTTTGCTAAACTTTTTCCTGATTTTGAGTTGTTAATATTTTTTATTATTCCGGTGAAAATAAAATATTTAGGAATTCTTAATTGGATATTTATTTTTCTAAATTTTATAGAAGCAAGTTCTTTTGTAGAGAGAATTTTAGTAATTATCCCATTGCTTAATTATTTCATTTTTTTCGGGAAGTCAATTGGAAGAGATAGTAAATCAACGATTATTAATTATAACAGAAAACAAAAATTTGTTAGTAATATCAAGGAAAAGAAATATAATCATAAATGCGCAGTCTGTGGTATAACAGATAAAGATGATGATAAAATGGAATTTAGATATTGTTCCAAGTGTAAAGGGCAAAAATGTTATTGTATGAATCATTTAAAAGATCATATTCATCTCTAATGAATATGATAATATAAAATTTATTATTTTTAATAAATTTAATTAATAGTTAAGATTTTTATTGGTAGTTATAAAATAAATGTTTAAATTATTTTATAAACTACCAATTATTTTTTATAATTATTAGCCTAAAATAGTAAAATTAACTTTTATTTAATAATAATTATTAAATAAAAGTGTATAGTAATTATTGAATGGTTGTTGTATAATATTTATATGAAATATAAATTTAAAATACTATTAACACATTAGAAGGGAAGACTTATGGTAGAAAATGATATAAAAAGGATAAAGGAAAATCCATTTTTTATTAAAAATATAGAAAATCCAAGTGAAGATTTAATTATTGAAGCTGTTAATAAAAATGGATTGGCAATAAAATATATAAAAAATCCAAGTAATTTAGTAAAGGAATATGCAATTAGAAATAATCCTTTAGTAATTGAATATATTGAAGAACTAGATGAAGAGAATTCAATATTGGCAGTAAGGTTACTTTGGAATTCACTAAAGTATATTAAAAATCCTACAGAAAGAGTTAAGTTGGAAGCTGTTAAAACTAAGGGATGGGCAATTCAATTTATTGAGGATCCTAGTGAAGAAATTCAGCTTTTAGCAGTGAGAAAGGATTATGATTCAATAAAGTATATTAAAAATCCTACTTTAAAAGTACAATTAGAGGCGATTGAAAATTATTGGGCAGCTATAAAATTTATAGATAATCCGTCACTAGAAGTAAAAAGAGCAGCCATAAGAAAAAATGAAGAAGCCATAAATTATATTTATTATGATATAGATGAACTCAAGATATTAATTGGAGATAATATAAAAATAGTTAAATATGTTTTTGATTCAATAACAGTAGATTTTGTTGTTGATATAGTAATAGAGAAGGTAAGTCAGGAAGAAATAGACGAGAAATATCTAATAGACTTTTTAGAACTAGAAATATTAGAAATGAACAAGATAAATTTTATAAGAGAATATGGAAGTAAAAAAGCTAAGATGTTATTAGTTGATTATGAGCTTTCAAGATAAGAGGTGACAGAATGAAATTTTCAGAAGCAAAAAATGCTATAGAATTAGTTTTAGAATCAGGAAGTGTACCCTTAATTATAGGGGAAGCTGGTATAGGAAAAACATCATTAGTAAAAAAGATATGTAAGGAAGAAAATTATTATTTAGTTAATATAGATGCTAACCTTTTAAAAGAAGGAGAAATTGGTGGCTTGCCAATAGTTGAAAATGGAAGAACAAAATATGCTGCCCATTATAAATTATTAGAAATAGATGAAGCTTTAAAAAGCAATGAATATAATGGAGTTCTCTTATTTATAGATGAGCTTAATAGATGTGAGCATGCAGTGCAGCAGGAGCTTATGAATATTATATTAAATAGGGAGATTAATAATTATAAACTAGCTGAAAATGTAAAAATTGTGGCTGCTATGAATCCATCAAATAAATATGATGGCTATGAATATTCTGATTATCAAGTAGTAGATATGGATAGTGCTCAAGAGGATAGATTTGTCTGGATAGAACTAACTTCAGATATTAAAGAATGGATAAATTGGGCAATGAGTAAAGATGGAAATATTAATGAAAATATAATAGAATTTTTATCTACTTTCCCAGAATATTTAAGCACTCCAAATTCTAAAGAATCAATAAAAGCAACTCCAAGAAGCTGGGAAAGAATAGGACGAGCTTATAATGTATATCTAAAAAATCCTAATAAGTATTCATTAAATACTTTATATAATATTGTTAAAGGTAATGTTGGAGTAAGTATAGCTACAGATTTTATAAATCATATAAAAAATATTAAAAATAAAATTATGAAAGCTGAAGAATTATTTGCTTATGAAGCTTTACCTTTAGAGTTAAGAGAAGAATTAAGAAGTGAAAGTCATTCAAGATTATATATATTAGCAAAAAATTCTTTAAGATATTTAGAAGAAAATAATATAGATAAAAATAGAAAATTATATGGCGATTTATTAAATTCCTATCCTAAAGATTTAAGATTAGGAATAATGAAAGAAGTTAAAATAGATGCAAGTGAAAAACTATATAAGGATCTATTAAATGAGGAAAAGTTTCTTGATGCCTTTTTTGCTATATTTGAATAGGGATGATAGTTATGGAATTTGAAAATATACGTGCAGTATTATTAGAAAGAGCTTATAATATTAGAAATGGATTTGAAGATATTACTTTTGAAAGAGACTTTTTTTCCCTTGTAGAAAGTATCATTGTATCTATGATTCAAGGAGAAGATAATTTCTTTGGACAGTTTTTGGTAAAAATTGAAAGAGGTATAAAATATGATATTACTTGGCCTCTTGCAACAGTGCCAATGCTTAAGGGATTTAAGTTATATTTTAATCCATTACTATTTTTAGAATGTAACAAGAGAGAAATGGTAGCCTTATTTAAACACGAAATATACCATATAATGTATGGTCATCATGAAAGAGAGAAAGAGCTTAGAAATAAATATACTACAACAGCTGTAAACATGGCATTAGATATATCTATAAATCAATTTATTAATAATATGCCTCCAGAAAGTTATAGATTAGAAAGATTTAATTATGAATTTTATGCTTCCTTAAAAGAAGATAATTCAATAGAGTTATATGCAGAAGAAATTGATAAAATCATTAAAGAGAAATTAAAAAATAAGATGAAGTCTGATGATAAGGATATTGGAACAGTAATTGATATTTCTAAAGCTCATGATGCCTGGGAGGAAAGTGATTTAAATTCAGACTCAATAAAAGAAATGACAAAAAAAATAGCTGTAAGCTCCTTAAAGAATAAAGCTCCAGAAGATATTAGAAAAATAGTAGAGTCCTATAAGGAATTAGCTCAAATATCCTGGCAGGATGAGCTAAAACGCATGCTTCCTACAATTAGAGCAGGACAAAGAAAAACTATAACTAGGAAGAGTAGACGACAACCTGATAGGCTGGACATTAGAGGAAGTTTACCAAATTTAATACCAGAAGTAATAGTAGCTTTGGATATTAGTGCATCTATTAGTGAAGGTGAAATACACAAAATAATGATTGAAGTTTTAGATATTGCTAAAAATAGAAGCAGTAAAATCACTGTAATTGAATGTGATGACCAAATTAGAAGAGTATATGAGGCTAAATCAAGAAATGATTTTAAGAAGAGAAGTTCAAATAATGGATCAACTAAATTTTCTCCTGTATTCCAATATTTACAGGAGAACAAATTAAAAAATAAAATATTAGTTTATTTTACTGATGGAGTTGGCGAAAAAGAATTAGAAGTAAGACCCATAACAAAGAATGTAATTTGGGTTTTAACAGGAAAAAATGACTTATCTTTAAAAAAATCTTTTGGTAAAATAAAGAGGATAGAAGTAAAAGAACAAGAAGAGCAAAGTGGAACTGCTGCTCTTGATATGGTTAAAGAGTTCCAAAGAGAAAATGTAGTTATAAGGTAATTTACATTATGTAGATTACCTTTTTTTATTATATTTAGGCAGTTGATAATTTTTATATGAATGTGCTATAATACAAGCAGTCAGGGGGATAGGTATGAGAGATTTTAAATCTAATAAAAATAATAATAGAATTATTATTGTAGTTACATTGTTTATAAGTCTTGTTTTAAACGTTTACACCTCCTTGTTGAATTCTAAATATAGAATTTCGCTTGGAAGAGAAACTTATAACAGTTTGTTAGATATAAGAACAAAAAATGAAAGCTCATCAAATATTTTAAATACATGCATTAAAGCTAAAAGTATTAATAATCAAGAATTATTTACTTTGTATAAAAATTTTAGTTCTATTGATAAGGAATTCAATAATTTATGGCTGAAATATAAAAATTATAATGAAAAGAAAATATCAATAGGAAAGAAAACTATTGAGACATATGTAAACTCCAGAGATGTTTTTAAAAGAATTGAGAACTTTCTTTATGAATATATGAATTACCAAATGAAAAATGATAAGGAAGTTATATCATTAGAAGGTAATGCTATAGATAATTTTTCAACGTTAGAAAGTTTAAGTAGGAGTTTAAATGAATATTTTATAGAGTTTGATAGTAAATACTATAAAGACTTAGATGAGGAGAAAAAGAAATTAATTTCAATTAAAAAGAACCATTGGGTTGAAGCTCTAAAAGATATGAATATTGTAATGGAACCTTATTTTACTTATGAATTTATAATAAAAGAATAGGAAAAAATTAAAAACAGTTGAAATATTCAGCTGTTTTTTCAATTAAACTCCTAATTATTTTTTTACTAAAAATAAATTAAAAGATAAATTTATGTTATACTATATATAAAATATTTATAGTTTCATAGCAATACTAATAATACAAGTAAAATATGCAAATGTGAATTTTATTAACATGGAGGTAAAAATGATTTTAAATAGAAATGATATATGTTGGTGTGGAAGTGGCAAAAAGTATAAGAAATGCCACTTAGAATTTGATGAAAAATTAAATAGATTAAAAAATCAAGGGCATGAAGTACCTACAAGAGATATGATAAAAAACGAAAAGCAAATTCAAGGGATTAGAGAAAGTGCTAAGATAAATGATGGTGTTTTAGATTTAGTGCAAGAAAAAATAAGAGTAGGTATGAGTACTGAGGAAATTGATAAACTAGTTTATGATTATACAGTTAGTCATGGAGCTATACCGGCAGATTTAAATTATGGAGGTTATCCAAAGAGTGTTTGTGTATCTATAAATGATGTTGTTTGTCATGGTATTCCAAGTGAAGATACAATACTAGAAGATGGTGATATTGTAAATGTTGATGTATCTACAATATATAATGGATACTTTTCTGATGCTTCAAGAATGTTTATGATTGGCAATGTTTCTGAAGAACATGCAAAGCTTGTTAGAGTTGCTAAGGAATGCCTAGATAAAGGCTTTGAAGCAGTTAAGCCGTGGGGGTTCTTAGGAGATATAGGGGCAGCCATACAGGAACATGCTGAAGCCAATGGTTTTTCAGTGGTAAGAGCCTTTGGTGGTCATGGGATAGGAATTAAGTTCCACGAAGATCCTTTTGTAGCCCATGTAGGTAAAAGAGGAGAAGGAATGGTATTAGTTCCAGGAATGGTATTCACAATAGAGCCTATGATAAACGAAGGAGATTATGAAGTCTTTATTGATGAAGATGATGACTGGACAGTTTATACAGAAGATGGTGGCTATTCAGCACAATGGGAATATACAGTTTTAGTTACTGAAACAGGAGCTGAGATTTTATCAAGATAAAATTAATTGACAGTTGACAATGGACAATTATAGTTGCTTTTCAGTTTGATTGAAAAGCTAAAATATATTTTAAATTGCTAATTAAAAAAATAGTCCTTTAATAATAACTAAGTTATTATTAAAGGACTATTTTTTATGTAGAATTTCAGCTGTCTGAAATTCATACTTAATTGTGCATTGTGAATTTTGAATAGAAAAAAAGATTGCCTAAGCAATCCTTTTTTCTAGTGGCATCCTCCACCACAAGATCCACATCCGCCTTCGGCTTCAATGATTGGCTTTAGAGATAATCCTCTACCTTCATTTTCTTCAGTTGAAAGTAACTTGAAACCGCCGAATTCATCGATTAAGTTTTCTTCTACAACAAAAGTTATATCGTTAACTTTTTCTACAACATCTCCATCTTGTGGTTCATCAACAGTTATATTAAAAGCAGGCCCACTACAACCGAAACCAGCTAGGTTAATTCTTATGCTGTAGTTATCTACTTCATTTTCATCTAAGAATGCTTTAAATTCTTTGTAAGCTTCTTCACTTATTAAAATTTTATCCATATTTTCACCTTCTATATAAAAATTTAATTGATAATTTATATCACTAGTATAACATAGTATATATAAATATCAAGTGTTTTTTACTTTAAGAATTAGTAAGATTTAAGAATTTAGGAAATTTTAATATAATAATCATTGTAATTACAATTTATTGACAATATAATTAATAATGAAATCGTGGAATAATATTAGTATATTTAAATTGTACTTAGATTATACTTAAAAAGAGAAGGGAAGAAAAAAATTGAAACCTTTTGAAAGAGATTATGTACTAAAGAAAATAAATGAATACAATGAATTAATTAATGAGAATAATATTAATGACTTTAAAATAGATAAAAGTATTACAATAAATCAATATATAAAAGGATATATGTATGAAAAAGAAGATAATATATCAGTTAACATAATTAGACTTCTTAAAGCAAATAAAGAATTAATGAGAATATCTCCTATAGAAATTGAAAGTTCATATTCTTTTATTAAATTTGCTAAAGGAAAAGTCGGAGTAGTCGGGTTAGGCTTAGGTTATGTAGTAAATGAATTATTAAAAAAAGATAATATTAAAGAAGTTGTAGTTTATGAAAAAGAAAAAGAAATAATAGAGTTATATAAAAGGAATTTTAATAATAATAATAATAAACTAAGAATAATTTATGGTGATGCTTATAAAGTTAAGAAAGAAAGTTTTGACTTTTTTTATGTAGATATTTATTATTATGAATTGAGTAAAAAAGTAGTAGAAGATTATAAAATTTTTAATAAACTTCATAATATAAAAGAGTATTTCTTTTGGGGGTATGAGCATTTTCTTTTAAGCTGCAGGTATGAAGAAATAGTTTGGGTTTATGTTCCAGAGCTTTGGATGGAAGGAAGTAAATTAATCTTTACTGCATTACAAGAGGAAAGCTTACTTAATTATTATAAAAAATTAGATGAAAATTTAGTAAGTGAGATTTTAGCAGAATTTAAAATAATATTTGATGAAGAAGACTAAAATCGATGGATAATTATCAATGGATAATGGACAATTTAGGAGGAGTTTTAGGTAAACTGAAAATTAAAAAATAAACATAAAAAATACTGCATAAAAATTTATGCAGTATTTTTATTCTTTAACTGTTAATCGTCAATTGTCGATTGTTAATATTGTGCTTTTACTTAACCACAATATTAACTAATCTTCCTTTAATAACTATTACTTTTACAATATTTTTATCTCCAATTGCAGCAACAATATTCTCATTAGCTAAAGCTTCAGCTTTAATTCCTTCTTCATCTAGGTCAGTAGGAACATTTATTTTAGCTTTTATTTTTCCGTTAACTTGAATTGCAATTTCTACTTCATCTTTAATTAAAGCATTAGGATCATATTTTGGCCAAGCCTCATTAAAGATAGAGAAGTCTAAGCCGAATAAATTCCATTGTTCTTCAGTAAAGTGTGGGGCAAATGGTGCAAGAACTTTTAAGAAATCTATGCAAGCTTTTCTTAAGAAGTCTAGATTTTTTACTTCTTTTTGAAGATACTTAGATAAGGCATTTACAAATTCCATCATTCTTGCTATAGCAGTATTAAATTGCATTTTCTCACTATCTTCAGTAACACCCTTTATAGCATTATTTAGCCAGAAGTTTAATTCTTTTTCCTCTTTATCAAAAGTAGTTTTATTATTATTACCACTATTAATTGCTTCTCTTGCTGTTTCTAAATATCTTTCCATTCTATCAACAAATCTTGCTACAGATTTAATACCTTCATCGCTCCAAGCACCGCCATCAACATATTGGAAGCCGAACATCAAATACATTCTAAATACATCTGAACCATATTCTTCAATATAATCATTTGGAGAAATAGTATTTCCCTTTGATTTACTCATTTTTTGACCATCAGGTCCAAGAATTAATCCTTGATGAGTAAGAGATTTAAATGGTTCATCAAAATTTACATAGCCCATATCTCTTAATGCTTTAGTGATAAATCTTGCATATAATAAGTGCATACATGCATGCTCTGGACCACCTACATATTTATCAACTGGAAGAAGGCTATTTATAAGTTCGCTGTCAAAAGCTTTTTCTGAATTCTTATTATCTGGATATCTTAAATAATAGAAAGATGAACAAACAAAAGTATCTAATGTATCAGCATCTCTCTTTGCAGCTTTACCACATTTAGGGCAAGTAGTGTTTATAAAATCATCACATTTAGCTAAAGGTGATTTTCCATCTGGAGTAAATTCTACATTATAAGGAAGCTCAACTGGCAATTGATCTTCTGGTACAGGAACAATTCCGCAGTCATCACAATGAATTACTGGTATTGGTGCTCCCCAATATCTTTGTCTAGAAACTAACCAGTCTCTTAATCTATAATTAACTTTTTTAGAGCCTAGTTCTTGAGAAGCTAGTTTTTGTACTATTTTTTCTTTTGCCTCTTCAGTTGTTAATCCAGTAAATTCAGCAGAATTTACTAAAACACCACTTTCACAGTAAGGTAATTCTGCTTCGCTGCCATCTTTGCTATTGATAACTCTTTCGATAGGTAAATTAAATTTAGTTGCAAAAGCGAAGTCTCTTTCATCATGAGCTGGAACTGCCATAACAGCACCAGTACCATAGGTTGCAAGAACATAATCTCCAACCCAAATAGGAATTTCTTTTCCTGAAATAGGGTTAATAGCATAAGAACCCGTAAATACTCCAGTCTTTTCTCTTGTTAATGATTGTCTTTCTATTTCTGATTGTTTTTTAGCTTGTTCCTTGTATTCTTCAACTTTTGCCTTGTTTTCTTCTGTTGTCAGAAGATCAACTAGTTTATTTTCAGGGGCTAAAACTACATATGTAACACCAAAAAGAGTGTCAACTCTAGTAGTAAATACATTAAATTTTAAATCTGAATCTTTTACTTTAAAAGTAACTTCAGCTCCAGTAGATTTTCCTATCCAATGCTTTTGCATTGAAACAGTTTTTTCAGGCCAATCTAAAGTATCTAGTTTTTCAAGTAATTCGTCAGCGTAATCTGTAATTTTAAAGAACCATTGAGTTAAGTCCTTTTTTGTAACTTCTGTAGAGCATCTTTCACATGTACCATCATGAACTTGTTCATTTGCTAAAACAGTATTACAAGATGGACACCAGTTAACAGGTGCATTTTTTCTATATGCTAATCCTTTTTTATAAAGTTGTAAGAACAACCATTGAGTCCATTTATAATAGTCAGGTCTGCATGTTACAACTTCGTTTTCCCAGTTAAACATTGCACCCATAGCTTTTAATTGATTTTCCATAGTTTCTATATTCTTTTCAGTTGAATCTTTTGGATGAATTCCAGTCTTAATTGCATAGTTTTCAGCTGGAAGACCAAAAGCATCAAAACCCATTGGTTGAAATACATTATATCCTTGCATTCTCTTCATTCTAGCCCAAGAATCAACAGGTCCATAATTAAACCAGTGACCTGCATGTAGTTGGCTGCCAGAAGGATATGAGAACATTTCTAATACATAAAGTTTTTCACCCTTATTATTAGGGTCGAATTTATAAAGATTTGTTTCTTCCCATTTAGCTTGCCATTTTCTATCAATTGATGTTCCATATTTAGCCATAAATTAATCCTCCTACAAAATTATTATATATAAAAAAGCCTTCATCTCAATTAAGAGACGAAGGACGTTCGCGGTACCACTCTTATTAGAAAAAATAAATTTTTCTCACTCGAAATTATAACGGTATTACCGTACTTGCTTTTGACAAGTAAGCTCCTAGGTAAGTTCCTATAATCTAATCACTGTTTCGCAGCAACCAACAGTTCTCTGAAGATTAACATTTATAGTACTACTCCTAATCATAGCGATATAAAATATTATGTTATAATGGAATTAATTATATATTATTAAAAAATATAAGTCAATATAACATAAGAATGTACAATTAGAAAGTTCAATTTAAAGATTAATAGTGATTTTTATTTTCATTTGATATTTAATAATAGATTAAAAGGTGATTATATTCGCATTTTTTAAATATTGTATTAATTTAAAGATTTATGCTAATTATAGTATATAAGATAATTTTAACAGGAGGATGAAATATGGAAGTTAAAGATTTAATGTATATGAAGAACTGGGTTGTTGTAGGAGATGTAAAAAATGAAAATAAATATGCTAATAAAATATTAAAGGCATTAAAAGAAAGGGGCTTTAACGTTTCTGGCATCCATTATGCTGGAGGAGCTTCTATATTTAAGAGTTTAAAGGAAGTTCCATATAATATAGATGTAATCGATCTTTGTATAAATCCAGTTAAGGGCTATGAATACATAAAAGAAGCAAAAGATCTTGGAATTAAACATATATTAATACAACCAGGAGCAGAAAGTGAAGCAATATTAAACTACTGTAAGGAAAATCACATAGAAGTTTTTCAAGATTGTGCATTAGTTCAACTTAGAAAGATAGAAGAAGGGAAAGCAGAGAGATAACAAGTAAAAGGTAAGAAGTAATAGCTAATAGGAGAAGGGCGATTATCAATTAATGATTAATAACTTAGCTAACTTTTCATTAAATTGAAAATTAGAAAAACTGCTGAAAATTTCAGCAGTTTTTTATTCTTATAATTCATTTTGCCTAAATATTTCTTTAATTATGTGCTTTAAGTTGTGAGCTTTCTCAAATTCTCTTATGAATTTGAGATAAATACCATGATATCAAAACAGTTAAAGCGTAATCGTATATTAAAAAAGCAGCTTGCCCAAGAATAAATAGTGCATACAGAGGAAGATTATTTTCATTTATGTTAATAAATTCATTTAAGAAAAAATATGATATAAGTAAGATTATATTAAAAAATATTAATTTTAATATTACTTCTAAATAGAATTTATTTAGTTTTTCAATGTAGTGCTTAATTATGCCGTATATTCCAAAGAAGATAAAGTAGAAAAGTACTATATCTTTTGGTAAAAGTAAAAAGCCTAAAATTGAAGAGCCTATATATACAAGAAAAGCACCTTTTAAAGAACCTCTAATGATTGCAATAGGTACGAGCAAAGAGCTTATAGTAAGGAAAGTGAGAGTACTTATAGGCATAATATTATTTAAGAATAAAATAATAATAGTAAGTGCTATTAGTATAGCATTCAAAGTAAGTTCTTTTGCTTTCATAATATTTCCACCACCTTAATAATTAGCAGCAGCTTATTAGGTCTCCACCCATACATTCACATATAGAATCTAAGCACCAAAGATTTATACACATATCACAAGCATCAGAATTATTTATTCCTGTAGTTCTATAATAGTTATTTGAATAACTTCTAGTTCTTTGATATAAAGAATTTAAAGTCTGTCTATATTCAAAATTATTTGGTTCCATATTAACTGCTGTTTGAATGTAATTAAGACCTTGATCAAATCTACCCATGTTAGTCAATAAAACACCATATAAAAAATTCCATTCTGCATTCCTATTAGAGATACTATTTAATTTTGCTTCGGCTGCAGCATAATTGCCCATTTGCATATATCTTCTTATTTCATTGAAATCATAGTTGTTATTATTGCTGCTATAATTACTATAGTTATTAGAGTTATAATTATTATAACTATGAGAACTGTTTCCTGAATTTTTAGTTAATTGATCATAGGCAGCATTTATTTCTCTCATTTTTTCTTCAGCTAGATTTCTTAAAGGATTATCACCATATTGATCTGGATGATATTGTTTAATTAATTTTTTATAAGCGGCCTTTATTTCTTCTTGACTTGCTCCAGGTTTAAGACCTAATACTTCATATGGATTCATTATTTTTCCTCCCTTTATTTTCGCATGGTTTACTTGTCACCATAATATATTTATCCATCATTCCTAGTTCTAAGATATTTTTTAATATATCTATATTTCTCTTTAGTGGAAGTTTTAATAGCATTTCATTAGAATTATATGCACAATTTAAAATTGTAAATTCTAATCTATCTTTTATTGAAGTAAGTAAATCTTCATAAGATTTATTATCTTTATTGAATAAAAAGTTAATTGGATTGAATTTATTATTTTCTATATCATTTTTTAAATCGTCTACAGCATCTATAAGGTATATCCATTTACCAAGAGTGTATCCAAGGTTATAAAGATTATTCCTCAAAATCTCACTATCATCTATAAGAGGATAGGGATATTCCTTTAATATATTTCCAACAATATTACTAAAAGGATGTGAGATTTCATCTATATTAGAAAAATTTTTATTTTTTTCAAAGTTTGCTAATTCATTTAAATTTTTTTCTATTATGCTAGATATCTTTCTGAGTGATTTATTTATTTTTTTTTCATAGGGATTTAAAATTTTTTCTATTATTTTACTTTTTAATTTATTGTCATCTTGAACATCATCTTTAACTTTAAAGTAATAAAGAGAAAGATTCATTGCAGCTGCATAATCTATTGCATCATTATTTACGATTATAGGCTTCTTTTCCAAGGGATGTGGAAGACAGCGCTTTATTTCAATTGAAGCTTCTTTTTCTGATATTGAATCAAGTAATACTGCAAGAAAAGCCATATCATAATTTAATGTTAACCTAGGTAAATTACCTATATTTTTTTTAAAACTCATACATAATCCACAGTAATAACTTCTGAATTTTACATAATCTTTTATTTTTAGTTCACTTTTTAATGGAGTTACATATCCAAACAATAAAAACACTCCTTAATTTTGTTTAATCTAATTATACAAAATTTAATTTTTATTCACAATAAATAGAATGTTAATTTTATATATATTTAAGGTTATAGAAAACTAATTGATAAAGGAAATAATATTGTTGTAAAATAAAAAAATATAAATAATAGTAAATTTATTTGCAAATAATAAAAAAGTCGGGGGCGGTGAAATGTTTGGTACAATAATAAATTCCTTAGTTATTATTATAGGATCAATTATAGGGCTAATAATAAAGGGCAGAATAAGTGATAAAATAAGAGCAAATATAATGAATGGTTTAGGTTTGTGTACTCTATATATTGGTATATCAGGGGCATTAGAAGGTGAAAATACATTAATAATGATAATTTCCATTGCATTAGGAGCATTAATAGGAGAGTTAATTGATATTGATAGTAAACTTAATAATTTAGGAAAAACTATTGAAAAGAAAGTCAATAAAGGCAACAATAGTATTTCAATTTCAGAGGGCTTTGTAACTGCGACTTTATTATTTTGCGTTGGAGCTATGGCTATTGTTGGTGCATTAGAAAGTGGATTGAATAATGACAATAGCACTCTTTATGCAAAATCAATTTTAGATGGAGTTAGTTCAATTATTTTTTCTTCAAGTTTAGGGATTGGAGTTATGTTATCTTCAATAAGTGTTTTTATTTATCAGGGAATAATAGCTTTTGGAGCAACTTTATTGTCTAGAATATTAAGTGATGCTGCTATCAATAATATGACAGCTGTTGGAAGTTTACTTATTGTAGGTTTAGCTTTTAATATTCTTAACATAACTAAAATTAAAATCTCTAATTTACTGCCAGCTATGTTGATAGCAGTTACTTTAAGTTTGTTATAAAATTTATTTAAGTTGTATATTCTATATAAAGTAGAGTACACAACTTAAATAAATATTAAAAATATACATGAATTATCCGTTCTATTTGAGTTTCTATTGTTAGTTTGAAAAGGTTTAATAAAATTTAAAAAAGCAAGAATGGTGTAATTAAATGTCGAAGAAAGCTTATATTCACGAATTTTTTTATTGTATTTAAAATGTATATATTGTATAATCTCAATAGAAATTCGATATGGACGAATTTAACAAATTAATATACATATAGTCTAAGGAGGATTATTTTATGAAGAAAAGAGCAATAGCTTTAGCACTATCAGCACTAATGATTACTGGGCTAGTAGGATGTGGAAATACTTCTACTAAAGAAGGTTCAGAAAACGCAGATCTTAAAGTAGGAATGGTTACTGATGCAGGAACTATCGATGATAAATCTTTTAACCAAGGAACTTGGGAAGGTATTTTAAGAGCTGGAGAAGAATTTGGAGTTGAAACAAGTTACTTAAAACCAGCAGGTACTACTGAAGCAGACTATTCAAAAGAAATCACAAATCTTTATGATACAGGATATAAGTTTATAGTTACTCCTGGATTTAAGTTTGAAACTGCTATATATAATGCTCAAAAGAAATATGAAGATGCTAAGTTTGTAATTATTGATGGAGCTCCTCATAGCGGAGATAATAATTATGATTTATCAGACAACACAATTGCTATCTTCTTTGCTGAAGAACAAGCTGGTTTCTTAGCAGGAGTTGCAGCAGCAGCAGAATTAAAAGAGGGAGACTTAGGATTTATAGGTGGTATGGAAATACCAGCAGTTCAAAAGTTCAACTGGGGCTTCCAACAAGGGGTAGCTTATGCTAATGAAAATTTAGGAACAAAGATGACTATTAAAGCTGAAAATGTAGTATATCAAGGATCATTTGATAACTCAGCAGCAGGACAACAACTAGCAGCAACTATGTATGACAATGGAGTAAAAGCTATATTTGCAGCAGCAGGTGGAGTTGGTGTTGGAGCTATAAATGAAGCTAAACAAAGAGTTCAAAAGGGTCAAGAAGTTTGGATGATTGGTGTTGACGTTGACCAATATGCAGATGGTATTTATGATGAAGCTGCAAAAAAATCAGTAATATTAACTTCTGCCATGAAGAAGATTGATATTGCTACTTTTGATATGATTAAAGATGAATTAAATGAAGAATTCAAAGGTGGTCAAATATTAAGATTTGATGCATCAAATGATGGTGTTGGTCTTCCAGAAGAAAATCCAAACTTATCAGAAGATACAGTTTCAAAGGTTAAAGAAGTATTTGAAAAGATTAAGAGTGGAGATATTAAAGTAAGTGCTGAACAAGGTAATTTAATAAAGTAGATAGTTAAAGATAATTAAATTTATGTGAAAAAGGCGGATAATCCGTCTTTTTCTTCTATTATTGGAGAATTTCATTTATTTAACAACCCAAACAAAAAAAGGCATAGTTAATGCTTTTAAAGTAGTAAAATGAGGGAGGATATTTAATGAGTTATGTAGTAGAAATGCTAAATATACGAAAAGAGTTTCCAGGAATTGTAGCAAATGATAATATTACTTTACAACTTAAAAAGGGAGAAATTCACGCTCTTTTAGGAGAAAATGGTGCAGGTAAATCTACATTAATGGGAATGCTGTTTGGAATGTATTTGCCAGACAAGGGAACTATAAAGGTAAAAGGAAAAGAAGTTAAAATTTCTAATCCTAATATTGCCAATGATTTAGGAATAGGTATGGTTCATCAACATTTTAAATTAGTTGAAAATTTTACAGTAACAGAAAATATTATCTTAGGTAGTGAACCTAAGAAGTTTTTAACTGTTGATATAAAGAAAGCTGCTAACAGAATAGCTGAATTATCAAAAACTTATGGATTAAACGTTGATCCATATGCAAAAATTGAAGACATTTCAGTTGGTATGCAGCAACGTGTTGAAATTTTAAAAATGCTATATAGAAATGCTGAGGTATTAATATTTGACGAGCCTACAGCCGTTTTAACTCCACAAGAAATACAAGATCTAATTCAAATTATGAAAAGCCTTATAAAAGAAGGCAAATCTATTATTTTAATTACTCATAAATTAAAGGAAATAAAAGCTGCTGCTGATAGATGTACAGTAATAAGAAGAGGTAAATATATTGGAACAGTAGATGTTAAGTCAACTACTGAAGCAGAAATGGCAAAAATGATGGTTGGAAGGCAAGTATCTTTCAAAGTAGAAAAGCAAGAAGCAAAGCCAAAGGAAGAAGTACTTAAGGTTGAAAACTTATCAGTTAAAAATAATAAAAAAGTTCTTGGCTTAAAAAACTTTTCGTTATCAGTTAGAAAAGGTGAGATAGTTGGTATAGCTGGAGTTGAAGGAAATGGTCAAACTGAACTAGTAGAAGCTATAACAGGTATGAGGCCAGTTGAAGAAGGAAAAATAGTTTTTAATGGAAAGGATATAACAAATTCTTCGATTAGAGAAAGAATAGATTTAGGAATTGCTCATATACCAGAAGATAGACATAAGAGAGGATTAATTTTAGATTATACAATAGAAGATAATATGGTTCTTAAAGCATATAAAAATAAGCCTTTTTCAAAAAATGGACTTATAAATAGAGAAAAAATAACAATGCATGCAAATGATATAATAGAAAATTTTGATGTTAGATCAGGTGAAGGCGGAAAATCTATAGCAAGATCCTTATCAGGAGGTAACCAACAAAAGGCTATTATTGGACGTGAAGTTGTTTCAGATCCAGACCTTTTAATAGCAGTACAGCCAACAAGAGGATTAGATGTAGGATCAATAGAGTATATACATAAAAGACTTGTTGAACAAAGAGATAATGGAAAAGCAGTTCTTTTAGTATCCTTAGAATTAGACGAAATTTTAAATGTTTCTGATAGAATTGCAGTAGTTAATAATGGAGAGTTAATAGGAATAATTGATGCTAAAGAAGCAGATGAAAATAAAGTTGGTCTGATGATGGCAGGTATAAAGAGAGGTGAAAATTAATGGGTAGAAATCAATTTTTAAAATCAATTTTAGCCATAATACTTGGAATGATAGCAGGAGCAATATTAATGGCCATTATGTCCTTTAATCCATTTGAAGGATATTTATACCTGTTTAAAGGTGGACTTATGAATATGGAGAGAATAGGTAACACAATTGCTACAGCTACTCCATTAGTGTTAACAGGACTTTCAGTAGCCTTTGCATTTAAAACTGGTTTGTTTAACATTGGTACACCTGGACAAATGCTGGCAGGAGGTTTTACAGCAATAGCTGTCGGATTAACTTTTGATTTACCAAAAATTATTCTTGTACCTATGATAGTTATACTTGGTACTTTAGCTGGAGCATTATGGGGAGCGGTTCCAGGCCTGTTAAAAGCAAGGTTTAACGTAAACGAAGTTGTTTCTGCCATTATGATGAACTGGATTGCTTACTGGTCAGTATATTATCTAATTCCGTCTTACTTTAAGGGAGATTTCTTAGAAACAGAATCTAAGATGCTTCCAGAAGCTGCAACTTTAAGAGTTTCGTGGCTTACAAACCTATTTGATAATTCCTTCATTAATTTAGGAATTTTCTTAGCTTTAATTGCAGTTGCAGCTGTATGGTTTATCTTAAATAAAACAGTGCTTGGATATGAGCTTAAAGCTGTTGGATTTAACAGATTTGGAGCAGAATATGCAGGTATGCCGGTTAACAGAAATATAATGATATCTATGGCAATAGCTGGTGCATTATCTGGTTTAGCTGGAGTTATTCAATATACAGGAAATTCAAATATAATGCAGATTGGTGTTATGCCAAGTCAAGGCTTTGATGGTATTGCAGTTGCATTATTAGGAGCAAGCAGCCCTATTGGGGTATTCTTCTCAGGATTATTCTTTGGTCTTCTTTATGTAGGCAGGGGATTTATGAATGCAGCAGTAAAGGTACCGCCAGAACTTGCTGATACAATAATGGCAACTATAATATACTTTGCAGCAACAAGTATGATAATGGATAAATTAATAAATAAAGTTTTTAAAAAGAAAAATGAAAATAAAAAGAAAAATGGAACTCAAACTCCTGGAAGGATGGTGGAAAAATAATGTGGACAATAATAGAGAAAATTTTTCCATATGCGATAGCCTATACAGTTCCAATGCTATTAACAGCTCTTGGAGCTCTTTATAGTGAAAGAAGTGGAATTATTAATATAGGACTAGATGGATTAATGATAATTGGATCATTTGCAGGAGCTATTACAGCTTCAAAATTACAGGCTAATGGTGTACCTGGAGCCCTTTGGATAGGATTATTGGCAGCATTCTTAGCTGGCGTTCTCTTCTCAATATTACATGCTTTTGCAAGTATAAACTTAAATGCAGATCAAACAATAAGTGGTACTGCTATTAATATGATGGCTGGTGCATTAACAGTATTCTTAGCCAGAAACATTACTGGAAGTGGTAATATTAGAGTTACAAATGGATTTCTTCCTACAGATGTTCCTGTATTATCTAAGCTTCCAATTATCGGACCACTATTTTTTGAAAGAGCATATCCAACAACATGGCTTGCAATAATAATTTTAGCTCTTAGCGTATTTTTATTATATAAAACTGCTTTTGGATTAAGATTAAGAGCTTGTGGTGAACACCCTGAAGCTGTAGCGGCAGCAGGTGTAAATGTATATAAAATGAGATATTTTGGAGTTCTTGCTTCTGGAGGCTTAGCAGCTTTAGGAGGAGCAACTATGCTATTAACATATTCAGGAGAGTTTAATGGTAATGTAGCAGGTCTTGGTTTCTTATCATTGGCTGCCTTAATATTTGGTCAATGGAGACCGTTAGGTATTTTAGGAGCAACTTTCTTCTTTGGATTTGCTTCAACAATAGCCAATGTATCACAAGCTATACCAGCTTTATCAGAAATACCAGGTATATTATTAAAAACTTTCCCATACATTGTTACTTTAATAGCTTTAGTATTTTTCTCTAAATCTTCTCGTGCGCCAAAAGCTGAAGGCCAACCTTTTGATCCGGGAAAAAGATAATAATAAAAAAATGAATAATATTTTTTAAAATGATAATAATAAAATTATAAATTCAAAAAAATAAAAAGATTGACAGAAAATTAATAAAATGTTAAGATAATTATCAGGAAAGAAGAAACAGCCGTTTCTCACCTTACGGCAAAGCTTAGTAGGGTAATTGTTATTGTATTAATTACTAGTTAATAACTAGTTTTTTATAAGCAAAGAGGGCGGCAAATACGCCCTTTTTTGTTATGTTTTTATTTAAAATTTTTGGAGGTGACTTAATATAAGTAAAAATTTTACTTGTAACGAAGCTATTAAAGTAAAGGAAGTTAGGTTAATTGATTCAGAAGGTAATCAAATAGGCATAATTCCTACAAGAGAAGCACAAAATATGGCAGATGAGGCAGAACTAGATTTAGTTATGATCTCACCAAATGCTAACCCACCAGTTTGTAAGATTATGGACTTGGGTAAATATATCTATGAGCAAACTAAAAAAGAAAAAGAAGCAAAGAAAAAGCAAAAAGTAGTTGATGTTAAAGAAATAAGATTTGGACTTTCTATTGAAGAAAATGATATTGCTATAAAAGCAAAAAAAGCTAGAAAGTTCCTACAAGATGGGGATAAAGTAAAGGTAACTGTAAGATTTAAAGGTAGAGAAGTTCAATTAAGTCATATGGCAAATAAAATACTTGATAACTTTGTGAGTAAATTAGAAGATGTTTGTGTAATTGAAAAACCAGCAAAGCATGAAGGTAAAAATATGATAATGGTACTTGCCCCTAAAAAAGCATAACTAGAGAGGAGATTTATTATTATGCCAAAAATGAAAACTCATAAAGGAGCAGCAAAAAGATTTAAAAAGACTGGTACTGGAAAATTAAAAAGAGCTAAGGCTTTTAAAAGTCATATATTAACTAAGAAAAGTGCTAAGAGAAAGAGAAACTTAAGAAAAACTGCTTATGTTTCAACTACTCAAGAAAAAGCAATGAAGAAATTATTACCATACCTTTAATATGAAAGGTTTTTAGGAGGATTAAACATGGCTAGAGTTAAGAGAGCAGTAAACGCTCGTAAGAATCATAAAAAAGTATTAAAGCTTGCTAAAGGATATTATGGTGGTAAAAGCAGATTATTTAAAACTGCAAATGAAACTGTAATTAGAGCTTTAAGAAATGCATATGTTGGAAGAAGATTAAAGAAGAGAGATTTTAGAAGATTATGGATAGCTAGAATTAATGCCGCTTCAAGAATGAATGGGCTTTCATATTCAAAATTTATTAATGGAATAAAGTTAGCTGGAATAGATATGAACAGAAAAATGTTATCAGAAATAGCTATAAATGATCCAAAAGCATTTGCTGATTTAGTAGAATTAGCAAAGAAATCACTTAATGCTTAATTAGATTTGCTAAAGGCTGTTACAAACTTAGATTTGTAGCGGCTTTTTTTTATTAACCAATTTACTTATGAATTAATAAAATAATAGTTAGAAGAAGTATGTTAATTAAGAGGGGCTTATGAAAATAGGTTTAGTATTAGCTGGCGGTGGAGGAAAAGGTGCTTATGAACTTGGAGTATGGAAGGCATTAGTATATTTGGGGTTAGATAAATATATTAATTATTTTTCAGGGACTTCAATTGGAGCCTTCAATGCTGCTTTATTTGCTCAGGGGGATACAGAAATAGCTGAGTATATATGGAATAATATAACTATTGATACAATTGTACCCTATAGTAAGTTTGAATTATTTACAAGGGGAGTAGGCTTATTTATAGGTGGAAAGAATTTAGCAATATCAAAGAAATATATTACTCAAAAAATGAATGAAAAGAGTGCCTCTAATGATGCTGTAAAGGAAATAGCCAATAATTATATAGATGTAGATAAAATAAGAAAGAACAAAAGAATTTGTTATGCAGCTTGTACTGAATTGCCTGATTTTAAAATAAGATATTTTAAAGTTAATGAATATAGCAGTACTATGGCAAAAGAAATTATTTTAGCTTCTGCTTCCCTTCCATTAATTTTTGATCCAACAGAAATAAATGGTTTTAAATATGTTGATGGAGCAATCTGCGATAATGTGCCTATTCAACCTATTTATGGAGAAGGCTGCGATATTATTATAGTAGTAACCTTGTCAAAAGAAGAAAAAATAGACAAATCCCTATATCCAAATACAAAAATAATAGAAATATGCCCTAAAAATTTAAATGATGGAGTTATTAATGGTACCTTAAATTTAGATGAAGAAAAAAAGAAGAGTAGAATAAAAGAAGGATATGAAGATACCATATCCTTATTAGAGCCAATAATGGAAATAGCAAAATATAAAATAATTTCCGAGGAAAAAGAGAAAAATCCTAAATTATATAAGATATATAGCTTGGCTAAAAATATTATGAAGTAAGGGTACAGCTATTAGTAAATCCTTCGTACACTAATTCCTTAGGTTGAATTTTAAGTAAATCGCTAGGTTTAATCAATGCAGGATCTTTATCGCAATTATAGATTCTACTTTTTATTAACAGGTGAGATACAAATTCAGAGCAAAAATAATAGTTGTCCCTTTTTATTGGTTTATTAATGTAAAAACCTAGTAATCCAAGTAAATTGTATTTATATTTTTTCTTATTAAGCAGGAACTTGTCCAATTCTTTTTTTAGAAATTTATATTGCTCTTCATTAATATTTATTTTATATATAATACATTTGCTTTTAGTAAATTTCCTGTATAGTCCAGATCTCAGGTTTTCCTCTACCAGTCCCCCTGGGATAGGAAAATATTCAAATAATCTTCCAAAGGAGTACATCTTACTAAAGCTATTATCTAAACTTATAGAAACATGAACATAATTATCTTTTGTGCAAAGACGGAGTAATTTTGAGATAATTGTACCAGTATTAGAGAAAACTAAATAAATATAATTATTTTTCATATCTAAACCACCCCTAAAAATAGAATAATAGGATATAATAGGTTTAAGTGCTTCAATATCCTAAATAATCCCTTATAAGTAAATAAAAAATAATACTTTAAGGAAAACTAACTTTGACTTACTATTTATTAGTTAGAATAATAATAAGTAACCTTGATAAAGGTATTATATAATATTAGATAGTAGTTTGAAATAGGAAATTATATAAAAGTGAATAAATTATTAACATTTATTTTGAAATTAATTTTGCCACAGATGAGGTGATAATATGAAGAAAAATGCAAGTCAAAGAGAATTTAAAAAATTGAAATCTCAAATAAGTCATATAGAAGAAATAGCACATAATTCAAAGGTTGGTGCATTAATTGAACAGGAGTCCTCTTTAAGAAAAAAGATAATTCAGTTAAGACAGATGGAAAAGGAAGGATTTAAGGGATATAAGGAATTATTAGAAAGATATGAAGAATTACTAGAATATATATCGAAAAGATTATTGGAAGACTATAATAGAAAAAATAATACAGATTTTGATTTCTATCAGGTTATAAGAAATAACTACAATAGTTTTATAAATTCAGGTTTTATGTCTGTATTAACAAAGCAGCATATACCAAAGATCATTGCTGAAGAATTTGAAGAAAATTTTCCTGATAATCCTAAGGATGAGTATAAACTAGCAAGAAATATGAAGAGAAAGATATATCTTCATTTAGGGGAAACCAACACTGGTAAAACATATACTGCTATGGAAAGATTAAAGGAAGCTAAAAATGGTATATATCTATCACCTTTAAGAATTTTAGCATTAGAAAACTATGAAAAGTTAAATGATATAGGAGTAATCTGCAATTTACAAACTGGTGAAGAAGAAATAATAAAGGAAGGGGCTACCCATACAACTTGCACCATAGAAAAAGTAGATTTAAAAAAGCAATATGATATAGCAATAATAGATGAAATTCAAATGATTAGTGATAGTCAAAGAGGTTTTGCTTGGACTAGAGCCTTATTAGGGCTAAGATGTAAAGAAATTCATATATGTGGGGCATTAAATGCAAAAGAAATCGTAGAAAAGATAATTAAAGATTGTAATGATGAATATGAATTAAAAGAATATTATAGAAATATACCTTTAGAAGTTCAAGAAAATAATTTTGATCCAAAGCAAATAAATGAAGGTGATGCAATTGTAGTATTCTCTAAAAAGAAGGTTCTACAAATAGCAAAAAATTATTCAGAAGGCGGAGTTAAGGTAAGTATAATATATGGAGATTTGCCTCCTGAAGTAAGAAGAAAACAATATGATATGTTTATTAATAAGGAAACTAAGCTGCTAGTGACAACAGATGCTATAGGAATGGGTGTAAACTTACCTATTAGAAGAATAATATTTTTTGATACAAGAAAGTTTGATGGTGAAGAAATAAGGCCTCTAACTTCCCAGGAAGTAAAGCAAATATCAGGGAGAGCTGGAAGAATAGGAATATATGATGTAGGATATGTAGCAACAGTTGCAGACAGGCAAAAATTTATAAAGGAAAGATTAGAAGAAGAGGATGAAGTTATTACTGAAGCAGTTTTAGGTCCATCTGAGGCAATATTAAACATAAAAAGTCTTCCGTTGAATGAAAAATTGGCTTTATGGGCAACTAGAGAAGAAAAGATAAATTTTTATAGAAAAATGGATATAAATGAATATTTGCTTGTGTTGGAGAATATAAAAAGATTTAAATTAAAAGAAATAGACCAGTGGGAACTATTAAAAATTCCTTTTGATGCTTCTAATGAATATTTAATGAACACATTTTTAGACTATGTTGAAGAAGTTTTTATTAAGAAAAATAAAAGCTTAACTAAACCTCAGTGTTACACCGGAAATTTGGAAGAGTTAGAATTACAATATCAGAAAGTAAATATGTATTATTCTTTTAGTAAACTATTTAATTTAGAATTTGATATGGAATGGATAACTAATGAAAGAACTAGAGTAAGTAATGAAATAAATGAAATACTTGTTAACATTAATAAGATTATATTAAAACAAGAGGAAAATGGAGAAAATGACTATTAAAATTGGAGGAAATTATGGATTATAAATTTATTTTTGAAGGAAAAGAATATATTTTAGGAGAAGAGAATTTAGAATACTTTGCAAATGATGAAAATAAACCATTAGAAGGAATAGATTATAAAAAAGTATTAGAAATATTAAATAAAAGTGATGAGGTAGATTTTCAAAAGGCTTATTATGAAAATTGCTGTAGTAAATGTAGATGGGGCAAGGAAGAAAAAAAGAAAGTCTTTGATTTTTTAGAGTTTTACTTTTATGTATATGGAAAAAATAATAAATATATAACAAGCAGTATTGATGGTGAATACGATAAAAAATCTTTTACAAGATTAAATAGAGAAGGCATTGTAGATAAAAGTTATTTACTTACTATAATAGTTTGCAGGAAATGCGGAACATATTCAATTGAAATAGAAGAGTTTGAAGTTTAATGTATTAAATTTTATTTGGTGTATAAAATACTTTTGAAAGGAAGTGTTTTATATGAAAGCAGATTCTAGAACAAATAATGCTTTACAAAAAGGTAAAAGAAGACAAAAATTACATGAAAACCAAAATAATATAGGTGATAAAGAAAATCCACCTAAGTATACAGATTTTGAAGGAAATCCAATAAAATAACTTTAGATACAAGGTGGCTAAAATTAAATTTCTGAAATTTTAGCCATCTTGTATTTGTAAATAATCTTTAGTATTTATGAAGTATAATAAAAATTTTTAAATTATTGAGATTTAAAACAAGGAGTATTTGAGGGGGAAAGCTATTGTTAAAATATATAGATATATTTGTAGGTATATTAATTCTTATTTACACTATTATTATAAATATAATATATGGGAAAATAAGTTTTAGTGAAATCTTTTATTGCATAGGAATTTTATTAATTATTTTTCATTTTATTAAAATAATATTATATAAAAATAAAATTTTAAAAAAATTGTATAATATAATAAAATGTATAATTGTTTTAGTCTTAACGGCATTTATTATCATTGAATCTATTATAATAATATTTCCTAAAAAAGATACATCTTATTCAGATTATGTAATAGTATTAGGAGCAGGCCTAAAGGGAGAGTGGATAACATTAACTTTAAGAAATAGATTAGATAAGACTGTGGAATATGTTAAAAAACAAGAAAAAGAATGTAAAATTATTGTTTCAGGGGGGCAGGGAAAAGGAGAAGATATTTCAGAAGCTGAGGCAATGAAAAAATATTTAATTGAAAAGGGAGTAGATAAAGATTTAATAATAATGGAAGATAAATCTACTAACACTAAGGAAAACTTAACTTTTTCTAAAGACATAATTGAAAAAATAGAAGGAAAATATATAAAAAATAACAAAGTAACGGTTATAACAACAGATTTTCACGCTTTTAGAAGTAATATGCTTGCAAAGCATTTAGAATATAAAAACATAAGTTTTTACACTAGTAAAACAGAAAGTTTATTAGTACCTATACAATATTTTAGGGAAGCCTTAGCAGTTATAAAATCATTTATAATTGATATAAAATTATCTTAAATGCAAAAAATATCCAAAGGAAATTGAATAATTTTATTGAATATATAACTTTATTGGATTACATTGTTTTAATATTTACAATAATAGATGGAGGAACAAATGGCTAAAATTACAGAAAGTTCAATAATAATTAAGGATTACTTTAACAACATATTTATTATCAGGAAAAAAACTAAAAGGAATGAACCTAAACTTTGGTATCTTGTGGGTAGAAGCTTAAGAGGAAAAGAAAGTGGCGAAAAATGTATTAACAGAGCAGTAAAGGAAGATTTAAAAACAATAATCTTCAATTTAGAAACTGTTGGGGAAGTAAAAATTTCAGAGGAAGAAACTTGCTTGCTATATAAAGGAGAAATTCAAGAACGACCATCTCTTGGAAAAGATATTGTAGAAAGCAGATGGATAAGCGAGAGAGAAATAGATAATTTTGATTTTGCACCTAATGAAAAAGAAAAAATATTACTTTTTTACAATAAATAAAGTCATATTAATATGACTTTATTTTTATGCTATGTTTTAAAATAATGTTGATATTAAGTATAATAAAAGTTAAATAATTATCAATACACAAATAAATTATAGCCTTTTTTTAAAATCTAATTGATAGCATAAAAGTGAATATTTATGATATAATAGAAAAGAATGGTATATTCATTTAAATTTAGAGAAATCTTATTTATATGTTTATATCCTTTAGTAAAAATTTAATAAATTAATGATCTAACAAAAAAGAGTATTCTGATTTGAAAGATAAGAGATAATAAGTATATTAATAGCAAAGATTATATTTATGAAACTAATCTTTTAAGATTAGTTTAACAACTATGCCAAAATATTTTTAAATATAGCTTTTGTTATTAGTATATAGAGTCTATTTTCTTTTAAATTAGTTAAAGGAAATAGGCTTTTTTTATTTACTTTTATATTAGAGGGAGAAATTAGTATGAAGATTGCAGTTATCAGTGCTATTTTAGAAGAACCAACAAAATGTAATGCAAAATTTAACGAAGTTATAGGATCCTTTAGGGGAAAAATTAAAGGACGAATGGGTATACCACTTGAAGAAGAAATATCTGTTGTTTCAATTGTGGTGGTTGGAGAATTAAATGAAATAAATAGTTTAACAGGTAAACTTGGAAATATAGAGGGAGTAACTGTAAAAACAGCTATTGCTAAAAAGGAGGTATAAGATATTAATCTAAACAAATTTAGTTATTTAGGGGGATAAAAATGATAGTTAAAGAGATTATCGATAAGCTTTACTTAGAAAATAATGGGACTAAGGAAGAGCTGAATTTTTTGCTGGATAATTTAACGGATGAAGATAAAAAATATTTGATTCAAAAGGCTCACGAAACAAGGATGAAAACCTATGGGGATAAAGTTTATCTTAGAGGTCTTATAGAATTTACTAACTATTGTAAAAGAAATTGTGTTTACTGTGGTATAAGAAGATCTAATAAGAATGCTGATAGATATAGATTAACCTTGGAAGATATTGAGGAATGTATTGATATTGGTGATAGGTTAGGCTATAAGACTTATGTTCTTCAAGGTGGAGAAGATGATTACTATACAGATGAAAGAATGATAGAAATAATTAAGATGATAAAAAGAAAATATCCCAATAATGCAATCACCTTATCCTTAGGAGAAAGAAGTTATGAATCTTATAAAAAAATGTTTGAGGCTGGCGCAGATAGATATTTATTGAGACATGAGACAGCAACGAAGGAATTATATGAAAAACTTCATCCTGGTGCAAGCTTTGAAAATAGACAACAATGCTTACAAAATCTTAAGGAGATTGGATATCAAGTAGGAGCAGGATTTATGGTTGGACTTCCTGGTCAAACTAATAAAGATTTGGTAAATGATTTAATTTTTGTAAAAGAATTAGAACCAGCGATGGTTGGCTTAGGGCCTTTTATACCTCATAAAGATACGCCTTTAAAGGATGAAAAAGGTGGTTCTTTAGAAATGACGACAACAATGTTAGCTTTAGTTAGATTACTTTTACCAGATGTACTTCTGCCAGCAACTACTGCTCTTGGAAGTATAGATCCAACTGGAAGGGAAAAAGGCATAAAGGCTGGAGGAAATGTAGTAATGCCTAATCTTTCTCCAACATCAGTTAGAGATAAATATTCCTTATATGATGGGAAAATATGTACTGGTGATGAAGCTGCTGAATGTAGGAATTGTATAGAAGGAAGAATAAATAGAGCAGGCTTTAAAGTAGAAATTACAAGGGGAGACAATATTGCTTGGAGAGGTAAAAATAAGGATATATTTGCTAAAGATGTTGATAAGAAAATAAGAACAGAAAATATTTTTCTAAGATAAAAAATTAATCTTAGATTATCATATATAAAAAATTATTAATAGAGGTGTTTTTATGTTTATTGATCATGAATATATTGAAAGAATTTTAGAAGAAGCTAAGAATGCAAGCAGAAAGGATATTCTTAATGTATTAGAAAGAGCTAAGAAAAGAGAAGGTTTATCTTATGAAGATATAGCTATTTTACTACAAGCAGAAGAAAAGGAAGATTTAGATGAAATTTTTAAATTGGCAGGAGAAATAAAAGAATCAATATATGGCAAAAGAATTGTAATTTTTGCTCCTTTATATGTAAGTGACTACTGTGTAAATAATTGTGCTTACTGTGGTTATAAAAGAAATAATAAGTTCCCAAGAAGAAAATTAACAATGGAAGAAGTAGCTGAAGAAGTAAGAATTCTTGAAAGGATGGGACATAAGAGACTTGCTTTAGAACTAGGAGAAGACCCAGAAAATGCGCCAATTGAATATGTTCTAGAATGTTTAGATAAAATCTATAAAACCCAAAGTGATAATGGGGAAATAAGAAGAGTAAATGTAAATATTGCTGCTACTACAGAAGAAGAATATAAAATGTTAAAGGAAGCTAAAATAGGAACTTATATACTATTCCAAGAAACATATCACAAACCAACTTATGAAAAAATGCATCCACATTCAATAAAAGGTGATTATAACTACCATTTAACTGCCTTTGATAGAGCAATGAAGGCTGGAATAGATGATGTTGGTGGAGGGGTATTATTTGGCCTGGCTGATCCTAAATTCGAAGTTCTAGGACTTATGATGCATAATAAACACTTAGAAGACAGATTTGGAGTAGGTTTCCATACTATTTCTATGCCAAGACTTAAAAAGGCTGAAGGAATGACTTTAAAGCAATTCCCTTATTTAGTTGATGATGAAATGTTTAAAAAATTAGTTGCTATAATCAGAATTGCAGTACCATTTACAGGAATTATAATGTCAACAAGAGAAACAGCAGAAATGAGAAGGGAATTATTAAAATATGGGGTATCCCAAATTAGTGCAGGATCAAGTACTGGTGTTGGTGGTTATAAAGAAAGAGAAGAACATGGGGCAGATATAGCTCAATTTGAATTATCAGATGAAAGAACCCCAAAAGAAGTTATTAAATCTGTATTAGATGACGGATATATACCTAGCTATTGCACAGCTTGCTATAGAAGAGGAAGAACTGGGGAAAAATTTATGAAGCTTGCAAAGTCTGGTGAAATTCAGAATATGTGCGAACCTAATGCCATGACTACCTTATTAGAATTTGCTATAGATTATGGTGACAAGGAAATATTAGAAAAGGCAGAAAAAGTTATAAATACAGAAATGGAAAAAATTAAGAGAGAAGATATTAAAAAAGCCCTTAAGCAGAATTTAGAAAAGTTAAAATCAGGAGAAAGAGATTTATATTTATAAAAAGGGAGAGAGAAAATGAATTCTACGCCAAATGCAAATAGAAAACATATAGCTGTTTATGGAAAAACAAATGCAGGTAAATCCTCATTAATTAATAGATTTTTAGGACAAGATATATCTTTAGTATCTGAAAAAAAAGGAACTACTACAGATCCAGTTCAAAAAGCAATGGAGCTTATTCCAGTAGGACCAGTATTAATGATAGATACTGCTGGTTTTGGGGATAATAGTGACCTTGGAGAATTTAGAATTAAAAAGACCTTAGATATTATAAAAAGAACAGATTTGGCTATTTATATGTTTGATATAAAAGATATAGATATAGAAGCATTTAAAGAAGCAAAAATACATTTTAAAAAATATAATATTCCTTTTATAATTGTCATAAATAAAGTCGATGAAGCTAAGAATGATGATCTAGAAAAGGCTAAGAAGGTATTTGAAGAAGCAATCTTTGTATCCTCTTATACAGGGGAGGGAATAGAAGAACTTAGAAATAAAATTATTAATATTTTAAAAGAGGGGGAAGAAGAACTTCCTCTTTTAGGAGATTTGTTACCATATAACAGCAATGTAATTATGGTAGTACCTATAGATTCTGAAGCACCTAAGGGCAGAATAATATTGCCTCAAGTTCAATGTATAAGGGATTGCTTAGATCATGGAATAAAGAGTTATGTTGTTAGGGATACGGAGCTTTCTAGTGCCTTAGAAGATTTAAAAGATGTAGATCTTGTGGTTACAGATTCTCAAGCCTTCAAAGAAGTAGATAAAATAGTTCCAAAAGATATTAAATTAACAAGTTTTTCAATGTTGTTTGCAAGACAAAAGGGCGATTTTGATGAATTTGTAAAAGGGGCTATATCAATTAAAAATTTAACTAAAGATTCTAAAATATTAGTTGCAGAAAGCTGTACTCATAATGTATCTCATGAGGATATAGGAAGGGTAAAAATCCCCAAATTACTAAATAATTATGTAGGCTATAAACTAAATTATGAATATGCTATTTTTCATGATTTTCCTGAAGATATAGAAAAATATGATTTAATAATTCATTGTGGGGCATGTATGATTAACAGAAAAACAGTTGTGAATAGAGTTAAGGTTGCTAAAGAAAAAAATATTCCTATTACTAATTATGGAATACTATTAGCCCATTTAAGTGGAATATTAGAAAGAAGTTTATCCATTTTTAGAAAATAATCTTTAAGAGGTATTTATTTTGCACATTAAAAATGTATAATATAGTTATAGAGTAATAAGGAGGATTATTATTATGAAAGAACTATTATTAGAAGCGGATAGATGTTTAATGTGCAAAAAACCAAGATGCAGAGAGCATTGTCCAATTGATACACCTATACCTGAGGTAATAGCTTTGTTTAAAGAAGGAAAAATGGCTGAAGCTGGTGAGATATTATTTAAGAATAATCCATTAACTCAGGTTTGTGGAATTGTATGCCCTCATGATGATCAATGTAAAGGAAATTGTATAAGAGGAATAAAATCTGAGCCAGTAAGGTTCTGTGAAATAGAAGCATATGTATCAAAAGTTTATATTGAAAATGCAAAGTTTGAAAAAGAAACTGATATTGATAAAATGGTAGCAGTTGTAGGAGGAGGACCGGCAGGGATTACAGTAGCTTTTATATTAGCTCAAAAAGGATATAGAGTTACTATTTTTGATGCGAATCCAAAGCTTGGTGGAGTATTAAGATATGGAATTCCTAAATTTAGATTACCAAAAGATATAATTGATACTTATGAAGAAAGACTTTCTGAGCTAGGTGTAAGTATAAGGCCTAATACTTTAATAGGTCCAGTAGTTACCTTAGATAGATTGTTTGCAGATGGGTATAAGGCTGTATTTATAGGTACTGGAGTTTGGAATCCAAGAGTATTAAATATTAAAGGTGAATCTTTAGGTAATGTTCATTATGCTATTGACTATTTAAAGACTCCAGAAACATATAGAATTGGAGAAAGAGTAATAGTTATTGGAGCTGGAGATGTTGGAATGGATGCAGCAAGAACAGCTAAAAGAAATGGAGCTAAGGATGTTAGAATTCTTCACTTAAAAGGAATGGATGAAATAACTGCAACTAAGTCAGAATTAGAAGGCGCCTTGGAAGATGGAGTAAAAATTGAAACCTATAAGGCTCCAATGGAACTTACTTTAAAGGGAGTTAAGTATAGAGAAACTAAGAGTGGAACTGGTGAAGATGTTAAAGAAGGTTTCTTAGAATGTGATACAATAATTATCGCAATCAGTCAAGCTCCAAAGAATAATATTGTAGCCAACACTACAGGTTTAGAGACTGACGATAGAGGTCATATATTAGCTGATGAGGAAGGTAGAACAACTAGGGAAGGAGTATTTTCTGCTGGAGATGTTGTAATAGGAGCTGCAACAGTAGTTAAGGCTGTTGCTAAATCTAAGCTTGTTGCAGAGGCAATGGATAATTACCTTAAATCAATTGAATAATTAAGTTAACAATGAGCGAAATTCACAGTTAAGAAATTATTTTCTTAACTGTGAATTTTATATTTTAAAAAAAGTCTTTACAATGTAACAATGTTACGATAATATAATAATATATTAGTGGGAAATCTATATTTTTTTGGAGTTTTGCGTAACATTGTTACGTTGGAGGTGTTGTTATGAAAAATAAACTTAATATTAATGGAATTGGAGATATAGTTGCAGGTGAGTATGCTAATATTGAAATTTCAGGTATAGCAAATATGCAAGGTGATATAAGAGCAGACAGTATTGAAGTTGATGGAAAAGTAAAAGCCTTTGGTAATGTAAAAGCTGATGAAATAGAAATAAATGGTCATGTTACTAGTGAGGGAAAAATAGAAGCTAATTTTCTAGACATAAGTGGTTATTTTAAAGGGATTGATAATGCTAGTGGAGAGAAGCTTAAAGTAAACGGACGAATAAAATCTAAGAATATTTCTTTTAAAGATATTAGTTTAGTAGGAGAAATGTTTGTAGAAAATAATTGTGAAGCTGAAGATTTTTATGCTGAAGGAAAGATAAATATTAAGGGATTACTAAGTGCTGATAATATAGAAATAATTCTACAAAGAAGAAGCAATATAACAGAAATAGGGGGAGAAAAGCTATCAGTTAGAAAAGAAGATAAGGGTATTTTCAGTAATCTCTTCTTTAATAGCAGATATATTTTGATAGTAGAAGAAATTGAAGCAGATGAAATATATCTTGAATATACAAAATGTAAAGTTGTAAGAGGAAATAATATTAATATTGGTGAAGGCTGTAATATCGAAAAAATAGAATATAAAAATAAATTAGAAATTAATGAGAAATCAATTGTAAAAGAGAATTATAAAAAATAGGAGTTGATAATAATGAGTGATTTAAGCAGCGTTAAGATATTTGGTAATGGAACATTAAAAAGTGGAGAATTTAATAAGATTCAAATTTTAGGAGATGTAGATGCAACTGGGGATATTAAATGTAATAAGTTAAGTGTTATGGGAGATTTAAGGATAGAAGGTAAATTAAAATGTGGAGATTTTAAGGTAATGGGAGAATGTACCTTAGAAGAAAGTGTAGAAACAGAAGATTTTAATATTTTAGGTCAGGTTAGGGCGGAAAAGGAAGTAGAAGTTAAATCCTATTTAAAGGTTGTTGGTGAGTTTTATATAACAAATTCATTAAAAATAAAAGATGGTAATATCGTAGGGCAAGTTATAAATAAAAATAATATTTTCTTTGATAGCCTTAAAGTTACGGGGGAATTAAGAAGTATGGGAGATTGTGAAGGAAATATATTTTTCAGTAAAGGCAGATTAGATATTTCAGGCTTATTATCAGCAGACAAAATTGAAATAGTGCCAAAAGGAAATAGCACCATAAATGAAATTGGCGGCAGTGAAATATGTATTAGAAAAAATAAGTATTGGGAAGGCTCTAACGGCAGAGTTAAAGCAAATCTTATAGAGGGGGATAAGATAACGCTTGAAAACACTGACTGCGATATAGTCAGGGGAGAAGAAATTACTATTTTGGGAAACTGCAATATAAAAAGAGTAGAATATACTAAAACAATATCAATTGATAAAAATAGTAAAGTAGGCGAAGAACTATGTCAGAACAGTTAATATCAAAAAAAGAATTATTAGAATTAATGGATATATCCTACGGACAATTATATAGGTGGAAAAGAAAAAAATTAATTCCTGAGGAATGGTTTATAAGAAAAAGTGTTTCTACAGGTCAGGAGACTTATTTCCCTAAAGATAAGATAATTGAAAGAATACAAACAATTATTGAGCTTAAGGATGAATTGTCTTTGGATGATTTGGCTTATAGATTTTCTAATAATAAAAAGGATATAAAACTTACAAGGGAATATATTAAAAATTTCGTATCAGAAGAAATAGTTATAAACTTTGAGAATATTATAGAAGTTGAGGATATATATGGGGAAAATAATATATTTGCATTATTAATATTTAAAAATTTAATAGAGTTGGGGAGTTTGAGTTTAGCAGAAATAAGGGAAATAGTAATCTTGGCAAATAAAGATTATGAAAAAATAGATAATAGGGATTATTATCTTATAGTGAAAAGAAAGCTTGGAGTTTGTTACTATTATGTAATGGTAGACGATATTAGTTTATTTGATAAAGATAATGGCGTAGAATTGGCAAAAATTAATTTAAATTCAATAATAGAAGAGATAAAGAAAATAGGGCTTTAGAAAGTTAATATGGAACAGGGGGATTTAATATATGAATAATAGTTGGAAAAAGAATATTGCATTATTTTTAGGTGGCCAAACTATATCTTTATTTGGATCGGCATTAGTTCAATATGCAATAACTTGGTATATTACACTAGAAACTCAATCAGGTATAATGATGACAATATCAATTATTTGTGGATTTTTGCCTACATTTTTTATTTCTCCCTTTGGTGGAGTTTGGGCAGATAGGTATAATAGAAGATTGCTAATTATATTAGCTGATTCAATGATAGCAATAGCTACCTTAGTCTTAGCAATATTATTCTTATTAGGATATACTTCTATATGGCTGCTTTTTATTGCATCAGCAATAAGAGCATTAGGTTCAGGAATTCAAAATCCAGCCATTGGGTCCCTTTTTCCACAAATAGTACCAGAAGATAAACTTACAAAAGTAAATTCAATTGATAGAACAATAAATTCCTTCGTTACTATAGTTTCACCAATGCTTAGTGGTGCACTTCTAGCGATGTCTAATATAGAAGTAATTTTCTTTATAGATGTTATAACTGCAGTAATAGGAATATTAATATTAATTATTTTTGTAAAAACACCTATTCATGCAAGAGCTTTAGAAAGAAATAATTCAAGTTATTTTAATGATATGAAGGAAGGAATAGAATATATAAAAAATCATTCTTTTATAAAGAAATTTTTCTTGTATGCTATAGTATTTTATTTTCTTTCAACTCCAGTATTTTTTTTAACGACTTTACAGGTAACAAGAAATTTTGGTGAAGAAATTTGGCGTCTTACTATGCTTGAAGTCATATTTTCTGTTGGAATGATGGCTGGCGGAATATTCATGTCTATTTGGGAAGGCTTTAAAAATAAAACTCATACTATGGTATTGGGATTTAGCATAGTTGCAATATCTATTTTTATTCTTGGAGTAATACCGATATTTTGGATTTATTTAGCCTTTATTGGAATTACTGGCTTTTCAATTCTTGTATTTGATACACCAGCAACTGTTCTACTTCAACAAAAGGTAGAAGAGGAGTTTTTAGGTAGAATATTTGGTGTATTAAGAATGATTTCAAGTATTGTTCTTCCTATAGGAATGACTGTATTTGGTCCCTTGGCAGATATTATTGATATAAATTGGCTTTTAATTATAAGTGGACTTCTTATGCTGGTTCAAAGTTTTTATATGTTTAGAAGCAAGGAATTAATTAAAGCAGGAGGCCCTATTAATTAGTAAAAAATATATTCTTATTAAAGGAGCTTATAAGAGAATTAAGCTCTTTTTTTAATATAGAGAGAAAAATATGAAAATTTATTGTATAATTTATTTATGAAAAGGGTTTTTGGATGGGAGGAGAATATGAAAGAAATAAATGTAGTATTAAGGGAATTAACAGAAAGTACAAATATAAAACTAAGATTAACAGAAATTAATAACACAGAAATATTTGATAATCTTCCTTTTTCAGCGTCAAGGGTATGTAGAAAAATTAAAGTTAATGATAAATTATATAAAATATATTTAGAAAAAGATGATATAAAAACCTTGCCCTTAATAGAGTATATTTTAAATAAGTCAGATATTGAGGATAATATTATAGAAAGAATTTTAGAAGAAAAAATACAGTGGTCTACCATAGAGAAATCTATTATTGCCAAAGCAGATAAAATGTTACTTATCGAAAGCGAAAAGATAGATGAAGTTTTAGAAATAGTACGAGAAACTTATTTAGATGAAGAAATATATGTAGGAAAGGTATACGATAGAATAATAATTATAGGTAATATAGAATATGAAGATGAATATGCTAATTCATTAAAAGAAACTATATTACAAAATATAGCTGTTAAAGTTAAAATTTCAATCAGTTATTTAAATGGAACTTTTGATGGTTTTAAAAAAGCTTATAATGATTTAGTGTTAGCTTTAAAAATAGGTAATAAGTTTAATATTAAACCAGAAATATATTATTTAAATAAAATGTATATAGAAAAGTCAATATATAATTTAAAAGAAGAATATTTAGAAGAGATAAAAAATGAATATAAAGGTATATTTAAAGGCTTTAATTATGAGTTATTTCAAACATTAAATGAGATGTTAAAATGTAATTTATCATTAACAAAAGCATCAAAGAATTTATTTATTCATAGAAATACTCTAATGTATAGAATTGAAAAGATAAAAAAAGAAACGGGCTTTGATATAAGAAATTTTAAAGAAGCTACATTTTTGTATCTTTTATATTTAAATATCAATAGTTAATAGTTTAAAATGAGCAGTTTATCCTGCTCATTTTTTATAGATTTTGAAATATTTATTCTGCAATATTAATAAAATCAAATTTAGAAACATCAAATAAACCTTTATCTGTTATTTTTAGTGCTGGTATAACAGGCAATGATAAAAAAGATAGAGTTAAAAATGGATTAAAGTTAATATCAGGAGCAATGTCTTTTATGGCAGAATGTAAATTTTTCAAATCTTTAATAACATAACTAGATTTCCTTCCAGTTATTAATCCAGCAATTTCAAGTTGAATAGAAGCCAAAACTTTGCCATCTTTTACTATTAAAGTTCCACCATTCATTTTTTTGATTTCTTTTGCTGCCATAAGCATATCTTCATCATTTGTTCCACAAATAATTAAATTGTGGGAATCGTGGGCAACTGTAGTTGCTATAGCACCAGCTTTTAAATTTAAACCTTTTATTACTCCTAGACCTATGTTCCTAGTATTTTTATGTCGTTCAATCACTGCAATCTTTAATAAATCTAAATTTGTATCACTTTTGAAATATTTACTATTTTTAAGATTGCTAATGTTTATTTTAATATGGTTACTTTCAAGTTTATTTGGAATTATTTCAATAACATTTAAAAATTTTTTGCTTTCTAGCTTTATTTCTAAATCTTTTTTAGATAAATTTTTAATATTAACATTTGATATATTAGGATAAACAAAATCTTCATTGTAAGAATCGCAAACTAAATTATTTTTATATACAACTAGATTACCATTTTTATAAACTGCTTCGATTTTAAAGCCTTCTAAATCTTCTAATATTACAAAGTCTGCAATATAACCTGGTGCAATTGCACCTTTGTGTTTTAGATTATAACATTCAGAAGGATTTAAAGTACTCATTTGTATTGCAGTTTCAGGAGAAAGACCAAAAGAAATTGCCATTTTTATTGACTTATCAATACTTCCATTAAAAATTAGATCATCTATATGTTTATCATCAGTACAAAAACAAATTCTTCTACTATTATTAATTGAAGCAGCTTTAATTAATTCAGTTAGATTTTTTGCAACAGAACCTTCTCTTATATGAACATACATACCTCTTCTTAATCTTTCGACTACTTCATCTGCAGTTACTGCTTCATGATCAGTTAAAATGTTTGCTGTAGCATAAGTGTTTAAAAGTTCATTAGTAAATCCTGCACAATGGCCATCAATTATATAGCCTGTTGATTTTGCATCCCATAATTTATTTATCATGCTTTCATCACAGTTTAAAACAGCTGGAAAGTTCATGACTTCAGCAAGACCTAATACTTTTTTTTCTTTATAAAAAGGAAATAAATCTTCCTTCTCTAGTATTGCTCCAGAAGTTTCAAATGAAGTTGCTGGTACACAAGAAGGGAGCATAAAATAAAAGTCAAAGGGGATATTTTTTGATAAGTCCATCATTATTTTAATGCCTTTGCTGCCAAGTACATTTGCAATTTCATGAGGATCAACAACGGCAGTTGTAATACCATGAAGCAATGCAGCCTTTGAATATTCCCTAGGCGTTACTAATGAAGATTCTATATGAGCATGGGCATCAATTAATCCAGGGCATATATATTTATTAGTTCCATCAATTTCAACTTTTCCTTCATAGTCTCCAAAACCAATGATATAGCCATTTTTTATAGCTACATTATCTCTAAAGGAACTATTTTGAAATACATCTATTATAGTTATATTCTTAATAACTAAATCGCAAATATCAGCTTTGCTTGCAGCTTTTATTTGAGAAATATAATTTTCTTTTTTCATAAATCCACCTCTGCATATATTAAGAAAGATATTTCAACCATTATAATTAATCTGGAACAAGTTGTCAATTCAAAAATTTATGAAAGTAAATAGCTATTTTTATATATTAAGTTAATAATGGGAATAAGATTACAATTTTAATTAATTCACTATTTTTAATGTAAAATAATATTATATTTTAGATAATATTTTATTTTGGAGAAAATATGAGTAAAAAAATATTACTATTAGGCATATCAGATGAAATACTAGTTTATTTGATTAAATATTTTAAATTAAATAATGCTGAAATATATCTTGTTTTAAGTAAAGAGGAAGCAGCTCCAATATTAAATGAGATTGAGAAAGATGTAGTAATTGTAAAAATAGATAATAATTTAGATCAAATTGAAGTACTATTAAATTCAGTAGAGCCAGATATAATATATAATTTTTACGGTAGTTATAATGAAAAACAATATAAGTTAGAAGATTTAATAGAAAATAGTTATTTAAGAACAATTTTATTTTTAGAAGCTTTATCTCATTTTAAGACATTAAAGTTTGTTAATTTAATAAATAAGGAAATTAATATTAAAGACGGAAGCTTATTTGAATGCTATAAAACAATTGAAAAGTTAATAATTGAGAAAAGTCATTTTTATAAGGATAATTATGGTATAAAAGTAATCACTAAATATAGAACTGGTGATATTGATGAAGATTTTAAAGGTATTTTAGAAATATGAAAAAGTTTTGAGGAATTATATAAAAGTTAAATTATGTATAAAAACCGTGATAATAATCACGGTTTTTATTTTGTTTTAGTTGTATAATTTTCAGGTAGTTATTATGTTAAAAATAATAATGTTAAGGAGGATTAAGATGTTTAATGAGGAAATTATGAAAGTTGCTTTAGGGGCAAAATCAAAAGTAGAATTATTAAAATCTAATAAAATTGGCTATTTTATTAGTTCAATGTTAGCAGGTATTTATGTTGGAATAGGAATAATGTTGATTTTTACAATTGGAGGACTGCTAAGTTCAGCTAATTCATCTGCAACAAAAATTGTTATGGGGTTGTCATTTGGAATAGCATTAAGCTTGGTAATTTTTGCAGGCTCAGAATTGTTTACCGGTAATAATTTTATTATGGCTTTAGGAGCATTAACAAAAGAAGTTTCTTGGGTAGAGGTAATTAAAGTTTGGATAGTAAGTTTTGTTGGGAATTTATTAGGCTCAATACTTGCAGGCTTAATGTTTGTTCAAACTGGATTAGCCTCTGGAACAACTGGAGAGTTTATAGCAAAAGCAAGTGCTTTAAAAATGTCTCTGCCAGTAAATGAACTGTTATTTAGGGGTATATTTTGTAATATGTTAGTATGTTTAGCTATATGGTGCAGTTTTAAATGTAAAGAGGAAGTATCTAAACTGATAATGATATTTTGGTGCCTTTTTGCCTTTATAACAACAGGTTTTGAACATAGTATCGCTAATATGACTTTACTAACAATAGGACTTGCATCTCCTTTGGGTCAAGTAGTTAGTATTGGAGGTTATGCTTATAATATTTTTGTTGTTACTCTTGGAAATATGATTGGAGGAGTAATATTTTTAGCAATACCATATTACATAATTTCTAGAAAACAAAAAGTAAATTAAGAAGTGTTAAAATAGAATATAGCTTTAAAGATAGAGAATTTAATTTTCGATTGTTTTTTCTAATGTCTTATTACATAATAGTAATAAGACATAAATTTTTTGGGAATATATTACATATGTTTTTTGAGAGGAAGTGTTATTAATGAATAAAGAAATTGTATCTACAAAAAATGCTCCAGCCGCTATAGGCCCTTATTCTCAAGCTATTAAATTAGGTGAGTTTATATTTACTTCAGGACAAATCCCTATAAATCCGGTAAAAGGAGAAATGGAAACTGAAATAAAGGCAGCTACTAAACAAGTTATTCAAAATATTAAGGGAATTTTAGAGGAAGCTGGCAGCAGCTTAGATAAGGTTATTAAAACAACGGTATTTTTAAAGGATATGAATGATTTTGCAGCAATGAATGAAGTTTACGCTCAATATTTTGGGGATAAGGCACCAGCTAGAAGCTGTGTTCAAGCAGCGAAATTACCTAAGGATGCGGTAGTGGAAATAGAAGCAATAGCTGTGCTATAAAATCAATTTAGACTATAATATATTATAGAAAGAAAAGAATTTTTTGGGGGATTTATATGGTTAAAAAAAACTTTATGTTCATATTTAAGATAACTCTGATCCATGTGCTTACCTATATAGTCTGTGGAATAATATTTTCAATGTTTTTTAAGTATCAAGAATCACTTAAAGTTACAGAGGGCTTTAGGGATATGAACCATATTATGGTTCAGCTATCGCCAATTTTTCAAATTGTTAGAGGTATTTTATTTGGATTAGTATTATTATTAATAAGACAATCTTTTCATGGCAAAAAATATGATTGGTTAAAATTATGGTTAATTATAATAGTAATAGGAATATTTAATACACCAGCAACTGCACCATTTTCAATTGAAGAGTTTATTTACTGTGAACCTTCAAATATGGCATGGAATTTACAATTAGGTGGATTAGCGGAAATACTTGTACAAACATTATTATTTAGTTTTTTATCAATAAGAGTTATAAAACACTCAAGTTAGTGTTTAAGGAAACTGGGCTTATTCCTTAAATTAAATGTAAGGAAAAATCTGAATAAATAAACTCCAATTAGGTTATTATAGGAAAGGATAATTTTTTTGGAGGGTGATTTATGTTTACTGTTATGGCGATAAAAATTGAACCAAGAGTAAAAAAAGCTCCAGAGGTTCAAGAGATTTTAACAAGGTATGGCTGTATTATACATACAAGAATAGGCTTACATGAAGCCACTAAGGATTCGTGTTCAAATTCAGGTCTTGTATTATTAAATCTTTTAAGTGATGAAAAAGAAGAAATTAAGAATTTACATGAAGAATTAGAAGCAATGGATGGTGTTACAGCAAAAATATTAGAAATGTAGTAAACAAGAAATAACCGCTATTTTTAGCGGCTATTTTTTTAATGTATATATAAAGTGGTTTTTTCTTTGCAAATCCAATAATTAGATATATAATTGATAGTTGGGGAAGTGAAATAGAGATTTGTAAGAGAAAGGAAGATAGTGGTGAAGAAATTTATAAAAATATCATCATTAATAAGTACTTTTGTATTAGGACTTTCATTATTTACTGCTTGTAGTAATGAAAAAGCTGAAAGTGAGCAAAAGACTATTAATGTGTTAAATTATGGAGAAAATATTGCTGAAGGTTTACTTGAAGAATTTGAAGAAAAGTATAATATAAAGGTTAATTATAAGACTTTTGATGAAATGGAAACAATGTATATAGAAGTTTCATCAGGCAAAACAAATTATGATGCAGTTTTAGTTGCAGATTATATGGCAGATAGAATGATAAGTGAAGGTTTGCTTCAAAAGATAAATAAAGAAAATATACCTAATTTAGAACAAATGAGCGAAAATGATTTAGGACAGCCGTATGATCCTAATAATGATTACACTGTACCATATATGAATGGAACTATAGGTATTGTTTATAACAAAGATTTAGTATCAGAACCAGTAGATAGCTGGAAGGTTATGTTTGATGAAAAATATAAGGGACAAATATTTATATTAGATTCAATGAGAGATGCTATAGGAGCAGCGGCAAAATACTTAGGATACTCATTAAACACTACAGAAGAAAATGAACTAAAGGAAATTGAAAAGGCTTTACTTAAACAAAAAGATTTATTGCTTACTAAGGGAGCAGACAATGTTATGGATATAATGCGTCATGGTGAAGCAGCTGTTGCCATGATTTGGTCTGGAGAAGGTTTAAATTTAAGTGAAGAATATGAAAATTTAGAATATGTTATTCCAAAAGAAGGAGCAAATTACTGGCTAGATTCATGGGCTATTCCAGCAAATGCAAATGACAAAGAGAGCGCTGAAAAATTTATTAATTTTCTCAGTGAAAAAGATAATGCTCTAAGAATTGCTGATGAAATAGGATATACTAGTCCAAATAAGCTTGCCATAGAAGAGCAAGCTGATGAAATTAAAAATAATCCTGCAGCATATTTATCTGAAGAGCTAATGAATAAGTGTGAGGTTTACAAATATATGAAGACTGAGCAATTAGGATTATACGAAGAGTTATGGCTAAGAGTTTATGCACAATAAGAATAATTATTAATAATAAATTAAACAAATAGAATAAAATGTATAATCATAGTATAATATTAATAACATCTACTAAATATAGGAGTTGATTATTATGGATGATAGGATTATAGATTTTAATGAAATAAAAAATAGAGTAAATGAAAAAGATGTAGATAAATTTGAAGCTTATATGTTTTCTTTATACTATGAGATGAGCGATGGTAAATTAAATATGGCTGAATTTTCAAGGAAGGTCATGGAGTATATGGAAAAAAACAATATATCTCAGGATAAGTTTATGAAGATGCAAACTAAGCTTATGGAAAGGTATGGTTTTGATCCTTCGGACTTAGAAAATCAACTTAAAGCTTTAGGAATAGAAAATATAATTCCTGGCGGAGGAGATATAGAAAAGGCTAAAAAAACATTAGGATTTCAAGAAAAGTACAAGGATAGGTTAAAAGTAAAAACAGTAAATAGTTATTATATTAATAATGATAAAAATAAATTAGAAATAATAACTGAGGGAACAAATGTTATTTTAAAAAGTGAAAAAAACATAGATTTAAATGATATTGAACTAAATGAGTTTTTATGCTCCTATAAAAAACTTAATGATGAAAATCAACTTGAAATATCTATTTGTGAAAATATAAGAGAATATATTTATTAAAAAATTGACAGTTTACAATTAGCAATGGACAATTATGTGTATTGTGAGTTGGAAACTGTCAATTTTTATTTTAGCGAAAATCAATGTATTAAATAATTATGTACATAAAAAATAGTAGGAATTCTATGGGGTTATAGTTTATAATAAATAAGTATGTTAATCTGAAATTAAATTTATAAATTATTTTTAATAGATAATTAACTAGGAGGATAAAATGAGCGTTTTAACAGTAAAAAATATAAACCATGGTTTTGGTGATAGAGCAATATTTGAAGATGTATCCTTTAGACTATTAAAAGGTGAGCATGTTGGGCTTATTGGGGCAAATGGCGAAGGTAAATCTACTTTTATGAATATCGTAACAGGAAAACTTATGCCTGATGAAGGTAAAGTAATTTGGGCTAATAATGTTAGAGTTGGATATATGGATCAACATTCAGTTTTAGAAAAAGGTAAAAGCATTAGAGATGCATTAAGAGATGCCTTTAGATATTTATTTGATTTAGAAAAAGAGATGAATACATTATATGAGCAAATGGGAGAAGTAGATCCAGAAAAATTAGAAAAAATGCTTGAAAGAACAGCAGTTATCCAAGATTTATTAGATAATAATGGATTTTACATAATAGATGCAAAAGTAGAAGAAGTTGCAAAGGGACTTGGTCTTTTAGATTTAGGATTAGATAGAGATGTGGATGATTTATCAGGGGGCCAAAGAACAAAAATACTACTTGGAAAATTACTTCTTCAAAATCCAGATATATTATTGCTAGACGAGCCTACAAACTATCTTGATGAAGAACATATAGAATGGCTTAAAAGGTATTTACAAAATTATGAGAATGCCTTTATATTAATTTCTCACGATATTCCATTTTTAAATTCTGTAGTTAATTTAATATATCATGTTGAAGATAGGAAGCTAACAAGATATGTTGGTGATTACTATGAATTCAAGAGACTTTATGAAGAAAATAAGAAGAGATTAGAAGCTGCTTATGAAAAGCAGCAAAAGGAAATTGCAAGACTTGAAGACTTTGTTGCGAGAAATAAGGCTAATGTGGCAACAGCTAATATGGCTAAATCAAGACAAAAGAAGCTGGATAAAATGGAGATAATAGAGCTTACAAAGGAAAAACCAAAGCCAGAGTTTAATTTTAAAATGGCAAGAACTTCTGGAAAGATGATATTTGAAACTAAGGATTTAGTAATTGGATATGATAGTCCTCTTACAAAGCCATTAAACCTTTATATGGAAAGAGGACAAAAGATTGCTTTGGTTGGAGCTAATGGTTTAGGTAAATCCACATTACTTAAAAGTTTACTAGGAATAGTTAAACCTTTATCTGGAGAAGTACAACTTGGGGATTATCAATATATTGGTTACTTTGAGCAAGAAGATAGATCAGGAAATACAAATACCTGTATTGAAGAAGTGTGGAATGAATTTCCTGGGAAAACTCAATATGAAATAAGAGCAGCTTTAGCAAAATGTGGTTTAACTACAAAACAATTAGAATCAAAGATTATGGTATTATCTGGAGGAGAAGCAGCAAAGGTTAGATTATGTAAGATAATTAATAAAGAAACAAATATTTTAATATTAGACGAACCTACAAACCATTTAGACATAGATGCAAAGGAAGAATTAAAGAGAGCTTTAAAGGAATATAAAGGAACGATACTATTAGTATCCCATGAACCAGAGTTCTATAGAGATGTTGTTACAGAAATATGGAACTGTGAAGATTGGACTACTAAGGTAGTATAAATAGCTGATTTTTCACAAAGAAAATTTATTCTAAGAAATCTAACAGTAAGTACTAAATGCAGGAAAACTAAGATATAATCAAGGAATTAAATAAATTACACTTATATTAATGGGATTGCTAAAAGGCAGTCCCATATTATTTTTAAGAAAATTTATGTAATATATCAACATATAAGGATATACATTGCATACTGTAAGTAGTAAGTGCTTATATATCAAAATATTGTTTATAAATATGGTAAAAGCGGTTAGATAGAAATGATTATGAAAGAATTAAAATTATCACAAGCATATTCAATAATTGTATTAAATGCTCAAGACAGTATTAACATGACAGTTGTTAAAAATTTTCAGTTAGATGTATTGCTGTTGCTGCAATTATTGAAAGTTACCTTGATGGTTACCTTAAAGAAACAGAGGGTAAGTTAGTTTTAGAAAATAGTATTTTGGATAACCCTAATATAACTTTATATCAGGAAGTTGCTTTAAGGACAATTCTTAATAAAAAGGATATTGTAGAAGGGGATTGGAATTGGTATAAAGGAATTTTTAAAGATGAAAAAAACTTAGTGAAAACTCCTTTGGTTTCAGGTATTAATTTTTTATTTTCTGAAATTGAACGTTCCCAATCTATTTTTGTTGATACAGAAGAGTAGTTTGCAAATCAAGAACAAAGGCTATAAGCTGTAAAAAAGAGATTAGAAGAAAATGGACATTTATATACTGTTATTATAAAAGGAAAAGTTCCTTTTATAAAAATTGATAATATTTTGTATGAAGCTTATCCCCACGCAATTAATGAAAGTGGCATAGTAATTCATGGTGCTCGTCTAAAGAGATATTTAAAATAAGGAAATTGTTTAATAAATGTCTAGACAATGGTCAATGGATAAAATTAAAGAAGCGGATTATGTATCAATTGTTGAATTAGTAAGATTAACAGGTTCACGTTATAGTACCCTTAAATTTTATACTGAGGAGGGAATGCTTCCTTTTATACAAGGAGGAGAAAAACTTACAAGGAGATTTCCAAGAGAAAAAGCCTGTACAAGAATTGAAGAAATTAAACTTTTAAGAACTTAAGGATATAGCATTATTGAAATTAAAAAGTTTTTAGTAAATAAGAATTTATAAAAAAAGAATTACATTAAATGTAATTCTTTTTTGGTTGCGGGGGTAGGACTTGAACCTACGACCTTCGGGTTATGAGCCCGACGAGCTGCCGACTGCTCCACCCCGCGATAGTATTTAGTTTAATCAACTATTATATATATTACTATAGTCTTATGTGATAATAATTTCAAGTCTAGAATTCCTTAAATTTTGACCTTCTGAATACAAATATTCTGAAAATTTACTATTAACTCTATATTACTTAGAAATTTTAAAATAATTTTAGTTTTAGTAAGATTTTTTATAAAAAATTAAATATTAAGCTTAATATATTTTTTTGATTTTCAACCATATTATGGTTATAATTATATAAAAGGGACAAATATAATAAATTACTTTTTATAGGAATCCATACTTCAAGTAATTAAAAATTTAACAAAGTTTACTTTAATAAAAATTCTATTAAAGGAGAGGGAATATGTTAAAGGGTGTCAAAGAAGAATTATATGAGAATGAAAAAGTAAAGAATATGCAAGGGATATCAGAGGATAAAAAAGATAAAAAAACGATTTTTGAAATAGCTTTATGTATAAAAGAAAAAGTGGATAAAATTTTAACAAATATGAATAAAGAAACTATTGAAACAAAGGATTTAGAAGGTATTAACAAAGAAGACTTGAAGGAAATATTTAATATAATTGAATTATATGACACTAATAGAGAATTATTTTTAAAAACAGAATTTTTAGATACCTTGGAAAGAGAAATTACCACAATAGTAGAAATTCTATGTAAAAGGGATAACATAAAAAACTTTATAAATTTTGATAAAGAAGTCTATATGGAAGAGTATTTTGAGAATAATATTATTGAAGAAGAAGATGAGTTTTATAAGGAACATCTTGAAAATGTCTTGTTAATAATAAAGGAAATTGAAGAAACCCTTGCTGATAAAGCTTTAGAGGATTTAAATAATTTACTTACCGTCTTAAAAAATATCAAAGATATTCTTATAGATATTAAATAATAATCATATTAAGTTAATCATAAATGGGAGGTAATGGACTTCTATAAGTACAAATACACCTAAATTGGAATATATTATATTAGGGGACTAGCCTAAAAATATAGAAATTAGGTGTTTATATGGATTTCTATTTAAAAAGAAAACTAATAATTTTAAGAGATGATTTTAATACAGGTAACTGGAATTTGAAAACGTTTCAAAAATTTATGGCAGATATTAGATATAGCATTTTGAATATATCTCAGGATGAATTTATTGAGTTAATGACAATACCAAAAGAATTATTCAAAGGCTATATTTATCTAAAAGATTATTCAACATGGCAGATTAGCAATAAAAGTTATTTTTTAAAGAATATAAAAATCTTTAATGAAGAGTTTTTTGTAAAATTAGCAGATAAAATTTATAAATTGCAGTATAGTTTAGAGGATATAGTAGAAACAATTGATTTTATAGGATTAAATTTTAATGTAATGAGAAAAAATTATGGAAAGAAGATTGGACTGCCTTTAAAGAATATTGAGGAAATATTAAGAGAGTGTGTGGTAATTAATAATGAGCAATTAATTAAATTAGGACCAGTATTTGCTGAAAGAATTAATAGAGTTTTAAATATGAAAAGCTGAAAAATAAACCTAAGCTATATTTTAGCTTAGGTTTATTTTTCAGAGAGCTCTTATAATTTATAGAAATCTTTTGCTTTAGTATTATCTTGAACATCCATTAAAGCTTCTCCGAATCTCTGATAATGAACAATCTCTCTTTCTCTTAAGAAGCCAAGTATTTCTTTTATTTGAGCATCATCTGTTAAATTCATTAACCACTCATAAGTTACTCTGGCTTTTTGTTCTGCATTCATATCTTCGTGTAAATCTGCAATTATATCTCCTTTGGCTTGAATATAAGTAGCTGTCCAAGGATTTCCAGTAGCATCAACATAGAAAAGAGCTTTGCCATGGTCAGCATAATGGCCATCTAATCCTGCTTTTTTTATTTCATCTATAGATGCATTTTCCATTATTTGATGAACCATAGTTGCAATTATTTCAACATGAGCCATTTCTTCTGTTCCTATATCAGTTAAAAGAGCTTTTGATTTATTAGTAGGCATTGAATATCTTTGATTTAAATATCTTAGAGCCGCAGAAAGTTCCCCATCTGGTCCACCATATTGTGTAATTAATAGTTTTGCCATTCTAAGGTCTGTTGATTTTAAGTTAACCGGGTGTTGTAATGTTTTAACGTAATACCACATTATCTCTTTCCTCCTTTCTCATTTTCCCATGGCCATGGACTATTTACCCAAGCTTCTGGATTTTGGAAATATGCGCTTCCGAAATTTGTTAGAGGGCCATATTTCTTTTCATAGTCCCATATTAAGCGTTTTAATTCAGAAGAAAGAGCTGCGAAATCTTTAGTGGCACCCTCTGATTCAGGATGAGTATCTAAATATAAATTTAAATCAACTAATGCAAATTGCACTTTTTGAATTTCTAACATATGCTCATGTTTATTCATCATAGCTTCTTCTACCTCCTACATATCCAGAATTGCAATAAGGATCATATAAATCTTTAAATATTGTTCCTGAAATTATTGCATCATCTAAATTAAAAAAGTTTTTGTATGGTTGAGGTTGAATGTGAGCTTTAGCATAAATAGGAGGATTGAAAAGTTTATATGATTCATAGCAGTTTTCATCAGTATCTTTACAAAAAACGTTACATGAATATTTAGCAGGATTTTCTAAACAATCTTCTAAACAGCTAGATTTTTTTCCTTGACTGCAACTACCTTTGTAAGATTTACAGCTTCCCATTTTATCATCTTTGTAGTTTTTCTTATCTTTAAATTCATCCATTAGGTCTTCTAATTCTTCTTTAATATCTTTAAAATCGTCTTTGTATTCCTTTTTTTGATCTTTGCCCCTTAGCATTTAAATTTCCTTTCCCTTCGTTTTTACATTATCACTTTATGTAGAAAAAGATAAAAATGTGATAAAATTTAAATATCATTTAAAAAAATTGTTATATTTTAATTTTAATTTTATTATGATATTATCTATTAGATGAATAAATAACAGAAGGTGACGAATTATGAATATAAACTTTGATGAAATATCAGGGGAAGTTATAACAAGAAGTAATAAAAAATATGATGAGGCAAAACTAAGTTGGAATAGAGCTATAGATGTTAATCCATTAATAATAATTAATTGTTATAATGAAATAGATGTAATAAATGCTATTAAATTTGTTAAAAAAAATTATCTTGAATTTAGAATTAGATCAGGCAGACATAGCTATGAAGGTTATTCAACTGGTGAAAATTTAGTAGTTATAGATGTAAGTAATTTAAAAGAAATAAGTATAGATGAAGATAAGGGAATAGTTAAACTAGGTGGGGGAGTTAGAAATAGAGAAGCCTATGAAGCTTTGGGAGCTAAAGGATATCCTTTTCCAGGAGGAGGCTGCCCAACTGTTGGAGTTGCAGGTTTAATTTTAGGTGGCGGTTGGGGATATTCAAGCAGATATTTAGGCCTTGCCTGTGACAGCTTATTAGAAATAGAAATGATAGATTATAAAGGAAATAAGCTAATATTAAATGAAAATATTAATAGAGATTTATTTTGGGCTTGTAGAGGAGCTGGTGGAGGAAACTATGGAGTAGTAGTTTCTCTAACCTTAAAACTTCCAGAAAAAGTTGATATGGGTACATTAATTAGAATAAATTATAAAAATATAAATGAAGAAGATGCTGTTAAAATCTTAGAAAATCTTCAAAATTTATATAGAAATTTAGATTATAAAATGAATTTAAAAACATCCCTTTATAATTCAAAGGAAGATGGTATTGGTATAAAATTAATAGGTTTATTTTATGGAGAGGATAGTGAGGCAAGAAAAATATTAAAGTCCATAACTGAAGTAAGCGAGAAAATAGAAGCAGATTTTGATTATATGACAATCCTTGAATGTAATAGATGGATACAAGATAGTCATCCAGAATATGAAAGCTATAAATCTGGGGGAAGATTTTTATATAAGGAATTAGATGCAAAAAATATAAGAAGTCTATTAGATATTATTAAAGAAAGAGCAAAAGGTTCTTATTATACTGCAATAACTTTATATGGTCTTGGAGGTAAAGTAAAGGAAATATCAAAAGCTCAAACTGCTTTTTATTATAGAGATGCAAAATTTATTTTAGGCTTTCAAACAGTATGGGAAGATAATAAATATAAAAATAATAACAAAGATTGGTTTTTAGCTAGATATAATATAATTACTGAATTAACTGAGGGTGCTTTTGTGAATTTTCCATTACATGAATTGAAGAATTACGAGGAAGAGTATTTTGGAGCTAACTTCAAAAGATTAAAAGAAATAAAAGAAAAATACGATCCAAATAATTTTTTTATATTTCCACAAGTAATAAACGGAACAAATGAATTATTATCTGACAATACGAATAAAAGATGATATAATTTACAAGGATAAGAAAATGAGGTGATAAAATGAGTAGCATAGCTGGTAAAGGTTGTGAAAGACTGATACCTACTGAAGAAAAGAAATCATTAGAAGAAATAGAACGTAGTATAGTTAAAAGATATAGAAAAAAAATATGGACTCGATTTGTAAAAGCAGTTAAAGATTATAAACTTGTTGAGGAAGGAGATAAAATTGCTGTTGCAATTTCAGGAGGAAAAGACTCACTATTAATGGCAAAATGCTTTCAAGAACTAAAAAAGCATGGACAGATGAATTTTGAGTTAGAGTTTATTGCAATGGATCCTGGTTATCATCCTCAAATAAAAGAGTTGCTTATAGAAAACTGCAATCATTTAGGGATACCAGTACATATATATGAAGGGAAAATCTTTGAAGTTGTAGATAAGATGGCAAGAGATTATCCGTGTTATCTTTGTGCAAGAATGAGAAGAGGTTCATTATATAATAAAGCAAAGGAATTAGGTTGCAACAAATTGGCTTTAGGTCATCATTATAATGATGTAATAGAAACAACCTTATTAAATGTTTTATATGCTGGAAACTTTAAAACTATGCTTCCTAAGTTAAAAGCACAGAATTTTGAGGGAATGGAACTTATCAGACCTTTATATTATATTGAAGAAGACGATATAAAGAGATTTACAAACTATGCAGGAATATGGCCTTTAAATTGTGCATGTATGGTTGCGGCGGAAAAAATAGGAAATAAAAGATATGAAATAAAAGATTTAATAAAGGAATTAAAGAAAAAATTTGATGGTGTTGAAAAATCTATTTTTAAAGCCGCAGAAAATGTTAATATGGATTCTATTTTAGGTTGGGAGAAAAATGGCATAAAAACTAAATATTTAGATGTTTATGATGAGGATTAATATAGATTTTTAACAAAATGAGCTATTTATAATAGCTCATTTTTTATATTTCTATTGAAATATTTAGAATAACTTAATAAAATAATAATAGGATTATTTTTCTTTAATGTAATAATTATTAAAATTAAAATGTAATTTGTAAAAAAATACATTATTAGGAATTGAAATTTATATAAAGAAAAAACACCTTAGTAAAATATTTTTAACTCTTAAAACTTTTTTTCAGAAATGTGATGTAATAGATTAAAAATAGTGTATAATACTACTAAAGAAATTAATAAAAATACAATAAATCTATTATATTCATACAAAGTAAAGGAGATATATTATGGACAGAGAAACAATTTTAGCTATGGATCCAAATATATTAGTGAGCATGATTAACATGAAATTGAGAGATTTCTATTCAAATTTATCAGTTTTATGTGAAGATTTAGATATAAAAGAGGAAGAGTTAAAGAAGAAGTTAGAAAGTTTCGGATATGAATATATAGCGGAGCAAAATCAATTTAAATAAGGGGAGGATTTACATGAAAATAAAAAAGAGTGCTAAAATCTTTATGATAATTGCAGCAGGAGTTAGTTTAGCTGTAACTTTATTGAATGATGAAAAGAAAAAATCAAAGGAAAAAGAAAGCCAGGAAGCATAAAAATATAAAATTAGAGGAAAAGGGATAATATGAAGAAGGATTTTTTTTCAAACAAGGATGTTGTTTCCCTGAAGAATTATTATTTAAATAATAAAGTGCTTATAAATAATTTTAAAGAGTTTTTATTAAATTCAAATGATGCTTTAATAAAATTAGTCAATGGAGTATATATATATATAAATATAGAAAAAGCTTTTGTAATGCTTTATGGGGACAATAAAAATATAATAAATAGTAATGAAGAGTTATGTATTTTGACTTTTGATGAATTTAAAAAACTATTTTACAATGATGATTTTGAAAAGTTAATAGATGCTTTAAGTAATGCTTCTATAAATTTAGAAGTAAAAATTAGAAATTATAAATCAAAGGATTTATGGATAAAGATAAAAGGTGAAAATATAAAAGATGAAAAGGGTCAAATAGTAGGATTTATTGGCTGTTTAAATGATATAACTAGAGAGAAAAAATTAGAAGTTGAATTAGAAAGATTAGTATCCTATGATGAACTTACTGGTCTTAATAATAAAAAGAATTTTAAAAGAATAATAAATGAAGAAATTAGAAATCATATTCGCTTAAAAAAAAGAGGAGCTTTTATAATGATAAATTTAGATAATTTCAAATTTATAAATGACTCCTGTGGACATGAAGCTGGTGATTTGTATTTAATAGAATTTTCTAATAAATTAAAAAAGTTAGTTAGAGATGAAAAATATGCTTGTAGATTCAGCGTTGATGAATTTATAGTATTTCTGCCATATATTAATTCAATAGAAGAAATTAATGATTTTACAAGAAAGATAATGAGTCTTTTTGAAAATTCTTATATTATAAGTGACAAGAATATTTATACAACTACAAGTATTGGAGTTTCGCTTTTTCCAGATGATGGTCAAAGTTTCGAATCCCTTTTGAAAAGTGCTGATTCAGCTTTATATAAAGCTAAAACCAATGGAAAAAATCAAAAGCAGATGTTCAATGATAAAATATCAGAAGAAATAAATAGAATATATTTAATACATAAAGGCTTAAGAAATGCTTTAGAAAAAAATGAAATGTATGTTGTTTTTCAGCCTAAAATTAAATTACATAATAATGAAGTTGATGGTTTTGAAGCATTGCTTAGGTGGAACAGTAGAGAAATTGGTTTTATAAGCCCGGGGGAATTTATTCCAATTTCAGAGAGTACAAGACTCATTATACCTATTGGTAAATTTGTTTTAAGAGAAGTGTTTTCAAAGATAAGGTATTTACTTGATGAAGGCTATGATAATTTTAAGATCGCTGTCAATTTATCAGAAATTCAGTTAAGAGATGGGGGATTAGTTAGCTATTTTAATTCATTAGTTAAAGAATATAATGTACCTCCAAAATATATTGAACTTGAAATAACTGAAAGTATGTTAATGAAATCAGTTGATAATAATATAGAGTGTTTAATGGAATTAAAAAGGTTAGGTGCTTCAATAGCATTAGATGATTTTGGAACTGGCTATTCTTCTTTAAATCATTTAACAAAACTTCCAATTGATGTTTTAAAAATAGATAGAAGTTTTTTAATTGATATGAAAAAGAATAACAAAAGTAAATATATTATAGAAAATATTATTGAATTGTCACATAAATTAAATATTACTGTTGTGGCTGAAGGTGTTGAAGAGGAAGAACAGGTAGAATATTTAAAAAGTATTAATTGTGATAAAGTACAAGGTTATTATTATAGCAAGCCACAAGAATTTGATAATATAATAAATATGTTAAGTAAAAAAGGCATTTAATGCCTTTTTTTTGTGAAATTATCTTATTATAGTAAAACTCCTTGTCAAAAAAAATAAAGTTAATATATAATGTAGAGTGATTAAATTTAAGGAGGCACATATGAAAAAAACTAATAATTTAGTAACAGGAAATATTTTAAGTACATTACTTAAGCTTTCATTGCCTATATTAGGAACTTCTTTTATACAAATGGCTTATAATATGGTAGACATGATGTGGGTAGGAAGACTTGGGAGTCATGCTGTTGCAGCTGTAGGAACAGCTGGATTTTTCACTTGGTTTGGAAATTCATTAGTATATATAACTAAAGTGGGGGCAGAAATAGGAGTGTCTCAATCTATTGGAAAAGAAGATTATAAAGGTAAAAATAAATTTATATATAATAGTTTTCTAGTGAATATAATAATGGCTATTATTTATACTCTTATTGTAATTACATTCAATAAGCAGTTAATAGGATTTTTTAAATTAGGAGATGCAAATATTATAAAACTTTCTCAAGAGTATTTAATAATTGTGGCTTTAGGACTGATTTTTACCTTTTTAAATCCATTGTTTACTGGGATTTTTAATGCGTCGGGTAATAGCAAAATACCTTTTTTAATAAATTCAGTAGGATTAGTATTTAATATAGTTTTTGATCCAATTCTTATTTTTGGCTTAGGAATATTTCCTGAGCTTGGGGTAGCAGGAGCGGCAATTGCAACAGTCTTAGCTCAGGCGATAGCTACATTGCTATTTGGTATATCCTTTATAAGAAATGGCTATAGTTTAAGCTTAAAAAATAGAAAATATATTGATAAAAAGTATATATATAAAGTATGTAAGTATGGAATTCCAACAGCTTCTCAAAATTGCTTATTTACCTTTTTTGCAATGATAATAGGAAGGATAATCGCCCAGTATGGAGCAGTAGCAATTGCTGTTCAAAAGGTAGGTTCCCAAATAGAAGCAATTTCATGGATGACTGCTGAAGGATTTTCAGCAGCACTAACAGTATACATAGGGCAAAATTATGGAGCAGGTAAATGGGATAGAATATTAAAAGGATATAGGGCAACAATTTTAATATCATCTATGATTGGAATTTTTGCTACTGTATTGTTTATATTCTTTGGAGATATAGTTTTTACCTTGTTTATACCTGAAAAAGAAGCTATGTTAAAAGGTGCAGATTATTTGAGAATTTTAGGATACTCTCAATTATTTATGTGTTTAGAAATAACTACCACAGGTGCTTTTTCAGGTTTTGGAAATACAATTACTCCATCTTGGGTAGGGGGAGTATTTACTGGATTAAGAATACCGGCAGCAATATTATTAACTAAATATACTAGTTTGGGAATTGACGGAGTTTGGTGGAGTATTAGTGGTTCTAGTATTGTAAAAGGATTATTATTAACCTTTTTATTTATAATTATGATAATAACACCGAATAAGGAAAAATTTATTAAAAGTATTGACAATTTGCAAGAAGGATCATAGAATATTAATAAAAATACATTAGAATAATCCGTTGAGAAGGAATAGTAGCTATTGTGCAAGGTTAAAGAGAGCTGAAGGTGGTGAGATTTCAGTACCGTAGCAAATAGTGAATGGGCCTTTGAGGAGTGAAGCGAAATTTATTAAAGTAGCTGATCCGTAAGTCCTACGATACAAGGAATAGGGTATGATAGTACCTGAATAGAGAGCCTTTTTAAAGGAATATAGGTGGCAACGCGGTTATATTCGTCCTATACATTTTTGTATAGGGCGTTTTTTATTATATAAAAATATTTATACTAAGATTTGTTTTAGTTATTAGCTGAAAAGGGGGGGATTCTTATGGCATGAAGTATAGATACATTAAGCAAAACAATAAGCAATAAAAAATATATGAAAATTGGGGGTATAAATATGAATACAAATAATAATATTAGAAAAATGACAATTAATGCTATACTATTAGCTTTAGGGGCTTTATTACACCAAATAACTCCTGCTCTTGGGTTTCCAATGCAGCCGGATTTTGCAATAATGCTGCTAATTATAATAATATATTTAAATAAAGATTATAAAACAACATTAATATCTAGTATAATAATTGGAATATTTACAGCATTAACAACAAAGTTTCCAGGAGGACAAGTACCTAATATAATTGATAAAATTATTACAGGGAATATTATTTTCTTTTTCTTTTTGGCAACAAGAGATAAAGTAAAGGAGAATATAAAGATTTGCATTGCTTTACCTTTTGGAACAGCCATTAGTGGATTTACTTTCTTAACATCTGCTTTCTTTTTAGTAGGTTTACCAGGAGAATTTATTCAATTAATTATTGCTGTTGTATTACCAGCTGCAATATTAAATTTAATAATAGGAACTATTCTTTATAAAATCATTGTAAGATCATTAGCTATAAATAAGTTAAAAATTTAATAAAAAAATAAATAAAGGACTTTTTGTCCTTTATTTATTTTTTTATAAACTTATATATTTCTTCAGTATTTTCATTGATTACTTTAAAGCTATATCCATTATCTTTATAATATTTAATTATAGAAGGAAGAGCAGAAACTGTATTTTTATTTATTGCAGAACAATGCATAAGCATTACAATATTTCCATCTGAGTTTGCAAGTTTTGTAGAGTTTCTTATTATTATATCTATAGGTAATTTACAATTGGCTCCGTCTCCACAATCTCCTGTCCAGTCATATATTTTAAAATTATTTCTATGAAGTAAATCAACTAAAGATTGATCTAATTTATAAGATTTATTATTGCAGCCAAAAGGAAAACGAATTATATAGTACTTTTCTCCAGTGACTTCATAGAGGATTTCCTGACATTTTAACATTTCTTCTAAAAAAGCTTCATTGCTTGAATATAAATTCTTTCTATCATGAGTGTGACTATGAAGTCCTATACTATGACCTTCATTTTTTATTCTAAGAATAATATCTTCTTGACCTTTCACTTGAGATGATATAATAAAAAAGGTCGCTTTAACATCTTCTTTTTTTAGAATATCTAATATTTCTTCGGTAACCTTTCCTCCAGGACCATCATCAAAGGTTAAATAAATAACTTTATCATTAGAAGTTGCAAAGGTCTTTATAGGAAAAAGTAGTAAAAACAGCAGAATTATTAAAGAGGAACTTATAATCTTAGTAAAAATATTATTTTTCATAAATTTCCCTCCTAGTTAGTGTAATAATGAAATGAATTTTACACTATTTTAATTTATTATATAATTAGTATACCAATTATAATTAACAATAAAGTATATAATAAATGGAAGTAATGTAGAAATATAAAAACTAAAAAATATGTTAATTTTAGGAAAAATATGATAGAATGATAATAAAAAGTAATAAGTAGAGAAGGCATAGGTGATAAAATTGGGGAAAAGAAACAAAAGTTTAGCTTTTGTAGTTATAGGTATATGCTTTTTTATATTTCTTTTAAAAGAGAATTTAATAAATGATTACATAATTTTCAATTTGATGATATTTATGAATATAATATTAATTATTTCATTAATATATTTAAATAAAAAGTATAGAAATTTGTATAAAGTATCAGAAGCTAATAAAAGCAAATATGACATGGCTATAGATTTTTTAGAGGCTGTTCTATGGGAATGGAATAGTGAAACAGAAGAATTTTATATATCTCCTAAAATAAAAAATTTGCTATCGATAGACAAGGAAAATATTAAGTTATTAGATTTATTTTCTTATATAGCAGAAGAAGATAGAAATGAGTTAAAACTATTTTTTGATGAGATGATAAAAGATAAAATTATAGATAATTTTTCTTTAGAAAGCAATATGATTAATGATTTAGGACAAAGAATAACAGTAGAAATTCAAATAAGAAGTAATTTTAGAGACGGTGTTTTTATAATTTCAGGAATGATAAAGGATATTACTGAAAAAAAGCAGCAAGAAAATATCAATAAAGCTATTGAAAATAAAAATAGATTGGCAGTTGAAGGGTCTAAAGATATTGCTTTTTGGTGGAATGTTAGACAAAATGTTATATCATTAAATAAAAGAATTAGAGAATATATTGATTTTGAAGGAGATAAAGATATTGTAATATCTTATACAAAGTGGAGAAGTTATATATACAAAGATGATCTTTCTGAGTATGATAAGCAAATGATGAAAATAATGAGTTCTAAAACAGATGAATTTTATTCAATAGAATTTAGAATTTTAAATAAGAATAATGAAATAAGGTGGCTTGAAAGCAAAGGAAAAAAGACATTGGAGAAAAATGGAGATGTATTTATATTTGGAGCCCTTTCTGATATTACAATTAGAAAGGAAAAAGAACTTGAAAATAATTTTTTAAGTTATAATGATGAGGTTACAGGAATTACTAATAGAAGATATTTTTTTAAAGAAGTTGGGAATTTTATAGAAGAAAATCCTAATGAAAGTTTTGCTGTTATTTTTATTGATTTAGATAATTTTAAATATATTAATGACACTTATGGACATGATGTTGGGGATTTATTATTGGTTGAATTTACAAATATAATAAAAGGAATGGAAATAGAAAACTCTCTTTTTTCTAGATATGGCGGTGATGAGTTTTTATTAGTAAAATACAAGGTGTTAGAAATAGATGATATTAAAAGTATGCTAGATAATATAATTAAGGAATTAAGCAAACCTATCTCTATTAATGATATAGAGGTTTTTTGTACCTTAAGTATTGGTGTTAGTATCTATCCTTCTGACGGAAAAGATATTAACACATTATTAAAGAGGGCTGATATGGCTATGTATCTAGCAAAAATAAATGGTAAGAATAGATATGAAATATTTGATATGAATATGTTAGAAATATTAAATAGGGAGTTTGAAATAGAAAAGAGGTTAAGGGTTGCTTTAGATAATAATGAAATAAAAGTGCTATTTCAACCTAAAATAGATACAGAGACAGAAGAAGTAATAGGTTTTGAGGCTCTTGCAAGATGGGAGTGTCAGGCTTTGGGAATGGTTTCACCTAAGGAGTTCATTCCTATTTCAGAATCTTCAGGTTTAATAATACCGATAGGTAATTATATAATAGAGGAATGTATTAAAAAATGTAAGGAACTTTCTTTAAAAACAAACAAAAAATTTAAGATTGCTATTAATTTATCTGATGTGCAAATTAGGAGTGAAAAAATACTTCCTTTTATAGAAGCTAGCTTAAAGAAGTATGATTTAGATGCTAGTTATATAGAATTTGAAATTACTGAAAGTGTTATTATGAAGTATCCAGAGAAAAATATAGAAAAACTAAAGCAGTTAAGAAAATTAGGAGTATCTTTAGCTTTAGATGACTTTGGAACTGGTTATTCTTCTTTAAGTTATTTAAGAATATTGCCTATTGATTCTTTAAAAATAGATAAGAGTTTTATAGATGGAATTGTTATTGAAGAGAAAAGCGAATATATAATTGATACTATTATAGAACTTTCCCATTATTTAAATTTAATAGTGGTTGCGGAAGGAGTAGAAACAAAAGAGCAATATGATTATTTAAAAAGTATAAACTGTGATTTATTACAAGGATATTATTTTAGCAAGCCTCTTGAATTTGCTGATGCAGAAAAGATGTTATTATAAAATTATTAAATTTTATCACCAAATCACAAGCTTGTTCATATTATGTAACTATATTGTGATTGGAGGTATATATGAAAATTAAAATTGATGATAATTTATCTGCAAAAGAAAGCTTTATAGAAGATGAAGATATATTAAATAATGATTTTGATATTGATAATAAAGATAATGAAGCTGCTGGTACCATTGAAGTTATTGTAAAATTAGGCAATTATAATGGAGCAAATTTAAAGGGTGCAAAAGTTAATTTATACTTATTACAAGGAATTTCACCGAAGCTTAAGCAATCTAAATTAACTGATGATGATGGGAAAGTAGTATTTGATAATTTGGATAATGGATGTTATAGGGTAATATCAATAGTTGATAGAAAATATTTTGAAAAACCAATTTATCATACTTGGAATGAGTTTACTGTTGATGATGAAAATAAGTCTACTAAAATTATTGTTATTAATAGATTAAAGACAGTTAAAAAATAATAATTATTACACATAAAGCTTTATATTTCACAAATTATATTAATTTAAAATTAATATAATTTGTGAATTTTTATTAATTATGGGATTTTGTACGATATATTTTTTTTGAAATAAAAAATATGGTAAAATATAAAATATACAATAGAGGAGGAATAAAAATGAACGAATTTAAATTAAAAGTAAAAAGAATACATGAAGATGCAATACTGCCTAATTATGCTCATTATAATGATGCAGGATTAGATTTATATTCTATAGAAGAAAAAGTTATTAATCCTACAGAAAGTGCTTTAATAAGAACAGGAATAAAAATAGAACTTCCATTTCAAACTGAAGCTCAAATTAGGCCGAGAAGTGGATTAGCTTTAAAAAATGGGATTACAGTATTAAATACTCCAGGAACTATAGATGAAGGTTATAGAGGAGAAATAGGAATAATACTTATTAATCATGGAAAAGAAGTTTTTAAAGTTGAAAAGGGAATGAAAATTGCTCAAATGGTAGTAAAACCTGTTTGGAAAGTTGATGTAGAAGAAGTTGAGGAACTTTCTGAAGCTTTAAGAGGAGATAAGGGATTTGGATCTACTGGAGTTTAGAATAGCAGTTGACAATTGACAGTTTGCAATGGAAAATTAAATAAATAATTCAGCTTTACTGAATTATGAAAAAAGGGGCTGTCGTGTTAATATGATAGCCCTTTTTATTTTGGATTTTCAGTTTATTTGAAAATTAATTGAAATTGTCAATTGATTAAGCTTTCCCAATCTGCGTAAAGGTCTTCTATTGTTTCCTCAATATTTTTAATTTCTTTATTTACTTTTTCGCTTTCTACTGGGTTTGAATAAACTTCTTCTAAGCATAGCTTTTCTTGTAATGATAATAGCATGTCTTCATATTTAGCGATATCATCTTCTAATTTTTTTAATTTTATTTTTAAAGCTTTTTCTTCTTTTTCTTTTTCTTTTTTCTTTTTACGTTCTTCTTTTATTTGAGTTTTTGTTTTTCCGTTAGCAATTTCTTCGATAATTTCAAATCTATGAGGATTTATCTTTTTTTCTTGATAGTAGGAATAGTTTCCTAGATATTCCTTTATTCCATCTTCATTTAATTCAAGGATTTTATTAATTACTTTATTTAGGAAGTATCTATCATGAGATATTACTAATACTGTACCATCATAGCTTAATAAAGCATCTTCTAGAGCTTCTCTAGAGATGATGTCTAGATGGTTTGTAGGTTCGTCTAATAATAGGAAATTAGCTTTTGATAACATTAATTTTAGTAAATTTATCCTGCATTTTTCTCCACCACTTAGAGTATTTATGACCTTAAAGACATCCTCACCAGTAAATAAAAAGGAAGCAAGTATACTTCTTATTTTAGTAACAGTAAGGCTAGGAAATTCATCCCATACTTCATCTATTATTGTTTTATTTAAATTAAGGTCAGATTGCTCTTGATCATAGTAACCTGGATTTACATTAGTTCCTAAAATAACTTTACCATTATCAGCCTTAATTTTATCAAGAATTATTTTAAATAATGTAGTTTTTCCTCTCCCGTTTTCACCGATTAAGGCTACTTTTTCTCCTCTTTTTATATCCATATTTAGGTTAGAAAAAAGAGTCTTGTTTCCGTAGCTTTTAGATAAGTTTTCTACATGGAGCACATCATAACCGCTTTTTACAGCAGTTTCAAACTTTATTTTAGACGGGTCTTTTTCTTTATCAGGAGCTTCTATTCTTTCTATTTTTTCTAAGGCTTTTTCTCTGCTTTCTGCAGCTCTTATGCTTTTTTCTCTGTTAAAGCTTCTAAATCTTTCTATAATAGCTTCTTGTCTTTTTATTTCTGCTTGTTGCAAATTATAAGCTTTAAGTTGGGCTTCATAATTTTTTCGTCTTTGATCAATAAATTTTGTATAAGCTACATTATAACAATTAACATGTCCATTGATTACTTCAAAGGTTTTGTTTGTTACTTTATCTAAAAAGAATCTATCGTGGGAAATAACTAAAACCGTACCTTTATAAGTTGTTAAGTATTCTTCAAGCCATTCTATTGCATCTAAATCTAAATGGTTAGTAGGCTCATCTAATAGAATTATATCTGGATTTCTAAGAAGAAGCTTACATAGAGAAGCTCTTGTTTTTTGACCTCCGCTAAGAGTTCCTATTACTTTGTTAAAATCTTCTTCTAAAAATCCAAGCCCTTTTAAAACCCTTGATATTTCACCTTTATAGCTGTAGCCGCCTTTATTTGTATATAGATCTTGTAATGTTGTATATTTTTTTATTAATTTATCATAATAGGATGCGTTAACTTCATCATAAGGTTGATTCATTTCTATTTCTAATTCTTTTAATTTATTTTCAATATCAATAAATTCTTTAAATACTAAATTCATTTCTTCATAAATAGTATTTTCTAAATCTAAATCTATATTTTGACTTAAATAACCGATAGTTTTATTCTTGTCAATAAAGATTTCTCCTGAATCATAAGATAATTCCTTTGAAATAATTTTAAATAAAGTAGATTTACCTTCCCCATTTCCTCCAATAATTCCAACTTTGTCTCCTTCATTGATTGAGAAAGTAACATCTTTTAAGATTTCTTTTATTCCATAACTTTTAGATATGGATTTACAACTTAAAACTATCATTTTTTCCTCCTAGTTTATTTATATAAACATATGTAAAATTCATAATCTGAATTTTATTATACTATAAGGAATTATACCAATCAAACAACAATAATTATTATATAAGCTAATATATTTTTATTTAATTTAGAATGAAAATTAAATTTTAAATATAAAAATAAAAAAGCTGCAACATAGCAACTTTTTTATCTTATTACTTTATATTTTGGTAAATTGTCTTTAAATTTAATAGAAGGAGAGCCTTCAATTAAAGGTAAGAAGTATTCTAAAGCTTCTTCTTTTATATGATTTCCTTTTTCATTAACTAATTCTACAGGGAAATATTTTACCTTATTTGCAACTTTATCTGCTTCAATTAAAAAGTGAGACGTCTTATATGGAGAATTACTTTCTCTTTTAATTGCTACCATATAACCACTTTTATTTTCAAGTGAATATTTTATGCCTGAATATCCAGCATTAAAGGCTTCATCTAAATCTGTTTTTGATGCACAATGCATTGCACATCTTTGAAGAATACCAAGCTCTAAAGCTTTAACTCTAGTTGTTATACCAGAATTCACTATTAGGTTCTTAAGGTAATTTCCAATACCACCTAATTGGGCATGACCAAATTTATCATCGCCAAATTGAGGAATTTCTGATAAGAATTTACCTTCTTTATTTTTTATTCCTTCTGAAACAACTATAAATACTTTGTTTTGCTCTTGGAATTTTTTTCTTACATCTATAAGAAAAGTTTCTACATCAAAAACTACTTCAGGTAAATAAATAAAATCTGCAGCAGGTTTATTATTAATTCTTGCCATACAAGCAGCGGCAGCTAACCAGCCTGTATCTCTTCCCATAGTTTCTAATATAAATATTCCATTATTTATGTAAACTGATGCATCTAGATATGTTTCCAAGGTTGTAGTAGCTATAAATTTCGCAGCACTAGCAAAACCAGGAGTATGATCAGTATACATTAAATCATTATCAATAGTCTTTGGAATACCTATAAAGTTAATATCTATATTCTTTAATTTTGCATATTTGCCAAGCTTAGCGATAGTGTCCATTGAATCATTGCCTCCAACATAAAAGAAGGCTTTAATATTATTTGCTTTTAATATATCTATAAGCTTATCATACTCTTCAGTAGATTCTTCAATATTTTTCATTTTATATCTGCAAGAACCAAGGCCAGAGGATGGTGTATATCTAAATTCCTCTATTTCATCATCTGAAAAATTTGATAAATCAATTATATTTCCATTTAAAATTCCTTCAATTCCATTTAAACCAGCATAAACTTTATCATAAGCTCCTAAGTCTTTATTTCCTTTTAATATACCAACGACACTTGAATTTATAACAGAAGTTGGTCCTCCAGATTGTGCAACTATGCAATTAGCCATTATTATACTCTCCTTTTATTAAAAATAGTAAATGTGATATACTTTTTGTTATTTATATACGCTATATAATAATATACAACAATTTCTGTCGAAATAAAAGTTTTTTTTGCAAAAAAAATCATCATAAATATGGTGCTAATTAATAAAATAGTAAAGAAGGGTAGATATGATAAACTAGGGAGGGAAAAAATGACTTTAAAAGATATATTTTTTGTTGCTATGGCATTAGGTATGGATGCCTTGGGGCTTACAATAAGTCTTGGTATAAATCCAAAGCTTAAGAGAAGGAGTAAAATAGCATTTATTTTATCATTTTCTTTTTTTCAATTTTTATTTATTTTATTAGGGGGAATTCAAGGAAGGCTATTTAATGAATACATAGTAACAATTCCTGATATTTTAGGCGGAATCACTGTATTTTTGCTTGGTATTATAATGATAATAGATTCCTTTAAAAAAGAAGATACTGATGATGCATTGTTAATTAAAAAAACAATGTATATAATACTAGGAATTTCAGTTAGCATAGATGCATTGGTAGTTGGTTTTACTAGCCTTTATTCAACAAAATTTATTGTAATTTTTTTATATTCTTTAATAGTAGGTTTAGTAACATTATTAATTTGCTTGGTAGGTTTCTTTACTTGTAAATATATAAGGAAAATAGACTTTGTAAATAAATATGCTGATATATTAGGTGGATTTATTTTAATTTGTCTCGGGCTAAAGATGATAGTTTTCGGTGTTTAACATATTTAGTTTTAGTGATATAATAAAATTATTAAATTACGTTAGGAGAAAAATATGAGCTGGGAAAGGTATTTAAAAGATAATAATATAAGAATAACGAGTGGAAGAATTGCAATATTAAATATATTAAAATCTTCAAATAAAGGTCTTTCTGCAGAAAATATATATGATTTATGTAAAAAGCAATATGAAAATTTAAATCTTAGTACCATTTACAGAACATTAGAATTATTTGAAGAGAAAGAAATAATCAAGAAAATAAATATAGATGGTCCAGCCCTTTATGTTTTAAAAAAAGAAGGACATAAACATCTTTTAAAATGTGATTTATGTAATAAAAGTGTGGAAATTCAATGTCCTATGGAAGAAATAGAAGAAATTATTAAAGCCCAGGCAGGTTTTAGTTTAACAGAACATAAATTAGAACTTAAGGGTGTTTGTGAAGAGTGTAAGGATAAAAAAAATTCAAGAAACTAATCTTGAATTTTTTTATTTATTATTTAAAAATTTATTGATTATTATAACTATTGTTAAGGTAATAACTGAAGTAATAGCAATGGTTCCTCCTGGAGCACTATCAATATAATAAGATAAGCTTAACCCTAAAAGTATATCTATCATTCCAAAAATAATAGAAGAAATTAAAGTCGTTTTAAATCCCTTTTTTAATTGCATTGCAGTTGCAACAGGAACTATCATAATTGATGAGATAACTAGTAAGCCCATAACTCTAATAGACATTGAAATTGTTGCTCCAACTAAAATAGTGAAAATATAGTTTATTAATTTTACATTAATGTTGGAAGTTTTAGCACCCTCTTCATCAAAGGTTATATAAAGAAGCTTATTATATAAAAATATCAGAGTAAGTAATGATATAATTCCAACAATAAAAATTAACTTTATATCTTCGCTGGAAACTGTTAAAATACTTCCAAATAAATAAGAGTTAACCTTAGTTGATGCTTTCCCGCTGCTTATTAATAGAATTGCAATTCCAAGGCTTAGGGTAAGTACTATAGACATAACAAGTTCTGCATATTTCTTATAATAACCTCTTAGAAATTCAATAACTATAGCGCAGATAGTAGTAAATAAGAATGCTGATAATATTGGATTAATACCCAAAACAAGACCTATGGCTACACCAGCAAAGGAAGAGTGGGATAGAGTGTCACCAATTGTAGAATAGCGTCTTAGTACTAAAAAAAGGCCTATAAAAGGACAAAGTATTGAAATAATTATTCCAGCAATAAAAGCATTCTGCATAAAATCTAATTGAAACATAAAATCTACCTTTCCGAAATAAAGAAATTAAATAACATTATCTAAATCCAAATTATTATTTCTAATTTTTTTATATTCTTCAACAGTATAAAGTTTAACTTCTCCATTATTTATTCTTAATATATGAGTTGAATTTTCTAAAGCAATATTAATATTATGTTCAATAGAAATAATAGTTTTTTTATTTTCTTTATTTAATTTTCTTAATATACTATAAATTTCTTTTTGATTTATTTCATCAACTCCAGTAGAAGGTTCATCTAAAATAATAATATCAGGATTTCCCATTAAAGCTCTTGCGATTAGAACTCTTTGTTGCTGTCCGCCTGATAACATTCCTAACAATTTGTTTTTATAATCATTCATATTAACTATTTTAAGAATGTCTAAGATATTAATATTTTTATTTTTTAAGGATTTTTTATGACATGATAAGACTTCCTTAACTGTAATTGGGAATTGAGAATTAAAAGAATCAAGTCTCTGAGGAACATATCCAATATTATTGGTACTTATTTCAATAGAACCTAAATTAGGCTTTAGAATTCCTAAAATTAATTTTATTAGTGTAGTTTTACAACTTCCATTTTCGCCAATAATAGATAAATAAACACCATCAGGAATAGTGAGGTTTATATTATTTAATGCATAAGGTGGCTTATTAGAATATGAAAAACATAGGTTTTTTATATTAATCATTTAATAATCATCTCCTAAAATTTCTTTTTCTATTATATATGAAAATGCAAATGACTTGCAAGAATAACTTTATAATATACACTTTATTTTATTATCAATAGTATTGCCATATTTAGATATTGAAAAGCAATTTTTTTGATTATAGTGCATAATTCACAGCTTAGAATGAAATTATTTCCTAGTTTTTTAAATTTAGAAAATTTATAATATTAAACTTGTGAACTATGCATTAAATATAAGTTCTATGCACTTTTATAGGTTGATTTATATTCTGAATAAAACATATAATATAGATAAGTTGAAAAACTAAAGTAAGTATATTGGAGGAAGAAATATGGATTTTTCAAGTTTAGTATTAATGGAAAAGGATAGTGAAACAGGATTTATAACAAAAGAGTTAGGCAGCTTTCAGGTTTCAGAGGGAGCTGAATATGTAAAAAAATTTTTTGTTTTAAATGGAATTGTAAATTTATACTTTGATACAAATAAAGATGTTGAAGAATGGGAATACTCTGCTATATATGATCTTTTTAATTATGAAATTTTTAAAGAAAATGATTTTGAAATAGAAGATGTTTTAGATGAATATAATCCAACATTTTTAATAAAATTTAACTATGTTGAGGATTATAATATTATGAAGGAAAAAATAGAAAAAGCTTTAGGTTTAATTGATTTAACTATGGAAAAGGTCTTTAATGATATTAAGGGCAAAGAAGAAGAATATATGTAGAAGGGAGGGCCTAAGTATTAGGCAGTATTATGAGTGATTTAAAAAAGCTGAAAAGCAGAGAAGAAATAGAGGAAAAATTCAAATGGAAAGTAAATAAGATTTTCCCTAATGATGAAGCTTGGGAAAAAGCCTTTAAAGAAGTAAAAGAAGAAGCACCAATACTAAAAACTTTTGAAGGAAGGTTAAAAGATGAGAAGCTTCTCCTTGAATATTTAAAAAAGAGTGAAGAACTTGATATAAAAGTAGAAAATATATACATTTATGCTCATTTAAAGAGTGATGAAGATACTTCAAATACAAAGTATCAAGCAATGATGAATAGAATTGACGCTTATTTAGCAGAGTTTTCATCTTTTACATCTTATTTTGTACCAGAAATTTTATCCTTTGAAGATGGATATATTGAAAGTATTATTAATAATAATGAAGAATTTAAAATGTATGATTTCATGTTTAAGGATATTTTAAAAGAAAAACCTCATATTTTAACTAAAAAAGAGGAAGAATTATTAGCAAAAGTTTCAGACTGTCTTGACGCACCAAGTACAATACACAATATGTTAACTAATGCAGATATGAAATTCCCAACTATAACTGATGAAGATGGAGAAAAAGTAGAATTAACAGAAGCAAACTATTCAACTTTTATTAAAAGTAAGGATAGAAAAGTTAGAAAAGAAGCATTCACAGCCTTATTTAGCGAATATAAGAAGTTAGAAAATACTTTAGCAACTTCATTAACAAGTTCAATAAAAAACTTTAATTTTAGTGCTAAAATACGAAAGTATAATTCTGCCTTAGAGGCATCCTTAAAGCCAAATGAAATTCCTGTTGAAGTATATACAAATTCTATAAAAACTATTAATGATAATATTAAATCACTTCATAGATATGTAGATTTAAAAAGGAAACTTTTAGAATTAGATGAAATTCATATGTATGATTTATATGTACCTGTAATCGAAATGCCAAAGGAACATATAGAATTTGATGAAGCTGTAAATATAATTACAGAAGGTTTAGCTCCTTTAGGAGAAGAATATTTACAAATATTTAATAGTGGAATTAAGGATGGCTGGATAGATATTTATCAAAATAAAGGAAAAAGAGGAGGAGCTTACTCCTGGGGCGGTTATAAAACAATGCCTTATGTACTTTTAAATTATAATTATACATTAAATGATGTATCCACTTTAGCTCATGAAATGGGGCACTCAATCCACTCTTATTATTCTAGAAAAGAGCAGCCATATATTTATGCTGGATATACCTTGTTCTGCGCAGAAGTCGCATCAACAACAAATGAGGCTTTATTAATTCATCATTTAATAAATAAGGAAGAGGATAAAAAGAAAAAGCTATTCTTAATAAATCAAGAACTAGAACAAATTAGAACTACAGTATTTAGACAATTGATGTTTGCAGAATTTGAATTATTTACTCATGAAAGTATAGAAAAAGGAGAATCATTAACTGCTACAGATTATAATAAAGCTTGGCATGATTTGAATGTAAAATACTTTGGACCATCAATGGTAGTTGATAAAGAAATAGATAGTGAATGGGCAAGAATACCTCATTTCTATTCTGATTTCTATGTATATCAATATGCTACTGGATATGCAGCAGCATCTGCTTTTGCAAAATCAATTTTAGATAAGGAAAAAGATGCAGTATCTAAGTATATTGGTTTCTTAAAGAGTGGCGGAAGTGATTATCCAATAGAAATACTCAAAAATGCAGGTGTGGATATGACAACTTCAAAACCATTAGAGGCTACAATTTCAAGATTTAATCAGCTTTTAGATATGTTAGAAAAAGAAATTAAAGAATAGATATTTTTTATAATCCTTTAATGAATAATTAATAAATGACAGTGGACAGTTGAGGAAAACTCCTAGTTGTCAACTGTCAATTCTTTTTATATTGTGAAATAAATAAAGGTGAAATGCTAAATAAGAAATTATAAATGATATAGCGAGGTGTTTTTTTGGAGCAGTTTGAAAGGGATTTTTTCAATATTTTAACAAAGGAATTAAAATTTTTTATTAAGGACTATTATAGTGCTTTTACGAATTTAAATAGATGGGTTGCATTACTTGATCTTGGTGAAAATTATGCAGCTGTAATAGTAACAGAAGAAGATGATACAAGCACTTATAATGAATGTTTTGAGTTTTTATCAAAAAGTTTAAATAAACCCTTTTTTATAAATAATATAGTAATAACTAAAAAGAGAGAACTAAATTTTATAGAAGCTAACTATAATAAACTAATTTTCTCATTAGAGAGTAACAAGATTCTTTATTATGGAGAAGGTACAAAAGTTTATGTACCAATAATAAATTTAATTATTAATAATAAAAGAAAAAAGAAAAGGCTAGAATTAACAAAATATAAAATTACTTATACTATCATACTAATAAATATAATCGTATATTTATTAGAAATAATAAATTCTAGAAGATTGTTTAATATAGATATTTATACTTTAGTTGAAATGGGGGCTAAATATAATATTTTAATAGAAAATGGAGAATTTTATAGGCTTATTACAGCAGGTTTTTTACATGGAGGTATAATGCATTTATTTTTTAATATGAGTGCATTAAATATTATAGGTAAAGAAGTAGAAGAAGTATATGGAACAAAAAAATATATTTTAATTTATGTTTTTTCATTATTAGGAGCTTCTGTTTTTAGTTATTTATTTTCTAAAGGAATATCTGTTGGAGCTTCAGGAGCAATTTTTGGACTATTGGGAGCTATGCTTATCTTTGGATTTAAAAATAAAAAGAAAATAGGAAAATTATATATTAAAAATATAATAGAGACTATATTGTTAAACATATTAATAGGGATAACTATTCCCAATATAGATAATTTTGCCCATATGGGTGGTCTTGTGTTAGGTCTAATAATATCATTATTTTTTTAAATTAACTTTGGAAACACAGTTTTTTCTTCGGTTAAAATATCAATTTGTTAATAAAACAAGAAAAATTATAACAAAACATAAAAATAACAAAAAAATATTTACAAAAATATACTTATAGATGTATAATACTGATAAATTATTAATTCGGTTTATTTGTGATATAAAAATCATAAAATGAGCAAATATAAAAATGGGGAGTTGAATTTAGTATGTTAGGCAAAGAGTATGTAGAAAAAGTTATTAAAGAAGTAGAAGAAAGAAACAAGGGAGAAGTAGAATTTTTAAATGCAGTAAAAGAGGTTTTAATTTCATTAGCGCCAGTATTTGATAAACATCCAGAGTATATTGAAGAGGGATTATTAGAAAGAATAGTTGAACCTGAAAGACAAATCTTTTTTAGAGTACCATGGGTTGATGACGAAGGAAAAGTAAGAGTAAATAGGGGATATAGAGTACAATTTAATAGTGCAATAGGTCCTTATAAGGGTGGTTTAAGATTTCATAAAACAGTAAATCAAAGCATAATAAAGTTTTTAGGTTTTGAGCAAATATTTAAAAATTCCTTAACAGGTCTTCCTATAGGTGGAGGAAAAGGTGGATCTGATTTTGATCCAAAAGGAAAGTCTAATAGAGAAATTATGAGATTTTGTCAAAGCTTTATGGCAGAATTATGTAAGCATATAGGAGCTGATACAGATGTTCCAGCTGGCGATATTGGAGTTGGAGGAAGAGAGATAGGCTATATGTATGGTTATTATAAAAAAATAAGAAATGCTTATGAAGGTGTATTGACAGGAAAAGGATTATCTTATGGTGGCAGCTTAGTTAGAACAGAAGCTACAGGTTATGGTTTAGTATATTTTACTGAAGAGATGTTAAAGGATAAAAACTTAAGTTTTAAAGATAGTACTGTTGTTATTTCAGGATCAGGAAATGTAGCAATATACGCTTTAGAAAAAGCTCATCAATTTGGTGCTAAAGTTGTTGCAATGAGTGATTCAAATGGCTATATTTACGATGAAAATGGAATAAATCTTGAAGTAATAAAGGACATTAAAGAAGTTAAAAGAGGAAGAATAAAAGAATATATAGAAAAAGTACCAACTGCTAAATACTTTGAAGATCATAGAAAGATTTGGGAAGTTAAGTGTGATATAGCACTACCATGTGCAACTCAAGGGGAAATTAATAAGGAATCAGCAGAAACACTTGTAAAAAATGGAGTTAAAGCAGTATCAGAAGGAGCTAATATGCCAACAGATCTAGATGCAATAGAAGTATTCCAAAAGGCAGGAGTTTTATTTGGTCCTGCTAAGGCAGCTAATGCAGGTGGCGTAGCTGTTTCAGCGCTTGAAATGAGTCAAAATAGTGTTAGAGCTTCTTGGTCCTTTGAAGAAGTAGATAATAAGTTAAAGAATATCATGAAAGACATTTATTTAAATGCAAAAAATGCAGCTAAGGAATATGGTGATGAAGGAAATATTTTAATGGGAGCAAATATTGCAGGTTTCCTTAAAGTTGCAGAAGCAATGTATTCTCAAGGAATTGTGTAAAATTAAATATATAAAACTTTTCCATTATGTCATAAGCCTTCTAATTGTTAAGAGATAATTAAGCAAAAATTAAGATTTATATACTTGATTTTTTGTAGATATAGGAATATATTAGATAAAGGTGTGAAGTAAATTTGTAACAAGCAAATTTCGCATTTTATATAGGAGTTGATATAATGGAAAAGTTAGTTTTTTCTGTTACTGGTGTATTCCAAATTCTTGTTTTTTTAATAATGATGTATTATTTTATTTTATCTTTTTTTGGATTACATAGGAAAGCAGAAAAAAAGAATTACATGCCTAAAAATAAATTTGCCCTCATAGTTGCAGCTCATAATGAAGAGATAGTAATTGGCAAGTTAATAGAAAGTTTATTGAATCAGGATTATCCAAGGGAACTTTTTGATATCTTTATTATTGCAGATAATTGTACTGATAACACGGCAAAGGTTGCTAGACAATATGGAGTAAAAGTTTATGAGAGATTTAACAAGGTAGAAAAAGGTAAGGGCGTTGCTTTAGAATGGATGTTTGATAAAATATTTAGAATGCAAAAAAAATATGATGTTGTAGCTATTTTTGATGCAGATAATATAGTTTCAAGAAATTGGTGTAAAGAAATAAATTCAAAAATGCAAGAAGGCTATAAAGTTGTACAAGGATATATTGATAGCAAAAATCCAAATGATTCTTGGATTACATCTTCGTATTCAATTGCTTTTTGGACACAAAATAGAATGTATCAATTAGCAAGAGCTAATTTAGGATTATCTAATCAAATAGGTGGAACTGGATTTGCTATTGATACTAGACTTTTAAAAGAACATGGCTGGGGAGCTAAATGTTTAACTGAGGATTTAGAATTTACCTGCAAGATGATATTAAACGGAGAAAAAGTAGGTTGGGCTCATGATGCAATAATTTATGATGAGAAACCTCTTACTTTGAAACAATCTTGGGTGCAAAGAAGAAGATGGATGCAGGGATTTGCTGATGTAGCTTCTAGATATTTCACCAAGTTAGTAAAAAAAGGCATTAAAGAGAGAAGATTATACGTTTTGGATTGTGCATTATATGTTATTCAACCTTTTATTACTATAGCGATGGCAATTTCGGCTTTATTAAGTTTTGCTGGCAGTTATTTGCCGATTGGTGAAGATATATTTATGATGAACTATTTATTGGGAAACAAAGTAATAATGGTTATTACATTAATACAATTTTTAATGACACCATTAATACTAAAATTAGATAGAAAGATATCAATTGGATTCTTTACAATGTTTGCATTTTATGCAATAAGTACAATTTTCCTTCCTATATTAGCAAAAAGATTAAATTACAAAGGAGAGGTATTTTTAATAGAGTTATTATTTAATTTGTTATTTTTAATTTCAATCTTTACTATATTAGGAAAAGAAAAATTAAAGTTCTTTATTAGATTTTTATTATATTCTTTATATACCTTGACTTGGGTACCAATAACCTTAGAAGGTATAATTAAGAAAAATAATAAGGAATGGAATCCAACTAAACATATTAGAAATGTAGAAATTCTTGATATGCAGTAGAAGTGAGGGAAGTCCCCTCACTTTTATTTTTGGTTTTAGCGAACTAATGTTTGAATTGTTAAAGAAAATGGTTTATATTTTTAATTAGGATTTAATTATGTTAAAATAAAAATTATTATGTTTAACATTAAAGAAAAAGATGTAAAAGTATTTGGAGGTTTGTATGAGCGATGAGATAAAGAAAAATTATGATGTCACGGATTTAACTTCCCTTGAAAAGTTGGAACCAGTAAGAGTAAGACCTGGGATGTATATAGGCTCTACAGGTACAAAAGGCTTACATCATTGTGTATGGGAAATATTAGATAATGCTATAGATGAAATATCTAATGGCTATGGAGATAAAGCATGTGTAATTATTAATAAAGACAAAAGTATAACTATAAGAGACAACGGTAGGGGAATTCCTACTGGGATACATCCTGTAAAAAAGAAATCAGGAGTAGAAATGGTTTTTACTGAATTACATACTGGTGGTAAATTTAATAATAAAAATTATAAAACCTCTGGAGGACTTCATGGTGTTGGGGCAGCTGTAGTTAATGCCTTATCTACATGGCTTGAAGTAGAAGTATATCAAAATGGGAATATATATAGACAAAGATTTGCTTATGCTTATGATCAAGAATTAAAAAGAAATATGCCAGGAACACCAGTCACAAAACTTGAAATTGTAGGAAAAACAAGCGAAACAGGAAGTAAAGTTACATTTATGCCTGATAAAGAAGTCTTTTCAACTATAGATTTTAATATTGATGTGATAGATGAAAGATTACAAGAATTAGCATTCCAAAATAAAGGAATACATTTAGAGTTGGTAGACTTAAGAAAAGAAGAGGAGTTTAGAAAAACTTATTACTCTGAAAATGGGCTTTTAGATTTTATAGAATACCTAAATGAAAGTAAAACCCCTATACATCAGCAGCCGATATTTTTTGAAGGTGAAAAGACTATAAATGATATTAATATGTTTGGTGAAGTATGTGTGCAATTTACAGACTCAACAACTGAGCATATAGCCAGCTATGTAAATAATATTCCCACAACAGAAGCTGGAACTCATGAAACAGGATTTAAAACAGGAATGACTAGAGCTTTTAAAGAGGGTGCTAGAAAACTTGGTCTTATAAAAGAAAAGGATAAGGAATTTGAGGGGGATGATTTAAGAGAAGGAATGACTGCTATTATTAGGATTAAGATAAGTAATCCTATCTTTGAAGGTCAAACCAAAACTAAACTTGGCAGCAGTGAAGCTTATACTATGATGAATGAATTATCTTATTTAAAATTTACTGAATGGATAGAAGATAATAAAGAAATCGCTGCAATGTTAATAAATAATGCCCTTCAAGCAGCTCAAAGAAGAGAAAAAATTAAAAAAATAAATGAAGCAGAAAAAAGAAAAATTGGTAAGGGAGCCGCGCCATTAGTTGGTAAAGTAGCAGTATGCTCTTTAAGAGATAGTTCTGTAGCAGAATTTATTGTTGTGGAAGGAGATTCTGCGGGTGGATCTGCAAAGCAGGCTAGAGATAGACGTTTTCAGACCATAATGCCTTCTAAAGGTAAAATTATGAATACAGAAAAACAAAAATTAGAAAACGTACTAGCTTCAGAGGAATTAAAAATATTTAACACAGCTATTGGCACTGGAACCTTAGAAAATTACAGGGAAGAGGATTTAAAATACGATAAAATAATAATCCTAAGTGATGCCGATGTCGATGGATACCATATTAGAACCTTATGGATGACTTATATTTATAGATATATGAGACCTCTTATTACTAATGGTCATTTATATTTAGCGCAGCCGCCTTTATATAAGGTATATAAAAATGTTAAAGGAAAAGAAATTTATAAATATGCCTATAGTGATGATGAATTAGAAGCTGTAAAAAAAGAAATAGGAAAAGGAGCTCTAATACAAAGATATAAAGGTCTTGGAGAAATGAATCCAGATCAGCTTTGGGAAACAACATTAAATCCAGAAACAAGAACTCTTCTTCAAGTAACTGTAGAAGATGCTGCTAAAGCAGAAAAAATGGTTTCTTTATTAATGGGAGATGTTGTTGGACCAAGAAAAGCTTATATATCTAAATATGGTGAATTTTAAAATAGTTAGAATGGAGAAATGTTATGGCGAAAAAAGTTAACAATATACCGAAGGATAATAATATAATAAAAATCCTTTTAGAAGAGGCAATGCCAGATAACTATTTACCCTATGCTATTGAAGTTGCAAAGGATAGAGCATTGCCAGATGTTAGAGATGGACTAAAACCTGTTCATAGAAGAATATTGTATGGTGCATATAAATTAAAGGCTTTTCCAGATAAACCTTATTATAAATCAGCAAGAATAGTGGGAGATATCTTAGGTAAGTATCATCCTCATGGGGATACATCAGTTTATGATGCTATGGTTATTTTATCTCAAGATTTTTCTACTAAAGAACCACTTATAGATGGTCATGGTAACTGGGGTTCTATGGATGGTGATGGTGCGGCAGCTATGAGATATACTGAAGCAAGACTATCACCAATAGCATTAGAAATGCTTAGAGATATAGAAAAAGATGTTGTAGATATGGTTCCAAACTATTCAGATACTGAAATGGAACCAACTGTTCTACCAAGTAAATATCCAAATCTATTAGTAAATGGTTCTTTTGGAATTGCCGTTGGATTAGCAACAAATATTCCACCTCATAATTTAAAAGAAGTAATAGAAGGAGTACTAGCTTATATTGATAATAATGAAATAACTACAAAAGAGCTAATGCAATATGTCAAGGGGCCTGATCTACCAACTGGCGGAATTTTAATTGGTGAACAGTCATTGTTATCTGCCTATGAAACAGGAGAAGGAAAGGTAACCCTTAGGGCTAAAACAAGCATAGAAAAATTAGAAAATGGAAGATGGGGAATAGTAATAACCGAATTCCCTTTTAGAAGAAATAAGGCAAAACTCCTTCAAACTATTTCTGAAATGACAGGAGATAAGAAGCACTCAAAGGCTTTAGAGGCAATAATTGATATAAGAGATGAATCAGATAGAAATGGAATAAGGGCAGTTATTGAATTAAAAAAATCTGCTGATAAAGATATAGCTGATAAGGTGCTAAAATATTTATTTAAGAGGTCAGATTTGCAATGTAATTTAAGCTTTAATATGGTGGCTCTAGCTGATGGTAAGCCTCAAACAATGGGGCTTAAAACAATAATTCATCATTATGTTAATCATCAAAAGGAAATTATAACAAGAAGAACAAAGAAAGAACTTGAAAATGCAGAAAGAAGATTTCATATTGTTGAAGGATTTATTAAGGCAATAGATGTTTTAGATGAAGTAATAAAAACTATTAGGGAATCTAAGTCTAAAAAAGATGCAGGAATTAACTTAATGAATAAGTTTAATTTTACTGAAATACAAACTGAAGCTATTTTAGAACTTATGCTTTATAGGTTAACAGGTTTAGAAATAAAAGTTTTTAAGAAGGAATATAATGAATTAGAAAAACTAATAAAAAAATTAAGGAAAATATTATCAGATGAAAGGGAATTATTTAAGGTTATAAAAACTGAATTAAAAGAAATAGCAGAAAAGTATGGAAGTGAAAGAAAAACAGCTATTGTTAAAGATGATGAGGAAGCTAAGATAGATATTGAAGAACTTATCGTTGTAGAAGATGTAATGATTACCCTTTCAAAGGAAGGATTTATTAAGAGAATATCTACAAAGGCTTATAATAGAGCAAATTCAGATGCGGAAGCTATTGAATATAGAGAGGGAGATGAACTAAGATTTTTAATTGAATCTAATACAACTCATAATTTATTACTTTTTACGAATAAGGGAAATATGTATCAAGCAAAGGTTACAAATATTGTAGAAGGAAAGTGGAAGGAAAAGGGAGAGCGAATTGAGGAATTCATTAAAAGTTTAAATCTTGAAGAGGAAAAAATAGTAGAAGTCTTTTCTGTAGATAATTTTATGCCGAATAGATACTTACAATTTGTAACTTCAAAAGGCGGAATAAAGAAAAGTTCATTAGATAATTTTCAAACGAATTATAGTAAGCTTCAAGCACTTAAACTTAAAGCTGATGACGAACTAGTTAATGTTATAATGCTTAATGAGGAAGAAGAAAAAGAATTTATTAAAATTAAAACAAAATTAGGTTTAAGTTTTGACTTAGAACTTCCAAAATTAGAAAATCAACCAAGAAATATTTTACCTTTATCATTATTTAATCTAGCCGAAAAGGATGAAGTGATAGAAGCGGAATATACCGAAAAATTAGAATATATAGAATTTAATATTGGTGTAAATAATAAAGGAGTATTAAAGTCTTACAATAATATTAAAATTAAGGATGATTTAAAAGTAAATACAGATACTTTAAGTGAACTTTTATTATTTACTAATAAGGGAAATGTTATAAAAATACCAGCTTTTATGATTAAAGGTGTACTTGAGAGAGAAATTCCATTAAGTATAATAATTGATAATCTAGAAAAGAATGAGAAGATAATAAAATTAATATCCTTAAAAGAGTATGATGATATTAAACTAATATACTTATTTACTAAAAAAGGAATGGTAAAGAAAACTTACCTTTCTGAATTTGAAGGAAACTATTTATTCCAAACTGCCTATAAATTTAAATTTGAAAATGATGAAGTTATATCAGTTAGTATTCATAAGGATGAAATTGCTGAAATTTTAATGATAACTAAAAAAGGAATGGGAATTAAATTCTTATCAGATAATATAAATCCAATGGGAAAAGTAGCTGCCGGAGTAACAGGAATAAGCCTAAAGGAAAATGATGAAGTTATTTACGGTAATATAGTATCGGTAGAAAGCGGCTATATGAATAATGAACTTGCTATTACAAGCTATAATATAATAAAATTAATAACAAAAAATAAAAAACATAAGGAAGTAGAAATTGATGCTATTAAGCTTCAAAATAGAGCTGGTAAGGGAAGTAGTTTTATGGCTATTGACTTAGGTGATGAAATAAAAGAAATTATATATTAAGGAGGGTATTTGTATGGCAAAGGTTGCAGTTTTACTTGCAAATGGGTTTGAAACTTTAGAAGCATTAACAGTAGTTGATATTTTAAGAAGAGCAAAGGTAACCTGTGATACTTTTTCTCTTGAAGGAGAAGATGTGATTTCATCTCATAATATTAAAGTTAAGGCAGATAAGAATATTAATGCTTCAGAAATTGAAGACTATGATTTTCTAGTATTGCCTGGAGGAATGCCGGGTGCAACTAATTTAAGAGATAATGAAAGAGTTATAGATCTTGTAAAAAAATTTAGCAGTCAAAATAAATATATATGTGCAATTTGCGCAGGGCCTATTTCTCTGGGGAAAGCAAAGATAACAGAGGGAGTAAGTATGACATGTTACCCGGGATTTGAAGATGAAATTAAAGGTTGTAACTATAAAGAGGATTTAGTGGTTGTAGATAAAAATATAATCACAGGAAGGGGACCAGCGGCAGCTATTCCTTTTGCCTTTGAAATCTTATCACATATTTCAGAATCAAAGGTTGAGGAAATTAAAAAGGCTATGTTATTTAAATAGGTGTATGATATATGAAAGAAAAATGGATAATGACAAATAAAAGAGAGAGCTTTTTAAAGCTCTCTAATTCTATAGAAGAAAATTCACTATTATTGAGACTTTTAGCCAATAGATCTATTGATGATCTAAATCTTGCAAAAAAGTTTCTTTATGGAACTATAAAAGACCTTTATGATGGATATCTTATGAAAGATATGGATAGAGGCGTAGAGATACTTAAAAATGCTGTCTTAGAAAATAGAAAAATAGTTATTTATGGAGATTATGACTGTGATGGTGTAATAAGTACAACCATACTTTATTATGCCTTAAAATATATTGGAGCAAATTTTGGATATCATATTCCTCATAGGGAAGATGAAGGCTATGGCTTAAATAATGATAGAATTAAAAAACTAAAAGAGGAAGGTTATGAAGTAATTTTAACCTGCGATAATGGAATATCCGGTTTCGAACAAATAAATTTAGCAAAAGAATTAGGAATGGATATTATTGTTACAGATCATCATGATATACCATTAGTTCAAAATGAAGAAGGAGAATTTGTGCCTACTATTCCTAAGGCAGATGCAGTAATTAATCCTAAAAGACCTGATTGTAGATATCCTTTTAAATTATTATGTGGAGCTGGAGTTGTTTTAAAGCTGTCTCAATGTTTATTTAAGGAATTTAATATTGATGAAAGTAAGCTTTATAAGCTTATACAATATGCTGCTATTGCAACAGTATGTGATGTAGTGGATCTAGTTGATGAAAATAGAATTATTGTTCAAAAAGGTTTGGAACTATTAAATAAAACAGAAAATATAGGATTAAAGGAATTATATAAAGTAACAGGTCTAGAAGATAAAAAAATTGAAGAATATCATTTGGGTTTTATAATAGGTCCTTGTGTAAACTCTACTGGCAGATTAGAAACAGCAGCCTTATCTGTTGAACTTTTAATTACAGAGGATGTAGAGAGAGCTAAGTATTTAGCTAGTACTCTTCATAGATTAAATTTAGAAAGGCAAGACTTAACTCAAGAAGGTGCTCAAAGAATTATTGAAAAAATAGAACAAGAAAATTCCAAGGACAAAGTAATAGTGGTATATGATGAAGAAATTCACGAAAGCATTGCTGGAATTGTAGCTGGAAGAATTAAGGAAAAGTTTAATAAGCCTTCCATTGTAATTACAAGAGGAAAAGAAATGCCTAAGGGCTCAGCTAGATCAATTGAAAATTATAATATTACTGAAGAATTAACTAAATGTAGTGAACTTTTAGAAAAATTCGGGGGGCATCCTATGGCTGCAGGGCTTTCTATTAAGGAAGAAAATATAGAAGCATTACGAAGAAAAATTAATTCTATATGCAAATTAACTGATGAAGATATTATACCAATTGTTAGAATAGATTCTGAACTTAAAGTCAAGTATTTAAATGAAGAGCTTATTAATACTATAAGCAAGTTAAAGCCCTATGGAAAGGGAAATCCAAGTCCTTTATTTGCAGTAAAAAATTTATTTGCTGAAAGACTATGGTTAATTGGAAAAGAAAAGAACTATTTAAAATTAAGGTTTAGGTTTGAATTTAATGGTAGAAGTATATATATAGATGGAGTAAGCTTTGATAATTTAGATGATTTAAAAGAAGAGATAATAATTGAATATGGCGAGAAGGAATTTATTGAAGCAGTTGAAAGTAGTTATTTAAATAAAAGTTTAGATATAGTCTATTACCCGATAATTAACGAGTTTAACGGGAATAGAAATATTCAGCTTATGATAAAACATCTAAGGCTTAGTTAAAATATTAGCAAAAATAGGGTATAATAGGAGTTAGTAATAACTAGTTTGGAGTTAGGAGTGTGGAGTTAGGAGTTAGTCTAGGATGCTAGGATAAAGTTATAGTAAGAAATAAGAATTAAAATTTAATTGTGTATTATGTATTTTCAATTATAAACTAAATTTCGGGTGGTGTTTTAATGAGTAAATATAAAATAATAATGACTGGTGGGGGAACTGCAGGTCATGTTACTCCTAATTTGGCTTTAGTACCAGCCTTAAGGGAAAAGGGCTTTGAAATAAAATATATAGGAAGTAAAAATGGTATAGAAAAAGAAATAATTAAAGATGCAAAAATACCTTATTATGAAATTTCTTCAGGAAAATTTAGAAGATATTTTGATATTAAAAATTTTACTGACCCTTTTAAAGTAATGAAAGGTATTGCTGAAGCAAATAAAATATTGAAAAAAGAAAAACCCAATATAGTATTTTCAAAAGGTGGCTTTGTTGCTGTTCCGGTAGTAATAGCAGCATATTTGAGAAAGATACCGGTAGTTTCTCATGAATCAGACTTAACACCAGGATTAGCTAATAAACTAGCGGCTCCATTTTCATCTAAATTATGTGTTACCTTTAGAGAGAGCTTAAAATATATAAAAGATGGAAAGGGAGTTTTAACTGGAACTCCAATTAGAAAGGAAATATTAAATGGAAATTCTATAGAAGGAAAAAGAATATGTGGCTTTAATGATAATAAAGAGATTCTCTTTATCATAGGAGGAAGTCTTGGAGCCAAAAGTATAAACGAAGAGATTAGAAAGAATATTGATAAATTATTAGAAAACTTTAATATAATTCATATTTGTGGAAAGGGAAATTTAGCCCAGAACCTTAATAAAAGAAAAGGTTATGTTCAATTTGAATATGTAAAAGAAGAACTTCCGCATTTATTAAAAGCAGCAGATTATGTTATTTCTAGAGCTGGTGCAAATGTTATTTTTGAACTCTTAGCTTTAAGAAAGCCAACTCTTTTAATACCGTTATCAAAAAAAATAAGCAGGGGAGATCAGATACTTAATGCTAATTCTTTTGAAAAGGAAGGTTATTCTATAGTTTTAGATGAAGATGAAATGATAGAAAATAATGGTATTATCTTAGAAAAAATAAAAGAATTAAGGGAGAAAAAAAATTATTTGATTGAAAATATGAAAAACAGTGAAGTATCAAATGGAGTAAATGCAATTATAGAGGTTATTATGACCAATATTAAAAAATAAAAATTATTAAAAAATAAAAATTACTATAAAATATATAATAAAAATATTTGCATGAAAAGGTTATCTTTTTAACAACCTAATATCGTAAAAACTTGCAAAATTAAAATAGTGGTATATAATAAAATAGTAAGTAAAATTGGGGGATATTATAAAATAACTACCTTTTTAAAAAAGGTAGTTACTTTCCCTGAGTTTATTGCTAAATAAATAATGAAATACAGTTTAATAGATTTCTGTATTAGCCGTATTTATAAATTTTTATATAAAGGAAGAGAGGTCAAAAAGATGAGAAAAATGAAAACTATGGATGGTAATACAGCCGCTGCTCATATATCCTATGCTTTCACAGAAGTAGCTGCTATATTCCCAATCACACCATCTTCACCAATGGCTGAACACGTTGATGAATGGGCTGCTCAAGGAAGAAAGAACATATTTGGACAACCTGTAAAGGTTATGGAAATGCAATCAGAAGCTGGTGCAGCTGGTGCAGTTCATGGATCTTTACAAGCTGGTGCTTTAACAACAACATATACTGCATCTCAAGGATTATTATTAATGATTCCTAATATGTATAAGATTGCAGGGGAAATGTTACCAGCAGTATTCCATATATCAGCTAGAGCTTTAGCTACATCTTCATTAAGTATATTTGGTGATCACCAAGACGTAATGGCTGCAAGACAAACTGGTTTTGCAATGTTAGCTGAAGGTTCAGTTCAAGAAGTTATGGACTTATCTGCTGTTGCACACTTATCAGCAATTAAAAGTAGAATTCCATTTATGAATTTCTTTGATGGGTTCAGAACATCACACGAAATACAAAAGATTGAAGTTTTAGAATATGATGAACTAGCTAAATTAGTAGATAAAGAAGCTTTAGAAGAATTTAGAGCAAGAGCCTTAAATCCAAATCATCCAGTAACAAGAGGAACTGCTCAAAATCCAGATATTTACTTCCAAACTAGAGAAGCTGTAAATAGATTCTATGAACAAGTTCCAGATATCGTTGAAAGCTACATGGCTGAAATAACTAAATTGACAGGTAGAGAATATCATTGTTTCGATTATTATGGAGCTCCAGATGCTGATAGAATTATTATTTCTATGGGTTCATCAATAGACGTTGTTGAAGAAACTGTTGACTTCTTAAACGCAAGGGGAGAAAAAGTTGGTTTAGTTAAAGTTAGATTATATAGACCATTCTCTGTAGAAAAATTATTAAAAGTAATACCAAGCACAGTAAAGAAAATTGCTGTATTAGATAGAACCAAGGAACCAGGATCAATTGGAGAACCATTATATCTAGATGTTAAGAGTGCTTTCTATGGAAGAGAAAATGCTCCTGTTATTGTTGGAGGTAGATATGGATTAGGTTCTAAGGATCCAAACCCATCACATATTGCTTCAGTATTCGCAAACTTAGCTTTAGACAATCCTAAGAATGGATTTACTATAGGTATAGTTGATGATGTAACAAATACTTCATTAGAAGTTGTTGAAGATATAGATGCTACACCAGCTGGAACTAAAGCATGTAAGTTCTGGGGATTAGGCTCAGATGGTACTGTTGGTGCTAACAAGAGTGCTATTAAGATCATTGGAGATAAAACTAATATGTATGCTCAAGGATACTTCTCATATGACTCTAAGAAGTCAGGTGGTATAACAGTATCTCACTTAAGATTTGGTAACTCTCCAATTAAGTCACCATATTTAATAGATAAGGCTGATTTTGTAGCATGTCATAATCAAGCATATGTATATAAATATGATGTTTTAGAAGGATTAAAGAAGGGTGGTAAGTTCTTACTTAACACTGTTTGGTCACCAGAAGAACTTAATGAAAAATTACCAGCATCTATGAAGAGATTTATTGCTAATAATGACATTCAATTCTATACATTGAATGCTGTTAAGATAGCTCAAGAAGTTGGACTTGGTGGAAGAATTAACATGATAATGCAATCAGCATTCTTTAAGATTGCAAACATTATTCCAGTTGAAGATGCAGTTAAATACTTAAAAGAAGCTGTTGTTACTTCATATGGTAAAAAAGGACAAAACGTTGTTGATATGAACAATGCTGCTATAGATAAGGGAATAGAAGCTTTAGTTAAGATAGAAGTTCCAGCTGATTGGAAAGATGCTGTTGATGAGGTTAAAGAAGAAAAGAGAAATAAACCAGACTTCATTAAGAATATTGTTGAGCCAATAAATGCTCAAAAAGGATTTGAATTAACAGTTTCTCAATTAGCAGATTTAACTGATGGTACATTTATGCCAGGTACTGCAGCATATGAAAAGAGAGGAATAGCTATTAATGTTCCAGAATGGCAAGAAGATAAATGTATTCAATGTAACCAATGTGCATTTGTATGTCCACATGCTACAATTAGACCATTCTTATTAACAGAAGAAGAAAAGAATAATGCGCCAGAAGGAATGAAGACTGTTCCAGCTAAGGCATTAAAGACAGAAGAACCAATGTTCTATACAATTGGAGTTTCACCTCTAGATTGTACAGGCTGTGGAAACTGTGCTCAAGTATGTCCAGCTCCAGGTAAAGCATTAATTATGAAGGCACAAGAATCACAACATGATCAAGTTGAACCATGGGATTATGCAGTAAATGATATTAAACCAAAGAAAAACCCTATGAATAAGAACACAGTTAAGGGTAGTCAATTTGAACAACCATTACTTGAATTCTCAGGTGCTTGTGCAGGTTGTGGAGAAACTCCATACGTTAAGCTTGTAACTCAATTATTTGGTGATAGAATGATGATAGCTAACGCTACAGGATGTTCATCAATCTGGGGTGGTTCAGTTCCTGCAACTCCATATACAGTTAATAAGGAAGGACATGGTCCAGCATGGGCTAACTCATTATTTGAAGATAATGCTGAATTTGGGTTAGGTATGTTCTTAGGAGTTAAGGCTATAAGAGAAAGAATTGCTGAAAATATGAGGAAAGGTCTAGAAGTTGAAAGTTCTGAAGAAGTAAAAGCAGTACTTCAAGACTGGTTAGATCATATGAATAGTGGAGAAGGAACTAGAGATAGAGCTAAGAGAGTAGAAGTAGTTCTACAAAATGTTGATGCAGACTATGCTAGAGAAATTTTAAAGGAAAAAGATTATCTAGTTAAGAGATCTCAATGGATCTTCGGAGGAGACGGTTGGGCTTACGACATCGGATACGGTGGATTAGATCACGTTCTTGCTTCAGGAGAAGATGTTAATGTTCTTGTATTAGATACAGAAATCTATTCAAATACAGGTGGACAATCTTCTAAGTCTACACCAACTGCTGCAATAGCTAAATTTGCTGCTTCAGGTAAGAAGACTAAGAAGAAAGACCTAGGAATGATGGCTATGACTTATGGATATGTATATGTAGCACAAATTTCTATGGGAGCAGATAAGAACCAAGCTCTTAAAGCTATAGCTGAAGCTGAAGCTTATCCAGGTCCATCATTAATCATTGCATATGCACCATGTATCAGCCATGGAATTAAGTCTGGTATGTCAAATAGCCAAGATGAAGCTAAGAAAGCTGTTGAATGTGGATATTGGGGTCTATATAGATACAATCCAAGCTTAAAGGGAACTAAGAATCCATTTAGCTTAGATTCTAAGGAACCAAAGGCAAGCTTCAGAGACTTCTTAATGGGAGAAGTTAGATATGCTTCATTAGCAAAAGCATTCCCAGAACAAGCTGAAGAACTATTTGCTAAGACAGAACAAGATGCTATGGAAAGATTAGCAGGTTATAAGAGATTAGCAGAACAACAATAATTTTTAGAAATAAGGAGCTTTTGCTCCTTATTTTTTATATAAAATAAGTATATTATTTAGATAAAAGTATAAATTAAAAATAATTAAATATTTTACTTTTAATTTTTATAAATAAAGGGTAGAATTATATAGAAAGATGCCTTTAAAGGAGGATTATATTATGGAAAAAGAAAAAAATGAATTACATCATCATGAACATGGAGAAGATTGTGGATGTGGACACGATCATGAACATGAACATTTTGTAGTAGATCTAGAAGATGATAATGGGAATATTATTTCATGTCCTATTATTGATGCTTTTGACTTTGAAGATAAGGAATACATACTTGCTCAAGATCCAAATGAAGATTCAGTTTACTTATTTAGAGCAGCTGAAAATGGAGAATTAGAAATTCCTGATGAAGATGAATTTGATAGAGTATCAAAATTTTATAGTGAAGAACTAGAAGATTAATAATAAAAAAGTGCTGATATAGCACTTTTTTTAATTGTCATTTTATTTTAATAATGATATTATTTTAATAATGTAGTAAAGAAATAATAAAAATTTAGAAAAAGGTGCTAAAGGATGAACTGTGCAGATTTACATATACATTCAAGTTATTCGGATGGAAATTTATCGCCTGAAGAAATAGTTGAAATAGCTAGGCAAACTGGGTTAAAAGCTATTTCTATAACAGATCATGATTGTATATCTTCACAATATATTGTAGATAAGAAATATAATGATATAGACATTATACCTGGTATTGAGTTGAGTTCAGAAATTGACAATTTAGAAATACATATTTTGGGTTATTTTATAGATTATCAAAATAAGGATTTAATTAAAATTATAAATAAATTAGCTGAAGAAAGAATAAAAAGAGTAGAAAAGATTATATTAAAGCTCAATGAAAATGGAATAGAGTTATCCATGGAAGATATTGAGCCGTCAACTTCAATAGGTAGAAGTCATATTGCAAATGCTATGTTAAAAAAGGGATATTTTGATAATTATAAAACTGCATTTATGAATTATTTAGTTAAAGATAAACCTGCTTATGTTAAGGGGTATAAATTAAATTATAGGGAAGCCATTAAAGTCATTAGAGAAGCTGGAGGAATTCCAGTTCTGGCTCATCCTGGTCAAGTGTATAGAGGTTTAGCCATGGAGAATTTAATAAAAGAGTTAAAGTTTTTTGGATTAATGGGTTTAGAAGTGTATCATCCTTCTCATTTAAGAGAAGATACTAATAAATTTTATAATCTTGCAAAAAAACATAAACTTATTATTACAGGGGGAAGTGATTATCATGGTAAAGGATGTTACAGTGAAAATTTGATTGGTAGTTATGGAATAAAAGAAGAATTATTAAATAAATTAATAAATTATAAGAACAAGTGAGGTATAAAATGGAACTATCCAAGAAAGCATTACAAATTAATCCATCAATAACATTAGAAATTACTGCTAAAGCTGCAGAATTAAAAGCACAAGGAATAGATGTATTAAGTTTTGGAGCTGGAGAGCCAGATTTTAATACTCCTTATAATATTATAGAAGCGGCTTTTGAAGCTATGAAAGAAGGAAAAACAAAATATACAAAAACCAGTGGTATTATTGAGCTTAGAAAAGCCATATGCGATAAATTAAAAAAGGATAATAATTTAACTTATGGTCCAGATCAAATTGTGGTTTCTACAGGAGCTAAACAGTCTCTAGCTAATATTTTTATGGCTATTCTAAATCCAGGAGATGAAGTTATAATTCCTACTCCTTATTGGGTAAGTTATCCAGAACTGGTTAAAATGGCAGATGGAGTACCTGTTTTTTGTATTACAGAAGAAAGTAATGATTTTAAATATACATTAGAAACATTAAAAAAAGTAATAACAAGTAAAACAAAAGCTGTAATATTAAATAGTCCTAATAATCCTACAGGAAGTATATATACTGAAGAAGAGCTTAAATCTATTGCTGAATTTGCAAAAGAAAATGATCTTATAATAATATCGGATGAAATATATGAGAAACTTATTTATGATAATGAAAAGCATATAAGTATAGCTTCTCTTTCGGAAGATGCTTATAATAGAACGGTAGTAATAAATGGTTTTTCTAAATCCTATGCGATGACAGGTTGGAGAGTTGGATATTCAGCTTCTTCTAAGAAAATTGCGAAACTTATGGAGAGTATACAAAGTCATATGACTTCGAATACAAGTTCAATAAGTCAATATGCTGCTCTTGAGGCCTTAGAAGGGGGTCAGGATAGTATAAATAAGATGATTAAAGAATTTGAAAGTAGAAGAAATTATATGTCTGATAGATTGAACAAGATAAAAGATATATCCTTTATTAAACCGATGGGTGCTTTTTATGTTATGGTTAATGTAGGGAAATACTACAATAAAGAAATAAGTGGTAATGAAATTAAATCTTCTTTGGATTTTTCAAAAAAGCTATTGGAGGAAGAAAAGGTAGCTGTTATACCTGGAATAGCATTTGGATTAGATAATTACATTAGATTATCTTATGCTACATCTATGGAAGTTATTAATAAAGGAATAGATAGAATTGAAAGATTTTTAAATAAATTGAAATAAGATATTTAACAATTAGTAATAGTTAAGATATTATTAGTGAGGTGGCAGGTGAAATTTTATATTTAACCTATCACCTTTTTATTTAAAAATAATTATTTTGTATAAATAGTAGTAATTTATTTAAGTGAATAGTTTTTTATTATATAATAAAAATATAGAATATAATGGGTAATGTTATATCCTTATTGTTTTATTATGGATAATTTTAATGATAAATTGTATAATAAGTATAACAAATGAAATATTTAGAAAAACTTGTAGAAATAAAAAGTACTCGATTAGCTTATTCTAGATTAGGGATAATTGCAAGGAGGCATTAAAGTGGAGGCAATTTTAGAATATTATTTAGAAGATGGACATATTGAAAAAATTATTAATTACACAAGTGATGCAACAGAAAAAGGAAGGATTATTTATGAAGTTATTAAGGTGATACATGGAGTTCCGCTATTTTACGAAGATCATATAAAAAGGTTTGAGTCCTCCTTTAATTTAACTAATAAGGTTTTTTCATATAAATATGATAAAATTAAGGAATATATAGATAGACTTATAGAAGCCAACAAAATAGATTGTGGAAATATAAAGATTACTTTTGATATAGAGACAGATACCATGAAGATTTTCAGCATAAATCATTCTTATCCTTCAAAAGAAATGTATGAAAAGGGGGTTAATACAATATTTTATCATGGTGAAAGAACAAATCCTAATGCTAAAGTAGTTGACAATGATTTTAGAACTAAAGTAACAGAAGAAATAAAGAAAAATAATGCTTATGAAGCTATTTTAGTAAATAAAAGAGGATATATTACCGAAGGAAGTAAATCAAATATTTTTATGATAGAAAAAGATAAACTTTATACTTCACCTTTAGAAGATGTACTTCCGGGAGTAACAAGAGGAAGGATAATTTCATTAAGTAAAAAAATAGGACTGAGTTTTGAGGAAAAATCAATTAAATATAGTGATATAGAAAATATTGATGCTATGTTTATTTCTGGAACTTCTCCTAATATTCTTCCAATATCTGCAGTTGATAACAAAATTTTGGATGTGGAAAATAAAGTTCTAAGATACTTAATGAAAAAATTTGATGAAGAAATAGAAAAATATGTTGAAAATTATAGATGATGTAAAATTTTATTATAAATTTAAATAATATTTAAAAAAATGTTTAATTATGATATTATTATATTAAGGTATGTTTTGTCGGAGGCGATATTATGGGAGAGAAAGTTCCTGATAAAAGTAATGAAGTTAAGAAAAAGGTAAAAATTAATTTTAATTCTGATAAGACAGAGGCTTATATAACTATTACTTACCAGGATAATGGCGAGGATTTTTATAAAAAAAATACTCAAGAATTAATATCTGATGATGAAATAATAAGATATTTAAATGAATATGGAATTAAATATGGCATTTTGCAATCTGCAATTGATTATATAAAAAATAATAGAGAAGTCAATAAAGTAATAATTGCAAAAGGACAAAAACCTAAGCCTCCTATAGAAGATAGTCTCAATATATTATTTGACTGTGATAAAAAATTAGATATAGATGAAACTAAAGATAAAATTGATTATAGAAGTATTAATTATATAACAAGTGTTAAAGAAAATGAAATTCTTGCCGAAATTATAATTGGAGAAGATGGTGTAAATGGAATTAATGTGTTTTCTGAAATTATACCTAGTAGATCCAAAAAGGCTATAGAATTTAAAGCTGGACAAGGTTGTAAGCTTATAGATAATAAATTTATTTCAACTATTGCAGGAAGGCCGAATTATAATAAAAAATCTGTATGGGTTGAGCCGATTTATATCCTTAATAATGATGTGAATTTATCTAGTGGAAATATAAATTTTCCAGCTAATGTTCAGGTGAATGGAAAAGTAAGCGATGGCATGAAAATTAACTGCGGTAATTCTCTTTTTGTAAAAGATGGAGTTTTTAATTCAGTTATAAAGGCTAATAATACTTCCAAAATTGAAGGGAATATTGTAGGCTCCACTATTGAAGTAGGAGGAATAGATTTATTCAGGCAAGAAAAAATTGATTTATTAACCGATTTAAGAAGTAGAATTAAATCAATCTTAGATAATTTTGAGTTTTTAAAAAAGAACAATTTGATTAAAGAAAATGTTTCTGAGAAATTAATGATTAGAATATTAGTAGAATCAAAATATAAAGATATACCAAAGCTTTGTATAAAAATAATTTCTAATTCTTCAAGGGATTATCGTAATTCAGAAATTATCAGTATTATAAAAAGTAAATTGTTAGGATCAAGTCTATCTAATATTAATGGAATAGATGACTTAAAAGAAATTATTGAAAAAATTGATAATGAATTATTGGAACTTAATGAAGAAGCAAAAAATACTATAGATTTAACAATGGAATATGGACAAGAATCAGAAATAAAGGCAGCTGGTGATATTGTTATTACAGGAAAAGGACTATTTACTAGTCACCTTTATGCAAAAGATAATATTAAATTTACAAGTAAAAATGCAGTTTGTAGAGGGGGGCATCTTAAAGCTGGAAAAGGAATTTTTGCTACGATAGTTGGGAATGAATCTGGAGTAGTTACACAACTAGAAGTTGAGAAAAAGGGTGAAATAAAAGTTGATATAGCCTATCAAAATACTATTTTTATTGTAGGAAATAGAAAGCATATTTTGGACAAGGCATCTAAAAATATTCATGTATATTTAGATAAGGATGGTAGTATAGTTATTAATAAATTGCTTCTATAGGAGGAAAGAAATGAAAGAGATAAAGATATTAGTTTTTAAATTAGATAATGAATTTTTTGCTACAGATATTATGGAAGTTGAAAGAATTCTTGGATATGACAAACCTACAGCTCTTCCTGATGTGCCCGATTTCTTTGAAGGTGTGATTAACTATGAAGCAGGAGTATTGCCAATTATAAATCTTGCGAAAAAATTCAAATTTAAAGAAATTCAATCAGATGATAAAAAGATAATAGTAGTAAAAAAGGAAAAAAATAAATTTGGAATTTTAGTAGATAGTGTAAGTGAAGTTTTAAGTATTTCTGAAGAGGAAATAAATGCATCTAAAGAAATTTCAACATTAATATCAGTAAAATATATTACAGGCATTGTAAAAAAAGACACTAATATTATTATGTTATTAAATTTAGATAAAATTTTAACTTTAGAAGAGGAAGAAATAATATTTCAGGGGTGAAAAAGTTGCAGGAAAAAAGAGAGGTAAGAGTTGGAATAGCTGATGCTGCTATTGTATCTTCCCCGGATACATTAATTACAATGGGTCTTGGTTCTTGTGTAGGAGTTGCTTTATATGATAGAGAAAATAAGATCGCAGGATTAGTACATATAATGTTACCAGATAGCAAACAATTTAAAGAAATAGTAAATCCGTTTAAATATGCAGATTTAGGTATAGAAAAACTTTTTTTTCAAATGTTAAGCAGAGGTGGTAATAAATGTTGTATCACAGCGAAAATAGCTGGAGGGGCTTCAATGTTTAATTTCACTGATAAAAGAATTGTTAGTGATATTGGACAAAGAAATATTATTGCCACAAAAGAGGCTATAAAAAGGCTTTCTATACCAATAATTGCAGAGGATGTTGGTGGTAATAAGGGAAGAACTATGATATTCGATAGTGAAAATGGGTCGGTTATCATAAGAAGTGTAGGAAATGATTTGAAGAAACTATAAGGGGGATGCACTATTGGATAATAAAAATAAAAAAGTAATACGCGATATAATTTTAATAGGAGCATCAACTGGTGGCCCTAATGCAATAGAAAAAGTAATTACAGGGTTTACTCAGGATATTAATGCAGCAGTATTAGTTGTTCAACATATGCCTAGTGGTTTTACTAAAGCTTTTGCGGAAAGATTAAATAAAAAATGCAGGTTAGAAGTTCTTGAGGCAAGAGATGGATATAAGATAGAAAAAAATAAAGTTTATGTTGCACCAGGAGGATATCATATGGTGGTGAAAGAACCTGGCGTTATAAGGTTAAATCAGGAACCGCCTGTATGGGGAGTAAGGCCAGCGGTGGACAAACTATTTATTTCTGCTTCATCAGTATTTTCAAATAGAATAATCTCTGTTGTATTGACAGGAATGGGGAAAGATGGAGCGCAAGGTACTATTGAAGTAAAAAGAAATGATGGAATAACTATTGTTCAGGATGAAGAAACATGTGTAATTTATGGAATGCCAAAAGTAGCTTTTGAAACTGGATATGTAGATTATGTAGTTCCGATTGACAAAATAGCCTCAAAAATACAGAGTTTAATGAATAATTAATAGGAGGAAATATGAATTTTAATGATTTTCACAATTGGATATACAAGGAGTTTAAAATAAATTTGCATGCTTATAAGCCTGAACAATTAAATAGAAGAATAAACAGTTTAATGTCTAGGATAGGAATTAAAACTTTAGAAGAATACAAAAAGTTGCTTCTTGTAAATGAAGATGAAAGACAGCGTTTTTTTGATTTCATAACTATAAATGTTACTGAATTTTTTAGAAATCCAGAATTATTTAAGGAATTAGAAGAAAATCTAAAAAAATATATACAGTCTAATAATAATTTGAAGATATGGAGTGCTGCTTGCTCTATAGGATGCGAGCCTTATAGTATAGCAATGATTCTTAATGAAATAAACCCCTTAGGTAGAAATAATATAATAGCTACAGATATTGACATGACAATATTAAAAAAAGCTATGCTTGGCGAATATCAAATTACTGAAATGAAAAATGTAAGTGATTTCTATCTAAAGAAATATTTTAAAGAGGTTAACAATAAATTTATTATAGATAATAAGATAAAATCCATGGTAAAATTTAAACGACATGATTTAATTTTAGATGATTATGAAAAAGGTTTTGATTTAATTGTATGTAGAAATGTTATTATATACTTTAAAAATGAAACCAAAAAAGAAATATTTGAAAAATTTGTAGATTCTTTAAAAAAGGGTGGATTACTTTTTGTTGGTGCAACTGAAAGTATTTATAATTATAAAGACTTTGGATTAGAAAAAGTATCTACATTTATTTACAGAAAAGCATAAGGGGTGAAAATATATGGACGTATCTCAATACATGGGGATGTTTCTTGAAGAATCAATGGAAAATTTACAAACATTAAATGAAGCGCTATTAGATTTGGAGCAAAATCCTAAAAATAAAGACAAATTAAATGAAATATTTAGAGTTGCACATACTATAAAGGGAATGGCTGCAACAATGGGATTTAGTAATATAGCTGAATTAACACATAAGATGGAAGATGTTTTATCTGAGTTCAGAGAAGGAAAGCTAGAAGTAACAAGCAATGTAGTAACAATATTGTTTGAATGTTTAGATACTCTAGAAAGAATGGTAAGTAATATTGAACAAGGAAATGATGAGATAGTTGATATAGCAAAAGTAATAAAGAATTTAGAAAGTGTGGCTAATGAACCAAATATTAATCCAGAAACAGAAGAAAATAGTAAAGTGGATTCTGAAGAAAATAATGTAGAAGCTGTTAAGACATTATTAAATGAATATGATATATCCGTATTGAAGCAAGGAAAAGAAAATGGTTTTAATGGTATAGATATTAAAATAACATTAAGAAAAGATACTTTATTAAAATCAGCTAGAGCCTTTCTAATCGTGCAGGAATTAGAAACTCAAGGAGAAATTATTAAATCTTATCCTTCAACTGAGGATATTGAAAATGAACAATTTGATACAGAATTATATTTCGTTCTTGTTACAGTTAAGAGTAAAGAAGAAATTGAAGAAATGGTTAAAAATATTTCTGAAGTTGAAAATGTAGTAACAAAATACATAGAATTAAAGGAAAATATTAACAAAATAAAAGAAATTCCAAAACCAAAAGAAATAGAAAAGAAAAACATAGTAACTAATGAAAGTAGTAAACCTGTAAAAAATATTACTAAGAAAGAAAAGAATAGTAAAAGGGTACCTCAGTCAGTTAGAGTTGATTTAGAGAGAATTGATAAACTAATGAATATGGTATCTGAGCTTGTAATTTATAGAACAAGACTAGAACAGATTGTTATTGATAATAAGTCGCAAGAATTAGTAGAAACTATTGAGCAAGTAGAAAGAACAACTTCCGACTTGCAGGATTTGGTAATGAAAATAAGAATGCTGCCTTTAGAAGTAGTATTTAATAGATTTCCAAGGTTAATAAGAGACATATCTGTAGATCTTAAAAAAGAAATTAATTTTATTATAGAAGGTTCAGAAACAGAATTAGATAGAACTGTAATTGATGAGATTGGAGAACCATTGATCCACCTTTTAAGAAATGCTGCAGATCATGGTATTGAAAGCAGAGAAGAAAGAATTGCAGCAGGTAAAGATCCGGTAGGAACCATTAAATTAGTTGCTTATCAAGAAGGAACTAAAGCTTTAATAAAAGTAGAAGATGACGGTGCTGGAATAAATCTGGCAAAGGTTAAAGCTAAGGCAGAAAAAATGGGTATAAATACTGAAGGATTAAGCGATAATGATATTAGAAATTTAATTTTTAATCAGGGTTTCAGTACTAATACAGAGGTTACCGACATATCAGGACGTGGGGTAGGAATGGATGTTGTTAAAACAAAGATTTCTGCTTTAGGTGGTACTGTAGATGTAGTTAGTGAAGAAGGCAAAGGATCAAGCTTTATTATAAAATTACCTTTAACACTTCAAATTATACAAGCTCTATTAGTTAAAGTTGGAAGCGAAACTTTTGCTATTTCTTTAGGATACATAGATAAAGTAATAGATTATAAAGAAGATAGAATTAAGAAGACTAATGGGGAAGAAGTAATAGTATATAGAGATACTATTATACCTTTAATTCGATTAAATGAAAGATTAGGTATTAATAAAGATGATAACAAAAAGAAATTTGTTATAATAGTAAAAGTAGGAGACAAGGTAGTTGGATTACTAGTTGATTCCTTGTTGGGACAACAAGAAATTGTAATTAAACCTTTAGGTGAAACATTAAAATCACTAAAAGAATATATAGGTGCTACAATTCTTGGAAATGGCTTAGTTACATTGATTCTTGACGTTGCAGCATTAATCTAGAAGGGAGGATCTTATGGAGTATAAAAATTTGACTTCATTTCAGTTGGATGCTTTAAAAGAAGTGACCAATATTGGAGCTGGCAATTCTGCAACATCATTATCAATGCTTTTAGGCACCAAAATAGATATGTCAGTACCAAATATAAATTTGATAGAGTTTGAAGAATTGCTCAATAGTTATAAGGAAAATGAAGTTGTAGCAGTTTTGGTTAAAGTTTTTGATGATATTCCAGGAAGTATACTTTATGTATTTGAGAAAGATGTAGCATTAAAAATGATTTCTAAAATGATATCAAAAGATGAAGCGTCCTTGACAGAAATGGGAGTATCTGTGATATCGGAAATAGGTAATATCATTGCCTCGTCTTTTATGAATTCAATTGCAAGTTTTACAAATTTAAAAGCGACAGTTTCTGTTCCGGCTGTAGCTAATGATATGTTAAGTGCTATATTAGTTACAACCTTTGTTGAAACTGGACAATATCAAGAATATGTTTTAGATATAGAAACTTTATTTATTGGTTATGGAGAGGACAAAATAGAAGGGCACTTCTATTTTGTACCAACTCCAGGATCATTAGAAAAAATTTTAGAAGCATTAGGAATAAAATAATTTGGAGGGATTATAATGACAAGAGTTTTAATAGTTGACGATGCATCTTTTATGAGAATGATGATAAAGGACATTTTACAAAAGAATGGATTTGAAGTTGTAGCAGAAGGATCTAATGGTGTAGAAGCCGTAGAATTATATAAAAAAGAAAGACCAGATATTGTTACAATGGATATTACAATGCCTGATATGGATGGAATTGAAGCAGTTAAACAAATAAGAGCTTTTGATCCAAATGCAAAAATCATTATGTGTTCTGCAATGGGACAACAATCAATGGTTATGGATGCAATAAAATCAGGAGCAAAGGACTTCATAGTTAAGCCATTCCAAGCGGATAGGGTATTAGAAGCTATTAGAAAAGTTGTTGGATAAACAATTTTAGGAGGAGTATGGAATGCAATATGTAGTATTTAAACTGGGGGAGGAGCATTTTGCAGTTGAGACAGCTAAGATATTAAGTATAAATGATATGATGAAAATAACACCAGTACCTAAAGCTCCTGTTCATATAAAAGGATTAATTAATTTAAGAGGAAGCATAAAATCATTAGTTGATATTAATTTGCTGTTGAATATAGAAGCAAATGAAAATCAAAATAACATAATAATACTAAAAGTAAATGAAGAAGAAATTGGAATCATCGTAGATGATGTTGAAGAAGTTATAGATATAGATGAATATAAACTTCAAAAGCTAGAAACTCAAAATATAGAAGATTATATAAAAGGAGTTATTGAATTAGACAATAGATTATTAACAATAATAGATATTGAAAAGTTACTAAACCAATAGGAAAGGGGAAGAGAGATGGCAGAGGTTTTATCACAAAGTGAAATAGATGCTTTATTATCTGCCTTATCTGCAGGTGATGTTGAGCCAGAGCAGCTTAAAGAGAAAGAAGAAAAACATAGAGTCAAAAAATATGACTTTAGAAGTCCTCAGAAATTCTCTAAAGAACATATTAGAACTCTAGAAATGGTACATGATTCCTTTGCCAGAATTGTAAGTAATTATTTATCTGGACAATTAAGGAAACATGTAAAGATGGAAATTCAAACTGTAGAGCAGATAACCTATGAGGAATTTATTCATTCAATCCCTAATCCTACTGTATTAACAATATTTAGTATGCCACCGTTACAAGGTAATATATTGCTTGAGATGAATCCTGAATTTTCATATCAGATATTAGATATACTTTTAGGTGGAGAAGGAAAAAGAAAAACAAAATTAAAAGATTTTTCTGAAATAGATAAGAATATTTTATCTAGTATTACGTCGGAAATGATAAATTCAATGAAATTAGCCTGGGAGGATATTATAGAGGTTAAACCACAATTTGAGGTTCTTGAAACTAACCCGGCAGCTAGTCAAACCTTAGCACCTAATGAAGCTGTAGCTTTACTTAGCTTTTCTGTAGAACTAGGCAAAAGCACAACATATATGAATTTATGTATTCCTTATTTAAGCGTGGAAAAAATATTAGATAAATTGATTGTTCAATATTGGTTTAAAAATGACAACTCAGAAGTTGATACAGATGCAAGAGAAAAGATTATGGCTGGAATTGAGCCTGCTAAGGTTAATCTTCATGTTGAGCTTGGAGAGACTGAAATCACTTTAAATGATTTCTTAAAACTTGTAAAAGGAGATGTTTTAGTATTAAACACTCAGTATAATAGTCCTGTTAGAGTTTTTGTTGAGGATGAAGAATGTTTTATTGCTAAACCAGGTATTATTGGAAAAAACTTAGGAGTAGAAATATTAGATATTACAGATAAGGATGTGATTGAGATTGAGTAACGGTTTTTTAACCCAGGAAGAAATAGATTCATTGCTTAACGGTAATGTGGGAGGTAATGTGGAAAACAATGAACCTGAAATAATATCAGATATAGAAAAAGATTTACTTGGAGAAATTGGAAATATATCAATGGGTTCAGCATCAACGGCTCTTTATCAACTTACTAATAAGCAAGTAAATATAACAACACCAAGAGTTAAAGTAACAACCTTAAGGGAAATTAAGGAAAGCTTTAAATATCCAAATATTATTTTGGATGTTGAATATACTTCGGGTATTATGGGACGAAATATTTTGATCATGCAAACAAATGATGCAGCAGTTATAGCCAATTTAATGATGGGTGGAGATGGTAATGTAAATAGTACCGAATTATCAGAACTTGAAATTAGTGCTGTGCAAGAAGCAATGAACCAAATGATAGGATCAGCAGCAACCTCAATGGCAACCATGTTTTCAAGGGAAGTTAATATTTCTCCTCCAAAGTCAAAAATATGGAAATCAATAACTGAAAGCATAACAGAAGAAATTCCAGAAGACGATCCTATAATTGAGGTTAAATTTGATTTAACAATTGAAGGTTTATTAAATTCTAGTATGATGCAGATTTTACCTATAGAAACAGGAAAGAAAATAGTGGCAATAATGACTGGAGAGGAACAAGAAGAAGCTGCAATTACTACAGAAAATCATACAGAGCCAGAAAAAACCGAAGTTTATAATAAATCTACTGAAATATATGAAAAACCTATTGAAATTCAAGAAGAGAGTAGGGAAGAGAGAAGCGCAAGAAAAGATGAAAAGCCTGTTGAAGTACATAAAGCTAGTTTTGGAGAGCTTAAACAAGGTACTGTTGGTGAATCCCATAGAAATCTTGATTTAATATTAGATGTACCTTTAAATATTTCTGTAGTGTTAGGAAGAACCCAGAAAAGCATAAAAGAAATATTAGATTTAAGTACAGGTTCATTAATTGAATTAGATAAATTAGCAGAAGAACCAGTTGAGATATTGGTAAATGGCAAAAAGATAGCTTTTGGTGAAGTTGTGGTAGTAGATGAAAACTTTGGTGTAAGGATAACTAGCATTGTAAGTAGTGCTGAAAGAATAAAGTCTTTAAAAGATTAAGTATTAAAACAGATTAAGTTTATTGCTTAATCTTTTTTTTATTTAATCTATAAACTTATATTGATAAAATACGAAAATAAGAATATAAAGAAGAAATTATTAGGAGGTAGCTATGAACATTAAAGGAATAGGATATACGAGCGGAATAAATCAATATAATAGGGTTTCTTCTAATAAAATAAGTAAATTAGAAAAAAGAGAAGTGTCTGATAGAATAGAATTGTCTCAGGAAGCAAAGATATTAAAAAATTATGCCATAGATGAGAGTGCATTTGACAACAGTCAAAAAGTATTAGAAATTAAAAACAAGCTTCAAAATGGTACTTATGATATAAACGGAAGACTTTTGGCGCAAAGTCTATTAGATACTATGAGAGGAAAATAATAGTATGGTAGAAGAATTAAAGAAAATTCTTATTGAAGAAGAACGAGAATTAAAAGGTTTATTAGATTTACTTGATAAACAATATGAATTAACCATTAAAAAGGAAATTTATGCTTTAGAATCTATAGTGGAAGATATAATATCAAAAAACAAAGATGTAGCAGAAACTGAAGTTAAAAGAAGAAAGTTGTTAGGAAACAACTCAATTAGTGATGTTGTTATAAATTCTCAAGATAAGGAATTGGATGAAATATATAGAAGAATTCAAAAATTACTAAATGAAATTAAGCTTCAAAAAGATACTAACGAAATATTAATAAAACAACAATTGAGTTTTACAAATAAAATTCTTAGTTTAATAAATCCAAAGAGAAATGTAACAACGTATAATTCCTATGGAAATATTAAAAGATAAGCAGGGGGTAAAAAGTGTCAGGATTATTTTCAACATTTAATATAGCTAAAAGAGGAATGTCAGTTCAGCAAAAAAGTATTGATGTAACATCACATAATATTGCAAATGCCAATACTGTAGGATATTCAAGGCAAAGAGCTAATATTGTTACGTCAACACCTTATACTTCTGAAAGTGGAGTTGGTCAAATAGGTACTGGCGCACAAATAAGTACAATTGAAAGAATAAGAGATACATTTTTAGACTATCAAGTAAGAAATGAAACTTCTATTTTAGGAAAGTACCAAGTTAGAGAAAACTTTCTATATGAAGTAGAAAGTATACTTAATGAACCATCTGATACAGGTTTATCAAGTCTAATAGGAAGTTTTTTTGATGCTTTCCAAGAACTTTCTAAGCAGCCTAATAGTTCAAACTCAAGAACAGTGGTTGCACAAAAAACTTTAGCTTTAACAGATGCATTAAATTCAACTTATAGACAGTTAGAAGCCTTGCAGTTAAATGCACAAGATCAGTTAAGACATACAGTTACGAGTATTAATAGTCTTTTAAATCAATTAGATAGGGTAAATCAAGAAATAATTAATGTAACGGTATCTCGTAATACACCAAATGACTTAATGGATAAAAGAGACTTACTTATAGATGAGTTAAGCAGTAAATTTGGTATTGTAGTTGAAAGGGAAGAGTTTAACGGTATAAATTTAAAACCAACAGATACAGGAAAGGTAAAGTCAAATCTATTAGTTAATTCCAGTCCTAATGGAGATGTTGCTAGATTTTCTTATATAACTAGTGTGGATAAAGATGAAAGTGATCCTTCAGGTACAACATTTATAGTGACTTATTACAAAAATGGAGATATGAGCAGTGAAAGTAATAAGCAAACATTAAAAATTACAGGAATTAATGAGGCTAAAGCTGAAGAAATATTAAGTAAGAGAATTATTTGGTCCAATAAAGATGGGCAAGCTATAAGGGGAGACGGTCATCCAATAAAAGATGGAGATACTGTATCATTTGAACATCTTATGTTATTTGAACCATCTGCAGGTAGTGTCAATGGTCTATATTCAGTTCAAAAAGATATACAAGATTATATGAATCAACTCGATAAATTAGCCAAGGCAATAGCATTAGCGGTAAATGGTATTCATAGTGGAAAAGCAGATGCTTCTGAAGACACATTGCCTTTCTTTGTAAATAAAGATGTTGCTAAATATGATGCTTCGGGTAATCTTGACAATATTGGAGATACCTTATTAGCAGAAGAAAAAATTTCAGCTAAAAATATTACTATAAATGAGGAAATATTAAATGACGTAATGAAGATTAAGGCAGGTAAGACAGAGGATTCAGGTGAAGGAGATGGAACAAGGGCTTTAGCAATAGCACAACTAAGAAATGGAAAACTTAGAATTCAAGATATAAATGAATCAGTAAAAACTAGATTACAATTACTAGATGGAAACTTAAAAGAAGATGGACTTGGATTAATTAATTCTAAAGATGGTATGAGTTTAGATTCCTATTTTAAAGACACTATCGATAGGATAGGGGTTCAAACTCAAGAAGCAACAAGAATGGTAATAAATCAAGAAGATTTATTGTATAGTATTGAAGAAACTAGAGCATCAGTTTCAGGAGTTTCCTTAGATGAGGAAATGGCAAATTTAATTCAATTCCAACATGCTTATAATGCAAATGCAAAGATAATTGCAACAATAGATGAACTTTTAGAAGTTGTAATAAATGGATTAAGAAGATAGGAGGGGAATTAAATGAGAGTAACAAATTCAATGCTGAGTAAAAGCTTTTTAAGGGATTTAAATAGAAATCAAAATAATTTAAAAAAGATAAATAACCAGTTATCATCAGGTAAAGAAATAAGCAGACCTTCAGACAATCCTTATAAAGCAGCAAGAAGTATGCAGTTAAGCAGTGATATAAAAGCAGCTATTCAATATAATGAAAATATTAAAGATACTACAAACTGGCTAGATACAACAGATACAGCCCTTCAACAACTAGAAAAAAGTTTTCAAAGAATTAGGGAATTAATGGTTGCTGGAGGAAATGCTGCTTATGGTAGTGATGAGAAGAAAGCTATCAAAGATGAAATTAATGAAAAAGTGAATGAAATAGCTCAAATATTAAATACTAATTTTGATGGTAAATATATATTTGGTGGAACAAAGGTTAATAGTAAACCAGTGGCAGTACAGGCTGATGGGACAACAGGAAATAATAAATTATATTATTCTTCTTCCGATGGTACCATAATAGCAGATCCATCTACAAGTAATGAAATGGAAATGCTTGCTTCAGGTCTTATAGTTGAAATTTCGCAAGGTGTAACAATGAAGTATAATGTTAGTTCAACAGAAATTTTAGAATTTGGTGAGGGAGCAAATAAAGTAAATGTAATGAATTTATTAACAGACATTACGAATTCACTTGATTCAGAAGATTCTTCCGAAGTTACAGGAAATTTATTAAGTCAAATGGATTCTACTATATCCAATTTATTGAAGATTATGTCTGAGGTTGGAGCTAAACAAAATAGAATGGAAGCAGCAGCAACCCAAAATGAAGATCAAATCTTAAATTTAAAAGATGTATTATCAAAGACTGAAGATATTGATTTTGCTGAAAAAACTATAGAAGCATCAGTTGCGCAGACAGTATATATGGCATCACTTCAAGTTAGCGCAAGAATAATTCAACCAACACTTTTAGATTTCCTAAGATAGGAGTAGATAATATGGAAATAATATCACCAGTACATGGGAAAATGATATATGAAGAAAATGAAATTATATATTTTGAAAAGGGAATACCAGGTTTTGATGAACTAAAAAAATATATTATTAAAGAAGTTGATGAGGAGAGCCCTTTCAAAATAATGCAATCTGTCGAAGATGCAGAACTTGGATTTGTTATAATTTCACCTTTTGCTGTGAAAGAAGATTATGAGATAGAATTAAGTAATGAAATAATAGAAACTTTAAATATTAAAAATCAAAATGAAGTTTTACTTTATTCAATTGTAAAATTAGATAGCAAAGTAGAAAATATAACAGCAAACCTGAAAGCACCTTTGGTAATAAATATAAACGAAAAAAAAGGGCAACAATATATACTAGATAAAGAAAAATATAATATAAGAGAAAAAATTTTTACAAATTAACAGTTAACAATTAAAGAAAAGTTAAGCAAAGCTAAATATAAGAATATGTTTTAATAAAAATTTCTAGCATTCTTATCTAAATTGTCAACTGGGAATTATTAATTGTTAAAGCGGGGTGTTGGTTTGTTAGTTATAACTAGAAAAAAAGGTGAAACAATTTTAATAGGTGATAATATTGAAATATCTATATCAAAAATTGAAGACGGTAGTGTTAAATTAGCGATAGATGCACCTAAAGAAATGACTATCCTTAGAAAAGAATTATATGAAGAAGTTCAAAAAGAAAATAAAGAAGCAACGAAGATGAAGGTTAATATAGATATACTTAAAAATCTAGGTAAAAAATAATATAAAGTTTACCTAGAAACTCTTTATGAGTTTCATCCATAATTATAAATTATTCATTTTGAATTATGAATTGTAATTAAGGGGGTGCGAAAATGGATATAATGGTTAAAAGTCAAGGAGGACAAGTTAACCTAAATGTAGCAAAAGTAGCTGAAGTAAATCAATCTTCAGAAAACAGGGATGTAGCAAAGGATATTAATAGAGATAAAGATTTTAAGAAAGAAGATTTAGATAAAGCAATAAATAAGTTAAATGATTTATTAAAGGTGGAAAATACTTTTGTGGAATATTCAGTCCATAAAAAATTAGGTGATATTATGGTGAAAGTAATTAACAGAGATACAAAAGAAGTTATTATGGAATATCCACCAGAAAAAATATTAGACTTAGTTGCTAAGATGTGTGAAATGGCTGGTATAATCGTTGATAGTAAAGCTTAAAGTAGGTGAAAACTATGAATCTATATTTAAATAAAATTGATACGGATATAAGAAGAGAAGTATATGAAAAAACAAAAGATCATAAGGTTCATAGAAAGGCAAAAATCAAGATTTATAAAGATAGCGAAAAAAATAAAGATAAAAGCTTTAATGAATATATTAAAGAAGAAAAAGATAAGATAAAGAAACGAAAAAATAAAATTATAATTAAAGCTACTAAAACAAAAGAAAAAGAAGCAGAAATAATTTTAAATGCAGAAAAAGATTTTAATACTATAGAACATGGCGCTTTTATAGATATTAAAAAATAGGAGGAATAGAGAATGTATGGTAGTAATGCACTAAATGCATATAAAAATAATAGTGTGAATTTTGCTCCAAAGGAACAATTACTTTTAATGCTGGTAGATGGTGCAGTTAGATTCTCCAAAATGGCAAGACAAGCTTTGGAAGATAAGGATATTAAGGAAAGTCATAAGAACTTAATTAAAGTTCAAGATATATTTACTGAATTAATGATAACTTTAGATACAAGTGCAGGAGAATGGGCAAAACAACTTTATAGTGTATATGATTTTATAAAAAATAGATTGTTTGAAATAAATTTAAAGAAAGATCTAAAAATGATGGACGAGCTTATTCCTGTTATAGAAGAAGTTAGAAATACATGGCATGAAGCTTATGAAAGATCTAAGGGAATGAGAAGATAATATTTAAAAAACTAAAAACTGGAGGTGGCTAAATGAGAATAACTGGATTAGCAACAGGTTTAGATATAGATGAAGTAATAAAAGCATCTATGAAACCTTATAGGGTGAAAATTGATCAAAAGGGTCAACAAAAGGAAATATTAGAAATAAAGCAAAAACTTTATAGGGATGTTATAAAGGAAACTAGAGAACTTTATAATAAATACTTTGATATATTAAACGCTGATAGTTTATTATTAAATAAAAATTGGGCTACTACTAAATTTACGTCTTCAAGTAATAGTGTAATAATTACAGCTAGCGGAGAAGCAAAACCAGAAAATTATACTATTACTGGACATATAGCAAAGGCATCAAAAATTTCTGTTCCATCAAGTCAAATTATAGATAATAAAATTACTATTAATGGTATAGAATTTGAATTATCTGGTGGTACTGAAAAAGAGAAAGCTGCCAACTTAACTAATCAACTAAAAAAAGCTGGTATTAATGTAAAAGCAACTTATACTAATTTTGCAGGGGACAAAGATTCTAATGCAAGTGGATATATTTTAGAGTCTACAATTTTAGGAAAAGATAGTATTTTTACAGTTGGAGGAACTGCAAATACCAGTGCTCTTGAGGTAATTAATCCTAAAAAATATGCTGACCCAACAGCAGCTAAGATTACTGGATTTAAAGTTTCCGATTTCGAAGATGATGTAATAACTATAGTTATTAATGGGGATGAAGATAAAAAAATAACTTTAAATAGTAGTGATTTCAAGAATGAAGAAGGTAAAATTGATGAAGGTAAATTAGAAAAAGTTTTAAATGAAAAATTAAAAGGCTATAATTTGAAAGTTTCCATAGAGGAGAATGAAGAGGATAATGAAGAGGGGAATAAGATAATATTTGAAAGTACAACACTTGGAAATATTGACGAAATTAGTATAAGTGTGAATAATAAAATTAACGAAGATTTTATCCCTGGACTTGATAAAGTAAAGGCTGAAAAAACTTTTAATTTATCAGAAATTGAAAATAAGAAAATTACAATTAATGGTGTATTAATAGATTTATCTTTAAAAGGTGAAATGACTACTGTAGATTATTTGAATAAGGTCTCAAAGGATCAGAACTTAAATATAGTTGTTGAAGATAATGGGACACAATTAAGATTTATTTCAAATAATACTGGAGAGAAAGCTCAAATAGATATCCAATTATTAGAAGGGACCTATAAAATTTCTGAAGGTGGACAAGATGCAGAAATAGTATTTACTAACGGTAAAGGTGGTATTTACACTCATAAAGGAATATCTAATAATGTAACATTAGATGGAGTGACTTTTAAATTTACTGAAGAAATCCCAGAAAACGAAGATATAAAAATTACTGGGAAGACAGATGTTACGGAAATAAAAGATAAAATAGTAAAGTTTATTAATGATTATAATACTTTAATTGAAAAGCTAAATAAATTAACAACTGAAAAAAGAGATAGAAGTTTTATGCCTTTAACATCAGATCAGAAAAAAGAAATGTCAGAAAATGAAATTAAGCTTTGGAATGAAAGAGTAGAAAGAGGTCAGTTAAGTAGAGATTCAGATTTAACCAGAATTGTCAACAGCTTAAAAAATTCTATGAGAACCATAGTTGATGGATCAAATATTAATTTAGAAAAGATAGGAATAGTATCCGTTAAAGACTATCAAGGAACAAAAAATGGTACTTTTACAATAGATGAAAATACATTGATAAAAGCTTTAGAGGAAAATTCTGAAGAAGTAATGAATTTATTTGTTAAATCATCACCGAAAGATGAGTCTATGTCACCAAGCGATAAGTACAATAAAACTGGAATATTGAATAGAATAAAAGATGTTCTATATAATGAGACTATATCTTCAAATTCTAACTTTTTAAAGAAAGTAGGATATGAAGGAACTGTTACAGCTTATAATAATACTTTAACAAAATCTATTGAAGAATATGAAAGAAAAATGAAAGATATGGAAATTAATTTTGCTAAAAGGGAGCAAGCCTTATATTCAAAATATGCAACTCTAGAGACAATGATGAATAAATTAAATTCACAGCAAAGTTATTTGTTACAACAATTAGGAATGGTATAAAATTATGTTGGAAAATAAATTAGAAGAGTATAAAAAAATAACAGAATTTATAATCAAAAATATTAGTAATAAAGATGTTGACTTTAACTCTCTTATGGATAAAAGAGAAAAAATAATAACTGAGCTAATTGATGAAAAAAATACAAATTTAGAGCTAATAAAAGAAATATATATTTCTAAAGGCTTGTTAGATCTTGATAGAAAATTAAAAGTAACTATAGAAGAAGAACAAGCAAAAGTAAAAGAAGAAATTAGAAAAATTCATACAATTAGAAATGCGAATAAGGCTTATGAAAACAATAAAAAGATAAATAGTTTTTTTAATAGGAAAATATAAAAAAATTTAAAAAAGCTATAAAGTAAAATAAAATTATTCGATATATATAATATAAGGCTTAAGCAATAAACTCTATATAGAGAAACACTCTACATTGTAGAGCATTTTATATAAAAATAAGACAAGGATGTCAATAAAAATCAAGGAGGAATAGGAAATGATAATTAATCATAATATGAATGCATTAAATGCACATAGAAGTATGGGTGCAAATACAACAGCTGTAGGAAAGTCAATGGAAAAGTTAAGCTCAGGTTTAAGAATAAACAGAGCAGGAGATGACGCAGCAGGACTTTCAATATCTGAAAAGATGAGAGGACAAATCAGAGGATTAGAACAAGCTTCAAGAAACTCACAAGATGGTATTTCAATGCTACAAACAGCAGAAGGAGCTTTAAATGAAACTCACAATATTCTTCAAAGAATGAGAGAATTAGCAGTTCAAGCAGCTAACGATACAAACGTAACAGCTGATAGAGATGCTATTGCTGAAGAATTACATGCTTTAACTCAAGAAATTGATAGAATTAAAGATAATACAGAGTTCAATACTCAAGCAATATTTAAAGCTGCTACAACAGAAGTTACATTCCAAGTTGGAGCAAACTGCGGTCAACAAATAACTGTTACATTCTGCAACATGGGAGCAGCTTCATTAGGAGTAAATACAATTTCTACTCAAGTTGCTAATGCAACAGATGCAACAGCAGCAATTTCTACTATAAATGCTGCAATAACAAAGGTTTCAACAGAAAGATCAAAACTTGGAGCAGTTCAAAACAGATTAGAACATACAATAGCTAACTTAAATAATGCAGCTGAAAATTTAACAGCAGCAGAATCAAGAATTAGAGATGTTGATATGGCAAAAGAGATGATGACATTCTCTAAGAATAATATTCTTCAACAAGCTGCACAAGCTATGCTTGCACAAGCTAATCAACAACCACAAGGAGTTCTTCAATTATTAAGATAATTGTAGAATGATTTTGAAGTTAGTTAGAATAGTATATAGATTTACACGCTATTACATAGCGTAGTAAACTTAAATAAAATTTAACAAATTATAAAAATAAGACAAGGATGTCAATAAAAATCAAGGAGGAAAAGAAAATGATAATTAATCACAATATGAATGCATTAAATGCACATAGAAGTATGGGTGCAAATACAACAGCTGTAGGAAAGTCAATGGAAAAGTTAAGCTCAGGTTTAAGAATAAACAGAGCAGGAGATGACGCAGCAGGACTTTCAATATCTGAAAAGATGAGAGGACAAATCAGAGGATTAGAACAAGCTTCAAGAAACTCACAAGATGGTATTTCAATGCTACAAACAGCAGAAGGAGCTTTAAATGAAACTCACAATATTCTTCAAAGAATGAGAGAATTAGCAGTTCAAGCAGCTAACGATACAAACGTAACAGCTGATAGAGATGCTATTGCTGAAGAATTACATGCTTTAACTCAAGAAATTGATAGAATTAAGGATAATACAGAGTTCAATACTCAAGCAATATTTAAAGCTGCTACAACAGAAGTTACATTCCAAGTTGGAGCAAACTGCGGTCAACAAATAACTGTTACATTCTGCAACATGGGAGCAGCTTCATTAGGAATAAATACAATTTCAACTCAAGTTGCTAGTGCAGATTTAGCAACAGCAGCAATTTCTACTATAAATGCTGCAATAACAAAGGTTTCAACAGAAAGATCAAAACTTGGAGCAGTTCAAAACAGATTAGAACATACAATAGCTAACTTAAATAATGCAGCTGAAAATTTAACAGCAGCAGAATCAAGAATTAGAGATGTTGATATGGCAAAAGAGATGATGACATTCTCTAAGAATAATATTCTTCAACAAGCTGCACAAGCTATGCTTGCACAAGCTAATCAACAACCACAAGGAGTTCTTCAATTATTAAGATAATTAAAATTTTAATGATTATGAGAGTCAGATTTAATATCTGACTCTTTTTTAATGTTCTCTTATATTAAGTTTTTTCTAATGTTTTCGACAATAGAAATATAAGCAATAAAGGAGAGATAGTATGTTATTAAGTATTGCAATGATTGTAAAAAATGAAGAAAATAATTTACCAAGAGCATTAGAAGCTTTAATGGCATTAAAAAATAAAATAGATTACGAGATAATAATTGTAGATACAGGTAGTGAAGATAATACAATACATATTGCAAAGCAATATACCAATAAAGTTTTTAAAAAAGAGTGGACAGGAAACTTTTCCGAAATGAGAAATTATAGTATTAGTAAGTGCAAAGGAGAGTGGATTTTAGTTTTAGATGCTGATGAAGTTTTAGAAAATCCTAATGAGTTGATAAAGTTTTTTAAAGCAAAGGATGTTAAGAAGTTTAATTCAGCGACAATTAAATTCAAAAACATGATTACTAATAAAGAGAATGATTATTTAATTGGAACTTTAGTAAGGTTGTTTAGAAATAGGAAAGAATTTTATTATACAGGAAGGGTTCATGAACAACCTAAAATACTAGAGCCTACGAAATTAACCAATATAACTTTAATACATTATGGTTATTCAAGGGAATCCTTTAATCTCATGAATTACAAATATGAAAGAAACTTAAAGTTACTATTAGAAGATTTAAAAGAAGATAATAATAATCCATATACTTATTTTCAATTGGCTCAAACTTATGGAATGGCAAATATGCCTGATAAGGCTTATGAAAGTATAAGTAAAGCATTCGAACTAATTAAAGATGTAAAAGATAAAAGTAAATATTTATATATTTATCATCTGCTATCAATGTATTTAAACTCCATTGGGGAATATGAAAGGACTATAGAATTATGTAAAGAAGCCCTTAGCTATAGGAAAGAACATTTAGATTTTTATTATTTTATAGGAAAGGCTTATAGTTTATTAAATGATTACAAAAAAGCTGAATATTATTATGATGAATATTTTAAATTACATAAGAAGTTGGAAGAAGGATATATTGTTGAAGATATAAGTGTATCTAATATATCCTTTGCAAAGAAAAAAGAAATGTTAAAGGAAAGAATTGTTCTTGCATTTAAAAGTAAAGATTATGATTATATAATTAATAATTATTTACTATATAATGAAGATGATATTGAGGAAATATTATTATATGCTTTTATAAGAAAAGAGAAATATGATAAAGTATTTGCAATTTATAAGGATAAAGAAATATCTGATAAGAATATAAATAATATAATTTTTGTTTGTGATAAAGTTACTAAAGAAACTTTGAAAAATGATATATTGACAATATATGAAAACTTATTAGGTTTAGATAAAAGATTGGATAATTATATAAATTATATTTACAAAAATATAGATTTAAATAAAAAAGATATAGAATTCGATTGTTACTATTCATATAAGTCAAGAATATTGGCTAAATATATTTTAGAAGAGAAAAATTCTCTAGATATTATTAAAAATTTGAACAAAAATGATATGATTAGCTATTTAATTGATTTGAATAAAGATTATAGAGGAATAGATTTATTCTATCAATATTCAAAAGATAATTTTTTAAATAATAATCTTGAAGATTTGAGCTTTTTAAATATAATAGAAGATTTATTAATAAAAAGTAATAATATTGAAAAGGAAAATTATGATAGATTACTTTATAGGACTATTATAAATAAAATTAACTTTATAAAAAAAGTATATAATAATGAAGTTTTGAATAAATATTATAAAAAAATATGTAGTAAGGATGAAATATTCTTTATTGAATTATTTAATTTATTTAAGATATACTCTGTTGATACAGTTATGTACATAAGAAAATTAAGAAAAATGATAAAAGAATATCCAGAATATAAAGTGTTAATAGATTATCTGAAAGATAGCATTCAACTAGATAATATTAATTATAATTTAATATTTAATGAAAAAGAAAATCTTATAAATAATATACAGATCTTAATAGAAAATAATAGAATAAAGGAAGCGGAAGAAATATTAAAAGAACTATCAAATAGTTTTAAGTTTGATAGTAGAATTAATAATTTGTTAGGAGTAGTTCATTATATAAAGGGTGAATATGAGCAGGCATTAACTTATATAGGTCTTTCTAAAATATTTAATAATGATGATTTTGATGCTACATATAATTTAGCTTTAATATTACAAAATTTAAATAGAAATAAGGAAAGTTTATACTATTATAAGGAAGCTTTAATTTTATGCGGTGATGAAAATATAAAAAATGATATATTAGAAATTATTAAATTTCTGGAATAGAGGTATTTGATGATATCAATTTGCATGATTGTAAAAAATGAAAGTAAAGTATTAGAAAAATCCTTAGAAAGTATAAAAGATTATAATTTTGAAATTATTATCGTTGATACTGGATCTTCAGATAATACAAAAGAAATAGCTAGAAAATATACAGATAAAGTATATGATTTTAAATGGTGTAATGACTTTAGTCAGGCTAGAAATTTTTCTATTAGCAAAGCCGCTAATGATTTTGTTCTAGTTTTAGATGCAGATGAAGTTATTATAGATATTGACTTAAAAGAAATAGAAAAACTAATTAATAAAAATAGTGAAAAGGTTGGACGTATAATTATAAAAAATGAATATTATAGAGATGGCAATAAATTTACATATAAAGAATATGTAAATAGACTATTTAATAAAAATTTATTTATATACAAAGGTTTGATACATGAGCAAGTTACAACTCAAAATGGTAAACTGTTTAGAACTTATAATTTGCCTTTAGAAATTCATCATATAGGATATAATAATGAAGAAATAACTAGAAAAAATAAAATAATTAGGAATATTGAGATGCTTAAAGAAGCATTAAGAGAAAATTCTGAAGATCCTTATATTTATTATCAATTAGGGAAAAGTTATTATATGAATGATAACTTTAAGGAAGCGAAATATAATTTTGAAACAGCTTTAAGTTTTAATCTTGATACAAAATTTGAGTATGTGCAGGATTTAATTGAAACATATGGATACTCATTAATAAAATTAGAAGAATACAAAAATTCAATGAAATTACTAAATTTATATAATGAATATAAAAATTCTGCCGATTTCATATTTCTAATAGCATTAATATATATGAATAATGGATTTTTTAATGAAGCAATTATTGAATTTGAAAATGCAAAAAGAATAGAGATATGTAAAATGGATGGAGTAAATGATTATCTTGCTAATTATAATATTGGTGTAATTTTAGAATGTTTGGGAAATAAAGAAAAAGCAATTAAATATTATAAGATATGCAATAATTATGAAAATGCTTTAAGAAGAATAGAGTATCTTAATTCAAAAAAATAGTTCAATACTATATTTTATTTTTATAAAAAATAGGTAGAATAGTAGAAAACAAAATATAAATAAATTACATAATTTTAAATTATAAGATGAATTAGAAATCATAAAGGAACTGTTGTTGAAAGATTAAAATCATTAACGATAGTTCTTTTTATTATATGATTAATATGTTTTTTATCTTTAGAGTTTTTTGTGATTTTGTAGTAACATAATTTAAAGTATAATAATTTTACTTGAAATCATTGTGGAATAAATTATAGTTTTATTCTGTTTAATTATATAAATGTTATATAAAAATTTACGATAATAATAATATGTTGAGATTAATAATTATAAGTAGGTGAAATATTCTTTTTATTAATATAAGAAAGGAAATAGTTTTATATGAAAAAAGTAATTACTTATGGCTCCTTTGATCTATTTCATTATGGCCATTATAACTTGTTAAAAAGAGCAAAAGAATTAGGCGATTATCTTATTGTGGGAATTACAACTGAGCAGTATGATGAATATAGAGGGAAATTAAATGTGGTTGATTCGTTGATGGAAAGAATAGAGAATGTTAAAAAAACTGGATTTGCGGATGAAATAATTATAGAAGATCACGTTGGACAAAAGATAGAGGATATTCAAAAATATGATATAGATATTTTTACTGTGGGTTCAGATTGGAAAGGAAAATTTGATTTTTTAAAACAATATTGTGAAGTTGTATATTTAGAAAGAACTAAAGGTGTATCAAGCACAATGCTAAGGCAGAAAAATTATAAAATTGTCAAATTAGGAGTTATAGGAACTGGAAGAATTGCAAATAGATTTGTTGATGAAGTTAAATATGTAAGTGGAACTAACTTAGAGGGAGTTTATAATCCTAATATTAGTAGTGCGAAGAAATTTGCAGAAAAATTTGAGTTGAATTTTTATACTGATAAAATTGATGAATTTTTAGAAAACATTGATGCTGTATATATAGCTTCTCCACATAATACTCATTATGAATACATACTTAAAGCATTAAAAAACAATAAACATGTTCTTTGTGAGAAGCCACTTGTTTTAGATAGTAAACAAGCAGAAGAAGTTTATAGAATTGCTGCCCAAAATAACCTTGTCCTAATGGAAGCAATAAAAACAGCATATACCCCAGGTTTTATAAAGCTATTGTCAATAGCAAAGAGTGGAATTATTGGTGAGATAAAAGATGTAGAAGCAGGTTTTACAAAGTTAGTATCAGGTGATATTAGGGAACTAAAAGTAAATGAAAATGGTGGAAGTGTTACTGAACTGGCAAGTTATCCATTACTTGCAATAATAAAATTATTAGGTTTGAATTATACTGATTTAAGATTTGAAACTTTTATTAATTCAGATGGAATAGACTTATATACTAAAATATATTTAAAATATAGAAATTCTCTTGCTACTGCTAAAGTTGGATTAGGTGTTAAATCAGAAGGGGAGCTTATAATTTCAGGTACCAAGGGATATATTTATGTAGAAGCACCTTGGTGGAAAACAAAACATTTTGAGGTAAGATATGAAGATCATGAAAATAACGAGAAATTCTTCTATAAATTCGCAGGTGAAGGTCTTAGATATGAGTTAAGTAATTTTATTTCAATGATAAATGGAAATGATAAAAAGAAATATAGACTTACTGCGGAAGAATCGATTTCAATAGTAAAAATAATAGAAAATTTTATTAAAAGGAAAAATACAAATATTATAGAATAAGCTTTTAAAAAATCATTCAATTAATTTTTTGTAAATTTAAATTTATGAAGTGTTAGAGAGAAATTAGGTAAAGGTGAAACTTATGATAAGATTGCAAGATGAAGAACTTAAAAAGCTTCAGTCTATTCAGTTAGAAATGTTAATAGAGGTAGATAGAATATGTAAAAAGTGTAATATTAAATATAACATTATTGCTGGTACCCTTTTAGGAGCAGTACGGCATAAAGGTTATATTCCTTGGGATGATGATGCAGATGTTGCATTATTAAGATCAGAATATGAAAAGTTTAGAGAAGCATGTGAAACTGAACTTGATACTACTAGGTTTTATTTTCAAGATCATAGAAATACGACAGGCTACCGTTGGGGGTATGGAAAGCTTAGGAGAAAGGGAACTGTATTTTTGAGAGAACATCAAGAACATATGCCCTATGAACAGGGGATTTTTATTGATATTTTTCCTTTAGATGGAGTTCCTGATAATTATTTTTTTAGATATTTACATAATTTAGAGTGTACAATTATAAGAAAAATACTATGGTCAGCTGTTGGAAGAATAGCAGATAAAAATAAAGTAATACGTTTAATTTATAAAATTCTTTATAAAATTCCAGAAAAATTTGTATTTAATTATTATCATAACTTAATTAAAAGAAGTAATAAAAAAAATACCAAAATGGTAAGAATATTAATGTTTCCTACTCCTAATAAAAAATTCGGATATTATCGTAAATGGTATGAGGAAAGCGTGAATTATGAATTTGAAAATTATACGTTCAAGGGAATAAAAGATTATCATGAATACTTAAGTTTTAAGTTTGGAAATTATATGACCTTACCACCAGAGCACCAAAGGAAAACACATCCTGTTTCTGAAATTAAATTATAGAAATATTATATAAGGAGAAAATATGAAGAAAATAAAAGTGTTACAATTTCCATTAACCAATTCATGTAGTGGAGTTACTCAATATGTATTACAAAATTGGAAGTTTATAGACAAAAGTAAATTTCAATTTGATTTTGCAACCAGAAGTAAAGTTTTAGATTTTGCAGATGAAGTAATAGCTCAAGGATGTAAAATTCATTATCTATCATGTTCTTCTGAAGAGGATGAAACTCAATTTATTAAAGAGATAAATGAAATTTTAGATGAGGATTATGATGTGATACATTTACATACATCTTTTTGGAAGGGCTATTTAGTAGAAAAAATAGCAATGGAGAGAAAATGCCCTATTGTAATAATTCATTCTCACAGTACAATGATTGATATATTAGATGAAAAAAAAAGAGAAGAATACATAAAAATTCATAATTATTATAGAGAGAATTTACCTTTAGAATATGGAACACATTTTTGTGCTTGTTCTAAATTAGCAGCAGATTGGTTATTTGGGGAACAGATTCCAAGGGAAAAAATAAAGATATTAAAGAATGCTATTGATGTGGATAAATATAGTTTTTCGCAGAAAATTAGAGACGACTATCGTAGGAAATTAGGAATTGATGGAAACTTTGTATTGGGACATGTTGGCAGATTTGTTTATCAAAAAAATCATAAGATGCTAATAGAAATTTTTAAAGAAGTTCATAAAGAGCTTCCAAATTCAAAGTTAATTCTAGTAGGTATTGGACCTTTGGAAGATACTATTAGAAAACAAGTTAAAGACTATGGTCTGGAAAATGCAGTTATGTTTATGGGAAAACGTGATGATGTGCCAGAACTTATGCAAGCTATGGATGTTTTTTTATTACCTTCTCATTTTGAAGGTCTTGGCTTAGTTTTAATTGAAGCCCAAGCAGCAGGATTAAAATGTTTAACAAGTAAAAATATTCCTGGTGAGGCAAAAATAACTAAAGATATACAAATTCTATCAAATGATGTATATGAATGGGTAAATAGTATTATAAAGTTGAAAAATGGATACAAGCGTGAAAAAAACAAATGTTTAATTGAAGCTGCTGGTTATAATTTGAATGATCAGATTAAAATTATAGAGAAGCTATATTCTGGAGAAGATATCTCTAAATATTGTGATGATGCAAGATATGATTGAAATAAAGTCAAAAAGAAGGAGTGAAAATAATTTGTTTACTGATAAAACTTTATTGATTACAGGAGGAACCGGATCATTTGGAAATGCTGTACTTAAACTCTTTTTAAATACAGATATAAAAGAAATAAGAATTTTTTCTAGGGATGAAAAAAAACAATATGATATGAGAAAAAAATATAATAATACTAAAATTAAATTTTATTTAGGAGATGTAAGAGATTTACATAGTGTAAAATATGCAATGTGTGGTGTTGATTATATCTTTCATGCTGCCGCATTAAAACAGGTACCATCATGCGAATTTTTTCCAATGGAAGCCGTTAAAACAAATATTATAGGAACAGAAAATGTATTAACAGCAGCTATAGAAGAAGGTGTAAAGAAAGTCGTATGTCTTTCTACCGATAAAGCTGCCTACCCTATTAATGCAATGGGAATAAGTAAAGCAATGATGGAACGTATATTTATTGCAAAATCACGTACTATAGATAAAACAATAATTTGTGGGACTAGATATGGAAATGTTATGGGTTCAAGAGGATCTGTAATTCCTTTATTCATTCAACAGATAAAACAAGGAAAACCAATTACAGTTACTAATCCTAACATGACGCGTTTTTTAATGAGTCTTGATGATGCAGTTAAGCTTGTTATGTATGCTTTTGAAAATGCCAATGCTGGGGATATAATGGTTCAAAAAGCACCTGCTTGCACCATTGGAACATTGGCCCAAGCAGTAAAAGAAATTTTTAATGCAGATAATGAAATAAAATATATTGGTACTAGGCATGGCGAAAAACTATATGAAACATTACTTACAAAAGAAGAAGCAATGAATACAATTGATTTAGGGGATTTTTATAGGATTCCTGCAGATAATAGAGATTTGAATTATACAAAGTATTTTGACGTAGGAAATGTTGAGGAACCAGAAATTAAGGAATTTAACTCTCAAAACACAAAATTATTAAATTTAGAGGAAGTAAAAAGAAAACTTTTAGAACTAGATTTTGTACAGAAGGAGTTAGAAGAATGGAAATATTAATTTTAGGAGCAGGTGGAATGGCTGGCCATCTTATGAGTATTTATCTACAAGAAAAGGGACATAATGTTGTTGGATTTTCTAGAAAGCCATTAGATTATTGTGAAAACATAATAGGTGATGCTTTACAAAAAGATGTTATAAAAGAAGCAGTTACATACAAGAAATTTGATGTTGTGATTAATTGTTTAGGTGTTTTAAATAAGAATGTTGATAACAATATTTCTGAAGGAATTTTTATTAATAGTTATTTGCCACATTATATTGTTGATTGTTTAAGTAAAACTGATACAAAATTTATACATCTTAGTACAGATTGTGTTTTTTCAGGAAAAGATGGTGAATATAATGAAGATAGTTTTAAAGACAGTGATACACTCTATGGAAGGACAAAATCGTTAGGCGAAATTAATGATTTGAAAAATTTAACGATAAGGACATCAATAATTGGTCCTGATATGAAAGAAGAAGGAGTAGGATTATTAAATTGGTTCTTAAAACAAAATGGACCAGTAAAAGGGTTTAACTCTGTGATTTGGACAGGAGTTTCAACAATTACATTAGCTCAAGCTATTGAGGCCGCTATAGAACAGAATATAACTGGACTTTATAATCTTGTTAATAACCAAAAAATTAGTAAATATGAATTGTTAAATTTATTTAATAATTATATAAAAAGGGAAAAGATTGAAATAATAAAGGATGATACAATACACTGTAATAAATCTTTGATAAATAATAGAAAAGATTTTAATTTTGTTGTTCCATCATATGAAGAAATGTTATTGGATACTAGTAGATGGATTGTTGATCATAAGGAATTGTATAAACATTATTTTTAGGAGGATATGAGTATTGAAAAAATTAAGATTAATGACAATAGTAGGAACTCGACCTGAAATTATTAGACTTTCTGAATTTATAAAGAAGGCAGATAAGCATTTTGAACATATATTTGTACATACAGGACAAAATTATGATTATAATTTAAATGAAATTTTTTATAATGATTTAAAATTACGAAAACCTGACTATTATTTAAATGTTGTAGGAAAAAATTTAGGCGAAACAATGGGAAATATTATTTTTAAGTCCTATGAATTAATGACAGAGTTAAAGCCAGACGCTTTATTAATATTAGGAGATACAAATTCTGCATTATCTTCTATTTCTGCTAAAAGATTAAAAATACCAATATTTCATATGGAAGCTGGTAATCGCTGTTTTGATGAAAATTTGCCTGAAGAAATTAATCGTAGAATTGTAGACCATATTTCAGATGTAAATCTTCCATATACTGAACATGCAAGACGTTATCTTTTATCCGAAGGAGTAAGAAAAGAGCATATTTTTGTTACTGGGTCTCCAATAACAGAAGTGCTATATTCAAATATGAATAAAATTAATAGTAGTGAAATATTAGAAAAATTAACTTTAAAAAAGAAAGAATATATTCTACTTTCTTCACATAGAGAAGAAAATATAGATATTGAAAAAAATTTTTTAAGTCTAATGAATTCTATAAATGCTATGGCTGAAAAGTATAATATGCCTGTTATATATTCTGTTCATCCACGTAGTGCTGCTTTAATTAAAAAGAGAAAATTTGAATTTCATCCTCTTGTAAAAAAACTTGAGCCATTTTCTTTTACAGATTATAATTTTCTTCAAAAGAATGCTTTTTGTGTAGTATCGGATAGTGGTACTCTTCCTGAAGAGGCTGCTATTTTGAAATTCCCTGCAGTAAGTATAAGAACTTCAACTGAAAGACCAGAATCTTTAGAAAGAGGTTGTTTTATTATGGGGGGAATTACGGAAGAGCAATTATTACAAGCTGTAGAAATAGCTACAGATATGGCTAAAAATGAGAATTATGGTTCGAATGTATCCGATTATTTAGAGAAAGATGTATCTTCAACTGTAATTAAAATTATTCAAAGTTATACTAGAATTATAGATAAAAATATTTGGAGAAAATAATCTATTAGCAAAATATTATTAAATATTAGTCATATATTCTTGAGAGGAGAAAGGATATGAATATAATTCAGGTTAGTAATACTGATTTGCCTGGACGTAAGTTTAATGGTCATGATTTACAACTCTCTTTGAATAAATTAGGACATACAACACACCAATTAGTTTTGGAAAAGCTTGGAAAAGAAGAATCTACAGTTAAGATATGTGATAATAATGAATTATTTGTTAGAAGTATTTTAAGAAAATTAGAGTATCAATTAAGTATGGCTAATTTAATTTATCCATTTGGTAAAAAAATTGTTGAAAATAATTTATTTATGAATGCAGATATTGTACATTATCATTTAATTCATAATCATTTTATATCAATCTTAGATTTTCCTAAATTAATAAATCTAAAACCATCCGTTTGGACGATTCATGATCCTTGGGTTATTACAGGGCATTGCATTCATCCGCTTGAATGCATGAAATGGAAAAATGGATGTATGAATTGTCCTAAATTATCGGATGCAGTTTATCCAATGCAATTTGATAAAGCTGGTGAATTATGGTCTATAAAGAAAGAAATTTATAAAAAAATTGATATGGACATAGTTGTTCCATCTAAATTTATGGCGGATTATATAAAAAACAGTCCATTAACAGCTCATTTTAACAATTTGCATATAATTCCATTTGGAATTGATACTGATTGCTTTAAAAAATATAATAAGCAAAAATCTAGAAAGTATTTTAATATTCCTAATGAGAATTTTGTTATTGCTTTTCGTGCTGAAGATAATGAAATAAAAGGAACAAAGTATGTAATAGAAATGTTAAATAAATTAAATTCTAGCATTCCTATCACCGTTATTACCTTAGGTTCTTACTCCTTACCTAAAGATTTATTTAAGAGGTATAATATAATTGAATTAGGATGGCAAAATGATAATGATGTTATATATTCTTTTTATGCTGCTTCTGATATTTTTATAATGCCTTCATTAGCAGAAACTTTTGGCTTGATGTCAATTGAAGCTATGGCATCGGGATGTCCTGTAATAGTTTTTGAAAATACGGTATTACCTGAGATTACATTTGCTCCTGAATGTGGAATAGCAGTGCCATATAAGGATAGTGATTCCATAGTAAAGGTAGTAGAAAGATTAATAAAAAATCCAAATGAGTGTAGGGCAAGAGGCGAGAAAGGAAAAGAAATTGTTAAAAAGTATTACAATTATCAAGAATATGTAAATAAGCACATAAATCTTTATAAAGAAATTTTAATAAGAAGAAATGTATTGAAAGGAAAATTTTTATGAATAAACCATTAGTTTCAATTATTATTCCTGTATATAATGGAGCAAATTACTTAAAAGATGCTATTGATAGTGCATTAGCTCAAACATATCCAAATATTGAGGTGCTTGTTATTAATGATGGTTCAAATGATAATGGGTTGACAGAAAATATAGCTTTATCTTATGGAGATAAAATAAGATACTTTTATAAAGAAAATGGTGGAGTTGCTAGTGCCCTTAATTTAGCAATTAAAAATATGAAGGGTGAATACTTCTCTTGGTTATCACATGATGATATGTATTATCCAAATAAAATTGAAAGACAAATACAAGAGCTATATAAAAATGGAGATCTTAAATCTATTGTTTATAGTGCATATGATTTGTTGGATGTCAATTCTCAAGTTATAACACATGTATTTTTAAAAAGTACTTATTCAGAAGAAAAATTAACTAACTCAGTCTTTCCGGTATTACAAGGATTAGTTAGTGGTTGTAGTTTGCTTATACATAAAAGTCATTTTGAAAGAATTGGACTTTTTAATACTGATTTAATTACTACCCAGGATTATGATTTATGGTTTAGAATGTTCAGATGGCAAAAAATAATTTATATAAATGAACCTTTGATTATAGTAAGAATACATAATGATCAAGGCAGTAAAACAATTTCATGCCATAATGAAGAACGTTGTAGATTGCATATAGGTTTTTTAGAAACTTTAACTGAAGATGAAATGATTTCAATGTATGGAAGTCCCTATAATTTTTATAATAGAATGTGTTGTTATTTTAAAGGAGGAAAAATGGAGGAAGCATATAGATATGCTAATAAAAAACTTCAAGAAGCAGATATTCCTAGTGATATTTCTGAGAAAATTTTATTACTTAAAAAGTATATTCAAAAAATATCTAATGATAAAGCCGATAAATTGTGTATTTTCTGTGCAGGAGAATATGGAACTAGATTATACCATGAATTAAAATCAAGATTAATCAATGTGGATTATTTTTCAGATAATAATTCTAAAAAATGGGGCTATCTTTTTGAGAATATATATTGTATTTCTCCAAAAGAACTTGAAAGGGATAAAGAACATACTTTGGTAATAGTAGCTACACGCACTCCTGATGGAATAGTAAATCAATTATTAAGTAATGGCTTTCCATATGTAATTACAAAGCAAGAATTGGATAAGATTTTAATTGATATACCACCAATTAAATGGATTAGTTCACTTGAAAGTATTGAAAACCTAGATTATTCTTCTAAAGATATATTATCATTAATTAATAGGTTTAATGAAACAATCTTTGATTTATGTAAATATTATGAAGATAGGTTAAAAGATTTTATATTAAAAAAATAATATAAATGATGATTATATTTAAAATTGATGTTTTATTTATTTAAGTACTTTTCATATACTGGTATTATTATTCATTATATCTTGATATTAATGAAATTATAGAGAAATCAAATGAAATTTTTAATAGGAAATAATAGGTTTTAGATATAAATTTAAATTGTGTAATATTTTCCTTAAGAATTTCTTGTTAAATACAGAGATTTATGGAGTGAGTATTTAGATAAGAAAAGATTATAAATATGTTAAATGAATTAAAGAAAGGAAAATAAAAGATGATAATCGATTATAAGTTGGATGAAATATTTTTAAAAGCTAAAAAAGTATATAATAGTTTAGCTGATGAAAAATCAAAAAAAATATTTTCATTAAGAATTTTGTATAACTTAACTGGTGATTATGATTACTTATTTGATATGATTGAACTTTTATCTGAATTCGATACAAATGAAGTTTATAAATTAAGAAAATTTTATCACATGATTAAGAAAATTAAAGAGGAAAATAAATCTAGTAAACTTATTATTTATGGAGCAGGAAGACAAGGTAATTATTTATTTGATATTTTTAGGAACATAGATTGGCACTGCTTTTGTGATAAGGATATGCAAAAGCAAAAAAATAATTTTTGTGGATTAAAAGTAATATCACCAGAGGAATTAATTGATAAAAATAAAAATGATTTTGTTATTATAGGCATAAAAAATAACTCTAAGGAAGTGTACAATGAATTAATTTCAAAAGGATTTCCTGATAAGCATATTATTAATTATGAGATAAATTTTGATTTGAAAATTTTATTTGAGAAACAATATTTTGATGATACATTTATTTTACCTGAAGAAAACGAAATTTTTATTGATGCAGGTAGTTTTAATTGTGATACATCATTATTATTTAAAAAATGGTGTAATGAAAATTATAAAAAAATATATGCATTTGAACCAGATTATTTAAATTATTTAAACTGCAAGGATGTTATTAAGGAACGAAAAATTGACAGAATAGAACTTTATAACTATGGCTTATGGAGTGAAAATGATACTCTTTATTTTAATAAAGAAGGAAATAGTAGTTCTTCAATTTCAGAAGAAGGTTGTGAAAAAATTCATGTTGTTAGTTTAGATAATATATTATCAGAAGAAAAAATATCTTTTATAAAAATGGATATTGAAGGGGCTGAACTTCAAGGATTAAAAGGTGCAAAAAATATAATAGTAAAAAATAGACCTAAACTTGCAATTTGTATTTATCATAAACCAGAAGATATATTAGAAATTCCTTTATATTTACAAAGTATAGTGCCTGATTATAAGTTTTATATTAGACATTATAGTAATCATGATATTGAAACTGTTTTATACGCTGTATAGCTAATTAATTAATATTGAAAGTGGGATTATTATGTTTTTGAAAACAAAAAAGAGAATTTTAGACTTAATAGATACTGTATTAGAAATGTTAGAGGTTTTACATAAATTGCAATCTCCTTTAGATGCTGTTTTAGATTGTGAAGCTGCTGTTAATGCAATTTTGCATCAATTAGATAAAGAAGATGAGTACCCTAAAAAAACAGTGATGCAATTACAAAGTATTCATGTATTTTTTAAAGAATTTTTAAAGGATTATACTTTAATAAATGAGTTATCTGTCAAAGAATTAACAGATAAAGTATTATTGTTAAAAGAAATATTAAAGGAAGAAGTTAAAGAAGAATTGAATATAGTTTTTTTCCCATATAAAGCATCTATGTGGGATAGTCTTTCTAGTGTATATGAAGCTGCTAAAAAAGATAAAAATTGTGTTGTGCATGTTGTACCGATACCATATTATGAACTTTCGGGAGATAAAGATAGGCTTGTTTACGAAGGAGATAGATTTCCTAATGATGTAGAAATAACCTATTTTAAGGATTATAATCTTGAAGTTGAGCAACCAGATATTATATTTGTTCATAATATTTATGATAATTATAATACACTAACACGTGTTCATGAATATTATTTTACAACTAATTTAAAAAAATATACAGATATGCTAGTTTATATTCCTTATCATATTTCATCATTCATACTTCCGAAAAAAGGAGAAATGCGTTTAGCATATTCGTTACCTTCTATAGATAATGTAGATAAAATTATTGTTGCAAATGAATTTTTAAGAGAAGCTGCGATATTGGATGGTGTTCCGAAGGAAAAAGTTATTGCTCTTGGATCACCCAAAATTGATGCAATGGTTAAATCTCTTAAGGAAGATGTTGCTTATCCTGAGGGATGGAAAGAAAAAATTGATGGGAAGAGGGTTTATTTGTTAAATACTGGATGTATGTTTTTTGCTATTGATCCATTTTTATCAGTAACAGTATTATCAAATATTTTAAATATTTCAAATATGGATAAAGATAGTGTAGTAATTTGGAGACCACATCCCCTTACTAAAGTTTCTATTTTAAAATATACTCCAGGCTTAGCAAAATATTATATTGATTTAACAGAAAAGTATATTAAAAGTGAAATGGGAATGTATAATAATATAATTTTAGATGAAACTGATGATTACTTGCCAGCGTTAAAAGCTGCGGATGTATTAATTTCAAGCGATGGATCATTACTTAGATCATATTTATTAACAGAAAAAAAAGTTATATTTTTAGATAAAACTTTACCAAATAATTCATTAGTGCCATCTAACGCATTTTATTATTTTTATAATCAGGATGAACCATGGTATGAATTAGTAAAGAAATTTGCCAAAGGCTATGATCCTCTTGCTGTTAATCGAAAGGGAATAGCATCAAAAGTATATGCCAATATTGATGGGACTTGTGGAGAAAAAGTATACCAAGAAATAAAAAGAAGTGTTTTAAATCCTAAAAGCAAAGGAATTGTTTAGTTATAATAAAGTGAAATTAAATATGTTTTGCTTTATATAAATTTAGTGAAAAAGTGTCATATGCAAAGAGCATTAAATTAATATATTGAAGAATTAATAATATTATATTTGTGATAAGAATAGAAAATTTAATATTAATAAGATAATGAAAAAAAGTTACTAAAAGTATACATGCTTTTAGTAACTTTTTTAAATATAATAAATCATAAATATTATCTATATTTTAGTACAAAATTATTCTATAATAATATCTGTATTTTAAAAAAGAAAGGAAATATGAAATGAAGAAAAATACTAAAGATGCGACTATTATTGGATTTGCATTGTTTTCGATGTTTTTTGGTGCAGGTAATTTGATTTTTCCTGCTTATTTAGGAAACAAAATAGGAAGCCAATTTTTATTAGGAATTATAGGTTTTATTATTACTGGAGTGGGCATTCCTCTTTTAGCAATAGTTTCATGTTCTATGGGAGATGGAACTTTTGATAGTATTTCAAATAAAATAGGAAAGAATTTTTCGATAATACTTACTATTTTATTGTTTGTTGCAATAGGGCCTATGCTTGCAATACCTAGAACTGCTGCTACAACCTATGAACTTGCAATAAACCCATTTTTTCCAAAGGTACCGGCCTTATTAGCAATGGTAATATACTTTTTAATTAATATATTTTTTGTTTTTAAAAAAAGTTCTGTTATAGATACTCTTGGTAAATATCTAACTCCAACCTTAATAATATTACTTGGATTTATTATTATTAAAGGGTTACTTATTCCTATAGACAAGATTGTTTCTACTAATGCTGTTAATGTGTTTTCTTCATCTTTATTAGAAGGGTATCAAACGATGGATGCTATAGCAGCACTTTTATTTGCAGGAATAATAACAAAATCCTTAAAAGTTAAAGGATATAATAATAAAGAGATGCCTTCAATGTTATTAAAATCAAGTATTATTGCAGGAATTGGACTTGCTTTTGTTTATGGAGGTTTAACATTTATTGGAGCACAAACTGTAAATTTAACACTTAAGAATGTTGGAAAAACAGAAATTTTAATATTAATATCCAGAAATATATTGGGAGATTTAGGACCAATATTAATTGGAGTAGCAATGGGCTTAGCATGTTTAACCACATCAATAGGATTATTAACCTCTGGAGCAGAATTCTTTGAAAAAGTATCAAAGGGCAAATTAACCTATAAATTTAATGCTATAATAATATCTATAATAAGCTTAGTTATTGCAACCTTAGGCGTCGATAAAATAATTGTTTTATCTGTTCCAATACTTAATGTTTTATATCCTGTATCTATTACCTTAATTGTAACTTCTTTATTAAATAAGCTAATAAACAATATAAATGCAATTAGGCTTGCTACATATACTTCATTAATTTTTGGACTATTATCTGTAATTCCAGAAGTAAATTTGAATTTTATTCCTCTATCCAATATAGGATTTTCATGGGTAATACCAACAATAATTGCAATATTTATAGGGTGTATAGCTTTTCCGAATACATATAAAAAAAATTGAAATTAAAGGTGCTTATTTAGAAAATAGATATTTTATTTTAATAATTATTAATATATATGTTAAGAATTAAATACATTTACCGATAATAAAAATAGATTAAAATATGAGTATAGGAGATAGATATTATGAGATTACTTCAAAATATGGATTCGCTAAATATATATAACAGATATAAAAAGAATTTAGATGTTCAATCTAAAATAATGAATAGAATAAGTACAGGAAGTAAGATTAACTCATCTAAGGATAATCCTAATAAGATGGGAGTAAGGGAAAACCTTAGGATACAGCTTAAGGGAATACAAATGGCTGAGAGAAATATTCAAGATGGAATATCTATGTTACAAGCTGCAGATGGAGTATTATCTTCTATGAATGAGTCCTTAATAAGAATAAAAGAACTTACAGTTCAGGCAGGTGGAGTTAATAGTGAAGAAGATTTACAAATAATTCAAAATGAGATAAATCAGTTAAAGGATAGTATAGATCAAATGGCTTCAAATGCAGAATTTAATGGAGTAAAATTATTAAGCAATAAAAGTTCTGATAATAATAATCCGACTACATTAAAACATATGGTAGGAGCAAATGTTGGAGATAATATGGAAATACCTTTATATAATATTACATCTGAAAATATTTTTGGAGGAAGTTTAGATATAAATAACGGAATCGGTAAATCTTTGGAAGCCATAGATGGTGCAATAAATATAGTAAATTCTATTAGAAGTAAGTTTGGAGCTATTCAAAGTAGATTGGAAACAAGTTATGAAAATATCCAAGAAACAACATTAAATTTACAACATGCAGAAAGTAGAATAAGTGATGCAGATCTTGCATTAGAAATGGCAGATTTTGCGCGAACATCTATTCTTTCAGATACTTCTACAGCCTTAATGCATCAATCTAACAATTTTCCTCAAGATGTCTTGAGAGTTTTAGAAAATATGAAATAATATATGCTAATAATGATTATATTTAGAATTAGTATAAACTTAATAGTAAAAGATAAAAAAGTTACTACGTTATGCAAAAAAATGCATAACGTTTTTTTGTTGTTTTGGTAAAAAATATTTAATTTTAATAAAAATTATAGAAAATATTGCAATAAAATATCAAAAAAATGTAAAAAATTCAACTAAAAAGAACGAATTTACATATATTAACATTATATTGTAAAAATATGTTGATTATTTCTGTGTATTTTTTTATAGAAAAATAATTTCTATTAAACTATAATAAAATATGATAAAATTTAATTAATAATTTATAAAACAATAGCAATTATTCTACAAAAGATAGTATAATGAAACATGATAATATATAATTGAAAACGACAAAATATTTTATAATACTATATAATTTTTAGGGAGAGAAATTTATGAATATTAATAATAATGATAGCACATATAAAATGTTAAAATTAGGGCTAGGCGCTTCTTCTTTAAGGGGGAAGGTTATAGCAAATAATATTGCAAATATTAACACAAAAAACTTTAAAAAATCTTATGTTACATTTGAAGAAAATTTAACAAATGAAAAAAATAAACTTTCATTAAAGAAGACTAATATTGAACATATTAGTGGTAAGAATGATAAATCTTTAATTTCTATAGAGCAAGATAATAGTACAAGCATGCGTCAAGATGGAAATAATGTTGATTTAGATTTGGAAAAAGTAAATCAAGCTGCAAATACTATGATGTATAATGCTTTAATTACTCAAGCTAATTCAAAATTAACAATGACAAAAAGTGTAATATCAGGAGGTAATTAATAATTATGGGATTATTCAATACGATGAGAGTTAGTGCAAGTGGGCTTTCTGCAGAAAGACTAAGGATGGATACAATTACATCTAATATAGCAAATGCAACCACTACAAGGGGAGAAAATGGGAAACCATACGTTAGAAAAATTGCAGTTTTTCAAGAAAACTTGGATAAAGAAAAGGGAATAAAGGGAGTTAAGGCTGTAGGAATTGTTGAAGATACTTCGCCTCTCCAACAAGTATATGATCCAGCCCATCCTGATGCGGATGAAAATGGTTATGTAACTATGCCTAATGTAAATATATTAAATGAAATGGCAGATATGATTGCTGCTTCTAGATCTTATGAAGCAAATGCAGACACATTAAATGCTACTAAAAGTATGTTTATGAAAACTTTAGAGCTTGGTAAATAGGGGAGGGAGTTAAGTGATAATAAATAAGTTTGTTCCTTCACAGGAAATATTTAATAACAATATAAATAATTTAAATGAAAAAATAAATGAAGGGAATAATAAAAGCTTTGAAAGTATTTTAAAAGATAATTTAGATAAACTAAATGAAAAGCAAATAGAAGCTGACAACATAACTAATGAATTTATTGCAGGTGGTGATGTAGAAGTACATGAAATGGTTCTTAGTATGGAAGAAGCTAAAATGTCACTTCAATTAGCAATACAAGTAAGAAATAAAGTTGTAGATGCGATAAAAGAGTTAACCAACATGCAATTGTAAGAGTAAGGAGTGCTATTGATGAATAAGCTTAAAGAAATGTTCAATAAGCTATTGGAGAAATATAAAGCGTTTAGTAAAGGTGTAAGAATTGCAGTAATAGTTGCCCTTATTGCTTTATTAATAGCTATAGCTTCATTGTTTTTTTACAATTCTGCCAATAAGTACAAGGTGTTATTTTCTAACCTAGATCCAACTGATGCACAGAATATTGTGGCACAATTAACCGATTTAGGTGTAGATATGAAGGTGGAGGGACAAAGTATTTTAGTTCCAAGGAATGAAGTAGACAAGCTTAGGCTTGAATTAGCACCTAAATTATCTGGTGGAAGCGTGGGATATGAACTATTAGATAACGGTGGTTCCTTTGGAATGACAGAAGAAGAATTTAATTTAAAACAATTAAGAGCTCATCAAGGAGAATTGGAAAAAACTATAAAAAGTTTTCCGCAAGTAGAAACAGTTAGAGTACATATAACCCCTGCAAAGGATTCTGTTTTTGTTGAAGATAAAGTGCCAGGTAAGGCAGCTGTTTACATAAAATTAGCAGCTGGAAACAGTTTAACAAAAGAACAAGTTAAGTCAATTGTTGCTTTAGTATCAGCAAGTTCTTCAAATATTCCTGAAGAAAATGTACAAGTTATAGATAGTAATATGAATTTATTAACTGAAGGTCTAGAAACTTCAGAGGGAATAGAGGTAAGTTCTGAGACTATTCAAGCACATTTTGATTTAGAGAAAAAGTATGAAAAAGAATTAGAAGATTCAATTAAGAAGTTATTAGAACCTGTTGTTGGGAAAAATAAAGTTACAACCTCAGTTAATGTTGACTTAGATTTTGATTCAAAACAAAAAACTGAAACAATTATTGATCCTAATAAGGTTATAATAAGTCAACAAACAATAAAGGAAAATAGTAATTCTACAGAAGGAAATATTAGTGAGAGTCCTATAGATAATAATATGGGAAATACTATAGATGAAGATGGAAATTCAGGTGAAAATACATCCTCAAGAGAAGAAGTTACAACTAATTATGAAACTGGAAAAACTGAAATTCAAACTATAAGTGCCCCAGGAGAAGTAAAAAGATTAACTGCGACAGTATTTGTTGATGGTAATTTAGATCAAAATGTACAAACTGCTATTGAAAATGCAGTAGCTAATGCAATAGGGCTTAATAAAGAAAGAGGAGATTCTATAACTGTTACAGGAATGCAATTTGACGCCTTAAGTAAAGAAGACAATCAAGATGATATTGATGCAATTAATGAATTATTAGAGCAGGAAAGAATGAAAAAATTAATGATATATGGTGGACTAGGTTTAGTTGTACTGATTGGAATAATTATAACTATAATAATGAGAATAAGAAAAGCCAGAAGAAGCAATGAAGAAGAAGAAAAGAAAAATCTTTTAGATGTAGTCATAGATGATACAGCAGTAAAAACACAAGAACTACCAAAATTAGATCTTGATGTTGTTAGTCCAAAAACCCACATAGAAAATGAAATAAAGAAATATGCTACAGAAAAGCCAGAGCAAGTAGCTGAAATTATAAAGTCTTGGTTAAATGAAAATGATAGGTAGGTGATGTTATGGCAAGAGATAATAATAAATTAACTGGAATACAAAAAGCTGCCATATTATTTATAACATTAGGACCTGAAGCATCATCATCTATTTTAAAGAGGCTTCCTGAAAGTGATATACAAAAGATTACCTATGAAATTGCTAATATAACATCTGTAACTTCAGAACAAAGAACAGAAATATTAGATGAATTTTTGGAGATGAATAGGGCTCAGGATTATATAGTTGAGGGTGGTATTGAGTATGCCAGAACTTTATTATCTAAAGCTTTAGGAACACAAAGAGCTTCAGAAATATTAGAAAAAATAACTGAAGCAACACAACAATATAGACCTTTTGCAATTGCAAGAAAGGCTGATGCTCATCAATTATTAAATGTAATTATGTACGAGCATCCTCAAACTATAGCTTTAATCTTATGTTATCTTCAACCTGATAGAGCAGCACAGGTGTTAGCAGAATTACCAGAAGAAACGCAAAGTGAAGTTGCCTATAGAATTGCAACTATGAGCAATACATCTCCAATGGTTATTAAAGAAATAGAAAAGGTACTTGAAAGTAAGCTAAGCAGCGTAGTAAGAAGTGAAATGACTTCTTTAGGAGGAGTAGAATCTTTAGTTGATATTTTAAATCAAGTGGATAGAACTACAGAAAAGAATATTACTGAAAGTTTAGAAAGAGAAGATCCAGAATTAGCAGATTTAATTAAGAGCTCAATGTTCGTATTTGAAGATATTGTTACTCTTGACGATATATCAATTCAAAGAGTTCTTAGAGAGGTTGATGGTAAAGAACTTGCCCTTGCTCTTAAAGGATGTTCTGATGAAGTTGCTAATGCAATTTTCAGAAATCAATCTAAGAGAGCTGCTGCTGCCCTTAAGGAAGATATGGAATTCTTAGGACCTGTTAGGTTAATGGATGTTGAAAAAGCTCAGCAAAAGATTGTTTCAATTATTAGAAGATTGGATGATGCTCAGGAAATAATAATTTCAAGAGGTGGCGAAGATGCAATTATCTTATAATCTTATTAAAAATAAGGTTGCTGTAGCTAGTAATAATAAACAAATTGAAACAAATTATGTGAGAAAAAAAAGAGAAGAAGAAGTAGATAAATCAAAAGAAATTGAAATTGATATTAAGGCAAGTTATGAAAAGTTAGGAGCAGATATAATAAAAAAAGCAAAGTCTGATGCTGAATCAATTTTAATGGAAAGTAGACGTAATGCCGTTGAAATAGAAAGAGAAGCTTATGAAAATGGCTATGTTCAAGGAAAACAAAATGGTTATGAAGATGGATTTGATAAAGGCTATAAAGAAAGCATTGAAAGAGTAAAACAAGAAACAAAAGATAAAGTGAAAGAAAAGATTGAAAATGCTGAAAGAATATTAGCTTTAGCAAATGCTGAATATCAAAGATATATAAATGAAAAAGAAAAAGAAATAGTTAAATTAGCCTTTGAAATGGCTAAAGCCATTGCTGGAAGAGAATTAAAAAAAGATGAAGGCATTATGCCATTAATAGAAGATATACTAAATGAATCTAAAAATGAAGAAAATATTATAATTAGATGCAATAAGCTTCATATAAAGCCTATCGAAGATAAAATTGAATATTATAAAAAGGCTTATTCAATTAAAGGGGAGATTTTCATATTAGAGGATCCATTAATGGAAGAAGGTAATGCTATTATTGAAAAGAAGTCTGGAAAAGCAGTTATAGGAATGGATATAGCTTTAGAAAAATTAGAAGAAGCATTATTTAAATAATTTAGGTGAGGCATTATGTATATAGATTTTGATTCAATAAAAAAAAGAGTTGGAGAAGTTTACACAAAATATCAGGAGGGGACTGTTAAGCAGGTTATAGGACTTACAATAGAAGTACAAGGAGTAAAGGCTTTTGTTGGAGAACTTTGTACAATTTATAACTTAGATAATCAACCTATCAAGTGTGAAGTAGTAGGTTTTAGAGAAGATGCAGTCCTACTTATGCCTTTAGGGGAGCTTATTGGTGTATCACCAGGGTGTAGAGTTGTTCCAGAAAGAAGGCCTCTTGAAGTAAGATGTTCTGATGAACTTATAGGAAAAGTATTAGATGGACTAGGTAACCCTCTTACTGAGGAAAAAATAATTGATGGTGTAGGATATCCCCTGGAAAACCAGCCGCCAGATCCCTTGAAAAGAAAAAGAATTAAAGATATTCTTCCAACTGGTGTAAGAGCAATAGATGGATTTTTAACGGTTGGAGAAGGACAAAGAATTGGTATTTTTGCGGGATCAGGTGTAGGTAAAAGTACAACTCTTGGGATGATTGCTAGAGAAGCAGAAGCAGATGTGAATGTTATTTCTCTAATTGGAGAAAGAGGTAGGGAAGTATTAGAGTTTATAGAAAAAGATTTAGGGCCAGAAGGAATGAAAAAATCAGTAGTTGTTTGTGCAACTTCTGATAAACCAGCTCTAATTAGAATAAAAGGAGCCTTAACAGCTACAGCTATTGCGGAATATTTTAGGGATCAAGGTAAAAAAGTAATACTTATGATGGACTCTGTAACAAGATTTGCTATGGCTCAAAGAGAAATTGGACTAGCAATAGGGGAACCTCCAGCTCAAAAGGGATATACTCCTTCTGTGTTTGCAAAGCTGCCTAAACTTATGGAAAGACCAGGTACATCGGATAAAGGATCTATAACAGCTTTTTACACTGTTTTGGTTGATGGAGATGATTTTAATGAACCAATTGCAGATGCTGTTAGAGGTATTTTAGATGGACACATTGTTTTATCTAGAGCTTTAGCGCACAAGAACCATTATCCGGCTATTGATGTTTTAAATAGTATAAGTAGACTTATGTCCAATATTGCAGAAGAGAAGCATAAAGTTTCGGCTTCCTATGCGAGAGATTTACTTGCTACTTATAAAGATGCCGAGGATTTAATTAATTTAGGAGCCTATGTAAAAGGAAGCAATAAGAAAATAGATTTAGCAATTAAGTATATTGAAAGTATAAACAAATTCTTAAAACAGGGTATAGAAGAAAAGAGTGATTTTAATACTTCTATTAATAATTTAATTTCAATATTTAATAATTAAAAGGTGATAAATAATGGCACAAAAATTCAAATTCAGTTTAGAAAAACTTCTTGATATAAGAAAAGAAAAAGAAGAGGAAAGTAAAAGAAAATTCACTAAAACTCAAAAAGAGAAGCAGGAAACTGAGCAAAGGCTGGATGCTCTAAAAGAAAATTATGAAAAATACAATGGTATTCGTCCAGGTGAAGACTTGATATATCAAAAAATTAAAAAAAATTATTTATTCGCCTTAAATAAAGGAATAGAACAAACAGAAAAAGAACTTATTGCAAAAACAAAAGAACTTGATATAAAAAGAAAAGAATTAATAGAGAAGCAAATTGAAAGAAAAACAGTTGATATTTTGAAAGAAAAAAAGAAAGTGGCATATTATAAAGAATTAGACAGGATTGAGCAATTACAGCTAGATGAAATGGCATTGTATGCTTACGTTAGAAATAACAAATCAATTCACAATTAAATATTAATGTTAACATGATTTTGCATTATGCATCTTAAAGGGTGAATTATTAATTGTCTTTGGACAATTAACTTTGAAAGGAGGTGAAAAAATGGTGAACTTAGATATATTAAATCAGCTTAAAATTAATATTCAAAATACAGATTTAAAATCAAATAGCTCTAAAATCTCAAATAATGAAATTAAGGATAAAAATAGCTTTAATGACTTATTGAACAAGGAAGTTAATGAAAGAGGGATTAAATTCAAAAGCGAAAAAGCAGTTGTGTCTAGAGAAAAAAATGAATTAAAACAAGATACAGTTGAAAAAGAAATTGTTGTTGATAAGAAGTCTCTGGAAGAAGTTATCGAAAAAGTAGTTAAGGTTATAGATGAAAATTTTGATGAAGAGGAAGTAGATTTAAAAAGTATTTCAGATGTATTAATTTTATTATCTAATTTACTTTATAATGACAATTCTATCAATGAAAATTCTTATAATAATTTAATTATTAGTGATAGTAATTGTCTTGATATCAATGTAGAAAATGATAATAAATCTTTTATTACAAATTTCGATATTAACGGAGAAAGTATTTTCAATGATAACAATCAAATTATTGATAATGGTATAGAAGGAATACTAAATGAACTATTTTATGGGAATGAAAGGAATAGTGCTGTTTTAAATGATGCAATAAATATAGCAGCTAATTTAGATAAGAAAAATTCTAATTTAAATGAAGCAACAAGCATTATTGATAATTTAGAAATAATTAAAGGTTTATTAATAGAGGCATTAGAAAATAATAATTCTTTAGAAGAAGACACTGCATTTAATTTAAAAGTTGATAACCTTAATGATAAGTTAATAGAGATAGTTAATTCACTTTCACAAGAAGATATAACTTCTATGGTTAATTCTATGAATAAGGATGAAAAGACAGAATTAATGAAGGCCTTAACTTCTATTAAAAATAATGAGGAAGCTTCAAAGTTTGATAATTCTCATGAGTTAATGTCTCCTATATCCATAAGGATAGCTTCTAATAATGAAGCTAATGAAGATGGATATGAATTTAATTTAAAGGATGAAATTGCTGAAGAAGATAAGCTATTATTAAAGATTTTAGGAGAAGATGATAAGAATTCCTTTGCTAGTTTATTAGCTTCAGTTAATAAATCTATTCAAAATCCTAGTGAAATTATTGTTGAGCCGAAGGGAATCTATAGGCATACTTTTAATTCTGATATTATTCAAAGTGTTAAATACATGATTAAGAATAATATGGAAGAATTAAGTATTAAGATTTATCCTAAGGAACTTGGAGAACTAACAATTAAAATTATTTCGGAAGAAGGTATAATGAAGGCAGAACTTAGAGCTACTTCTAAGGAAACTTATAATTTGTTAAATGCAAATCTTCAAGAAATAAGAAATAATTTACAAGAGCAAAATATAAAAATTCAAGAGGTATCAATAAATATTTACAATGAAGATACTACATTCTTTAGTGGTGAAAAGCAAAATTCTTCTTCGCAAAATAAAAAATCTGATAATAAAGTTACTGGAATATATTCAGAAGGAGAGCTAGAAGAAGAAATAGATCTTCAGATAATGGATAATAATTTAAATATCCTAGCTTAGGAGGGAGATAATGACTACTAGTATAAATAATTATAATATTAATAGAGCAACTGACAGAGGAACTAGAATTGTAAAACCAGGCGAAGAAATGAATAAAAATGCATTCTTAACTATTCTTGCAGCAGAACTTTCAAATCTAGATCCTACTGGAAATGTAGATTCAACTCAATATGTTACACAAATGGCACAATTTGCACAAATGGAACAATTGAGTAATTTAAATAGTACTATGACAAATTATGCAAATAATGCAATGATTGGAAGAGGAGTTGTATTAAATGCATATGATAATCAAGGTGTTCAATATACGGGTATAGTAAGGGCGGTTACAACTACTGCTTATGGAACAACCATATCTGTTGAAGTTAATGAAGATGGAAAAAATGTATATAAGGATTTTGATTTGTCCAGTGTTGCTTCAGTATTAGATGTAGAAGATACTACTCAAGCTTCATTAATAAATCTTAATAGAAATACATCCTTTTTAACAGCAACTTCACTTATTAATAAATTTGTAGAATTAAGCGAAAAAGATGATGATGGTAATAATTTAGTTGGACAAGTTCTAGGAGTATTAAGAGACGGAAACACAATAAATGTTAGAGTTAAATTAGATGGAACTGGTGAAATTAAAGAATTTAATTTTGAGAAAATTACTAAGGCTGTAGGAAGTGTTGAAGAGCTGTAGGGATAAAATTATAGTTGATAATTTAATAGTGAGTAAAAAGCAGGTGATTTCATGGGCTTTAGAGTAATAAATGGCAGAGCTTATCCTGTTGGTAATTTTCAATTGCCAGAGGATGCTGGTGCTAGTAATTTAAATAAAAAAGATAAGTTAAATTTCAATGATGTTTTAAAAAATGAAATAACTAAAACTCAAAGTGATTACACAATATCTAAACATGCTGCAGAAAGATTAAGTGGTCTAAATTTTACTTCTGAAGATATGAAGGCCATTGGCAGAGGTTTTAAGCTGGCTGAAAATAAGGGCTCAAGAAATTCAGTGATGTTATATAAAGATGTAGCATTGATAGCCAGCATTGAAAATAAGACCTTAATTACTGCGGTTGAAAAGGAAAGATCAAAGGAGAATATCTTTACAAATGTTGATAGTGTAGTTCTTTTATAAGCTGGACCTAAAATAGGAAGCTTATTCTTATGGAATGACAGAAGTAAGAAAATAAAATATTTAGGAGGTCAATTATGTTAAAATCATTATATTCCGGGATTAGCGGTATGAAAGTAAATCAAACTAAACTAGATGTTATAGGTAATAATATATCAAATGTAGGAACAACAGCATTTAAATCTTCAACAGCAAGATTTAGTGATATGTTAAGTCAAAATATTTCTGATGCAATGGCTCCTTCAATTAAGCAAGGGGGAACAAATGCTAAACAAGTTGGTCTTGGAGTACAATTGGCTAGTATTGCTAATATTATGACTCAAGGTTCAATGCAGCCTACTAACAGAGCTTTAGATGTTGCAATCGATGGTACAGGTTACTTTATGGTAAGTAAAGGGCCAACAGTATTTGATGATTCTTTGAAAGTAAATCATAAGGTAGGAACACATAATTTTGTTGCACAAGGCGTAGAATCAGCTAGTGAAATATTCTATACTAGAGACGGAGCTTTTACATTAGACGAAGAAGGGAACCTATTAACCGCTAATGGTTATAGAATACTTGGATATTCGTTAACTAATGATGACAATTCAAAAACTCCAACAGCACTTTCACCAGGGGAAGTAACAATAGATGATGTTGATAACAGTTTAAAGTTTAATTTTGGACCTGGTTCTCAATTAAATGGTTATAGATTTGTTATAGGTACAAGAGATGCTGGTACAGTTACATCAGCAGAAGTAGATAATAATACTAAGACAATCACAATTAATGGAGATTTTACAACTGAAAATGCTTTAACAACTGCACAAATTGAAGTAGCAGTAAATAAAGCTTTATCTAAAGCAGGAATATCACAAAGTGTAAAAGTTTCTTCTGATAATGCAAATTTAAATACTATTACTACAAACGGTCCATCAGGAATAATAACTGGAGGTACCCCAGCAGAAAGTATAGATGATAATGGGAATGTTTATTTCGTAGATGCAACTTTAGATCTAAAAGCTTATGATGGTGAATTAAAAACTTTAAGAATTCCTGAAAAAGTTAAAATGCCGGGCTCAGATGAAGAATTGAGAGTTAAGAGTTTTACTATAGATATAAATGGTATTATTAACGGTGTTTTAGAGGATGGTAGAGTTGCTGCACTTGGCCAAATAGCATTAGCTTCTTTTAGAAATGCAGAAGGTCTAACTAAGAATGGTGGAAATATGTATAGTGCTTCTGTAAACTCAGGTGAAGCTGTTATTAAGAGTGGTGTTGGAACAATCGAAGATGATAACTCAAGTGGTTACGGCTCAACAAATCAAGGTATGCTTGAAATGTCAAACGTTGATTTAGCAGAACAATTTACAGATATGATTGTAGCAAGTAGAGCTTTCCAAGCGGCTGGAAAAATGATAACTACTGGAGACGAAATCCTTCAAGAAATAATAAACTTAAAAAGATAGTTAAAACAATGAATAATTGACAATTGACAACTGTCAATTGTCAATTATCAATTGATATAATGGGGTGTTTTTATGATAGAAGTAACAGCTATGAATAATAAAAAATTTGTATTAAATGCTGATCATATTGAAAAAATTGAAGAAGTACCTGAAACTTTAATAACCCTTACAAATGGAAAGAAATATATAGTGTTAGAAAGTGTAGAAGAAGTAGTAGACGAAGTCCTAAAATATAAAAATAAAATTGTTACATATAGGTTATAGTGGGAGGCAGATTATATGAAGAAAACAGATATTTTAACCGGAGTAGGTTTGGTTCTTGGTATAGCACTAGTGGTATATGGTATAGTTGAAGGAGGACCACTAATGTTGTTCTGGGATTTTGCTTCTTTATTGATAACAGGAGGCGGATCAATTTCTGCATTATTGATGACTTATACATTATCTGAAGTGAAAAATATTGGCAAAGTTTTTATGCAGGCTTTTAAAGAAGCTAACTCTTCTCCAAAAGAAATTATAGTACAATTTACTGATATTTCAAAGAAAGCAAGAAGAGAGGGTTTATTATCTTTAGAAGATGAAATAAATGCTATGGAAGATCCATTTATTAAAAAGGGACTTCAAATGGTTGTTGATGGTGTGGAACCAGAGTTGATAAGAGAAATATTAGAATTAGAAATAGCAGAGATGCAAGCAAGACACGAAAGAGGTGCAGGAATGTTCCAAACTTGGGGGGCATACGCTCCAGCCTTTGGTATGCTTGGAACACTTATTGGACTTATTCAAATGCTTGCCAATGTAAGTGATATAGCGAATATTACAAAGGGGATGGGAGTTGCTTTAATAACAACTTTCTATGGATCAGTTATTGCCAATATGATATGTCTTCCAATATATACAAATTTACAACAAAAAAATAATAAGGAAGTAGAAGAGAAGGAAATGATGTTAGAGGGAATTCTTGCAATACAATCCGGTGTAAACCCAAGAATAGTAGAAGAAAAACTTATTACATATTTACCTCCAAAAGAAAAGCTAGAGTATTTACAAAATAATGTTGAGAATGACAAAGGGGTTGTTATTTAATGGCAAGAGAAAAAAAGAAAAGTGAAGGACTTAGTGGAAATGAGTGGATGTCTACTTATTCTGATACAGTTACATTACTTATGACATTTTTTGTCTTACTATTTGTAATAACTTCCCAAAATAATGAAAGTGCTAGTAAAGTAGTTTTAGAAGCTTTAAATGGTGGTGGGAGCTCTATACTTCAATTTGATTTATATGATGGAGAAGTTCCATTAATAGGTGGAGAATCAGACATAGAGGGTGAAGGTGTCTTAACAAAGAAAGAACAGACATATAAAGAAGCAAAAGATTTTCTAAGCAATAACCAGGAACTTAAAGATATTGTTACTATTGAAGATAATGAGAGAGGAGTTCTTGTACAATTAAAGGATAATATATTATTTGAATCTGCTAGCTCCCAGCTAAGAGAAGATAGTAAGATGATTTTGAATAAGGTAAGTGATTTATTAAGTAATTTGGATAATGATATTTTAGTAGAGGGGCATACAGATAATATTCCAATAAACACATATGACTTTCCTTCTAACTGGGAATTGTCTGCAGATAGAGCAGTAAATGTTGTAAGATATTTTGTTGAAGCAAGAGGGCTTGATCCAACTAGGTTCAGTGCTTCTGGATACGGTGAATATCACCCAGTTGCGCCAAATGATACTTATGAAAATATGGCTAAAAATAGAAGAGTTAATATTTTGATAATAACATCTCAGGAGGGTGAAAATAATGGCTAAGAATAAAGAAGATAAAAAGAGTATGGGAAAATTATTTTTAATAATCTTTGTAATAATAGCAGCAATTGGAGGAGGAGTTTTTGCTGGTACATATTTTGCAATGAATAAAAGTGCTGCAAATGAACCAGTATATATTAAAGAAGCTTATTATGAAGTTGGCGAGATTTTTGTTAATTTAAGTGATGAAAAAGAAAGAAGATATGTTAAGCTTAATTTATCTATAAGTTACGATACATTAAATAAAGATCTAGCTGCAGAATTAACTGAAAAAGCAGTTGCAATTAAGGATATAGCAAATTTTTATTTTAAATCTTGTAAGGCAAAGGATTTTGAGCCGGCAAATGAAGCTATACTAAAAGGTACATTATTAGAAAGAATAAATGCTAAGTTAACTTCAGGAAGGCTTATTGATGTTTATATTAGCGAAATTATAGTTCAATAATAGAAGGTAGAATGTTAATGGAATTAGCAGTATTAATGATAAAATTACTATTTGCTTTAATAGTAGTTTTTGGATTGATGTTTATACTTATAAAAATTAGTAACAGTAAATTAAATAAGATTAATCAAGGGAAATATATAAAAGTTCTAGAAAGGACAAACATATCTAAGGATAATTCCATAATTTTATTGAAAATTGGGAATAAAGGTTATGTAATTGGTTCTTCTAGTAAAGGGATAGAAAAAATAGAGGAAATTTCTGAAGAGGAAATTGCTGTTATAGATAAAAATAAAGAAAAGCAAAAAGAAGAAGTAAATCAACAATATGAAGAGTTTATAAAAAAACTAAATTTAAAGTTTAAAAAGCTTAAGAATAAAAATAGCTAAAAGGAAGATTAATATGAGTAAAAGAAGAAGAATTATATTTATGGTCATATTTATAATATCCTTAACATTTATCTTTGAGAAAACAGTAATGGCTGAACCCATAAATATACCTGATCTTAATATTTCGATTGGTGATGAAGCAGCATCTCCTCAAAATTATGTGGATAATATTAAATTATTAATTGTATTAACTATATTAACTTTATTGCCATCTATTATTATTATGATGACATCATTTACAAGAATAGTAGTAGTTTTTTCTTTTTTGAAAAATGCATTAGGGGCTGCTCAATCAATTCCAAATCAAATTCTTACTGGTTTGGCAATATTTTTGACTATCTTTATTATGAGACCAGTATATAATGAAATTAACGAGAATTCTTTTAAACCTTTTATGGAAAATACAATAAGTCAAGAAGAAGCTATTGAAAATGCTAGCAAACCTTTAAGAGAATTTATGTTAAAGGAAACAAGACAAAAAGATTTAGAATTATTTATTGAAACATCAGATTTAAATTCAGAGGAAATTACAAGGGAAAATATTCCTTTAACGCTTGTTGTACCAGCCTTTGCAATTAGTGAATTAAAGACTGCCTTTCAAATTGGATTTTTAATTTATCTACCATTTTTGATAATTGACATGGTAGTTTCAAGTATTTTAATGTCAATGGGTATGTTTATGATTCCACCGGTTATGGTGGCTCTTCCTTTTAAATTATTATTGTTTGTAATGGTGGATGGATGGAATTTATTAGTTAAATCTTTAATTTCAAGTTTTGGAGGATAAGCAGAAAAATGAGTCAAAATTTAGTTACTGGTATTGTTAAAGATTCCTTATTTACAGCTTTAAAAGTAGTCGGACCAATTTTGGTAGTTTCTATCTTAATTGGTTTAATAATAAGTATTTTTCAGGCTACAACCCAAATTCAAGAACAGACTTTAACCTTTGTACCTAAATTAATAGGGGTTGCACTAACAGGATTAATTTTAGGGAGTTTTATGTCTCAAACTATAATTGATTTTACAAAGAGAATATTTGATATAATTATTAATATATCTTAGGGGGGTAGGAAGGTATGATAGATACAGCCTACTTCTTGGCGCTTATTCTAGTATTTTTAAGGATAGCAGCTTTTTTGGGAATCTCAAATGTTTTTTTTCCCACAGGAACTCCAAATAAACTAAAAGTTTTTGTTTCATTAATCCTTTCTTTTTCATTGCTTGGAGGAATTGATTATACTAGTGTGAATGAAGTAACAAGCAATTATTATTTAATTATTTATGTCATATCAGAAATATTAACTGGATTGATATTTGGATTAATTGTTGATATTTCTTTTAAAATCATTATTATGGCAGGAAGTTTAATAGATTTACATATTGGATTGAGTATGGTTAACATAATTGATCCAAATAGTAAAGTTAATACAACCTTAAGTGGTAATTTGCTCCATTCTATTGCACTGATGATTTTTTTTATAGTTGATGGTCATCATTTGTTAATAAAGTCTTTATTAGAAAGTTTCAATCTACTACCTTTAGGTAGGAGCATAATATTTGGTGAAACAATGTTAGCTATGATTCAAATAATAGTGGAGTATTTTATAATAGGATTGAAAATAGCAATACCAATAGTATTGATTATAATATTAACAGATTTATGTATGGGGTTAATTTCAAGGGCAGTTCCCCAAATAAATGTAATGATTTTGGGTATGCCTGTCAAGATGCTTATAGGAATAATTGCAATAGGCTTATCTTTACCAGTAATTATAAAAATAATAATTAGTAATATAAGTTATATACCGGAAATAATTAGAAAGATTATTACTGCTGTTCCATTTGTTTTTTTAATAGCCTCTGATGAAAAAACAGAAGAGGCAACGCCTAAAAGAAAAAGTGATGCAAGAAAAAAAGGTCAGGTAGCTAGAAGTAAAGATGTGGGGTTAGCCATTACATTTGTAGCTTCAATATTTGTAATAATACTGCTAAGTAACAGCACTGTTGAAGCTTTCAAAAAGAATATTATCTACTTTCTTTCACAAGCAGCTTCAATACAGCTGACAGATGGAACGCTTCAAGGATTAAGTGTATTTGTTTTAAGTAAAATGGCAACAACCTTGATGCCAATTATTCTTCCGATTATGATAGCCGGAGTTGCTGCAAGTTTAATGCAGACAGGTTTTTTAGTAGTAAAGGATGCTATTAAACCTTCTTTAAATAAATTAAATCCTATAAGCGGATTTAAAAATATGTTTTCTAAAAGATCAGCAATAGAGTTAGTTAAAAATCTTGTTTCTATTTCCATAATTATTTTTATGGCCTATTCTTATGTAAAAGATAATTTTTATAAAATACTTAATATTGGTAATTTATATCTTCCTACAATGGGAGTAGAAGTTAAATCATTATTATTGGGTATTTTTTATAGAATTGCGATTTTTGTAGTAGTTGTAGCAGCTATAGATTATATAGTACAAGTATTTATGCATAGAAAAGAAATGAGGATGTCAAAGGAAGAAGTAAAAGAAGAATATAAACAAATGGAAGGAGATCCTCAAATAAAATCAAAGATTAAACAAAAGCAAAGGGAAATGTCTAGAAGGAGAATGATAAATTCTGTAGGGGATGCTACTGTTGTTATAACCAACCCAACACATTTGGCAGTGGCAATAAAATATGAAGAAGGTAAAATGGAAGCACCACAGGTTGTTGCAAAGGGAGCAGATTTACTTGCATTAAAAATAAAAGAAAAAGCAAGAGAAAGTGATGTACCAATTATTGAAAATAAGCCTTTGGCAAGGATGATATATGAACAGGTAGAAATTGATAAATTTATACCTCAAGAAATGTATCAAGCAGTTGCCGAAATACTGGCTATGGTATATAAATTAGATAAGAAAAAAAGAGCTAAAGGATAAAGAAGGATGGGATGAGGTTGAAATTTGATATAAAAAAGAATACAGATGTTTTAGTTGCATTTGGTGTATTAGGTATTGTACTTATGATAATAATACCTCTACCTACAATTATTTTAGATATTTTATTAGCATTTAATATAACAATATCTGCTGGTATATTAATAATGACTATGTTTACAACTAATGTACTACAATTTTCTATATTTCCTACATTATTACTTATTACTACATTATTAAGATTAGGTTTAAATATTTCATCTACTAGACTTATATTAAGCAAAGGGAATGCAGGCGATATAATTGCTGCTTTCGGGAACTTTGTAATAGGTGGAAATTATGTTGTTGGTATTATAATATTCATAATTATTGTAATCATAAATATGATGGTAATAACTAATGGTGCTGGTAGAGTAGCTGAAGTTTCTGCAAGATTTACACTAGATGCTATGCCTGGTAAACAAATGAGCATAGATGCTGATTTAAATGCTGGCATAATTGATGATGCTACTGCAAGAAAAAGAAGGGAAGACCTTCAAGCAGAAGCAGATTTTTATGGAGCTATGGATGGTGCTAATAAATTTGTTAAAGGTGATGCAATAGCAGGGATTATAATTACATTAATAAATATTATTGGTGGAATAATTATAGGTGTAATGAGTGGTAAGGGAATTCAAGAAGCAGCATCTCTTTATACACAACTTACTGTAGGGGATGGATTGGTTAGTCAACTTCCTGCTTTACTAATATCTACTGCATCAGGTATTTTAGTAACAAGAGCTGGAAGTTCTGAAAATTTTGGTAAGACCTTTACTAAGCAGCTTACAGCTTTTCCAATTGCTATGGCTATAGTTTCTGCAGTAATGATTTCCTTAGCATTAATACCATCAATGCCTAAGCTTCCATTCGTTTTAGCTGGTATGTCTTTTGGATACTTATCATATATTTTAATTAAAGAGGAAAGAGCACAGGAAGAAATGGCAATGGCTCAAGTAGAGGAAGATAGCGCAGAACTTGAAAGAAAAGAGCCTGAAAATGTTATGAATTTAATTTCAGTTGAGCCAATGGAAGTTGAAATTGGTTACGGTTTAATCCCATTAGCAGATGAAGCTACTGGAGGAGATCTTCTTCAAAGGATAGCTTCTGTTAGAAGACAATGTGCAATAGAAATGGGAATAATTGTACAACCTATAAGAATTAGAGATAATCTTCAATTAAAAACTAATGAATATGTAATAAAAATAAGGGGAACTATTGTGGCTTCATCCGAATTAATGCCAAATATGCTTTTATGTATGGATCCTACTGGAGATAATACTAGAATAGAAGGTATAAGGACAATTGAACCAACCTTTAATTTACCAGCCGTTTGGATAAATATTGATAAAAGAGAAGAGGCAGAGATACAAGGTTTAACAGTAGTTGATCCAACAACTGTTATGGTTACTCACTTAACTGAAACAATCAAAGCCCATTCTTACGAATTATTAGGTAGACAAGAAGTTCAATTAATAGTTGATAATACAAGAGAAAGATATAGCGCTGTTGTTGATGAGCTTATACCAGATCTTATGACTATAGGAGAACTACAAAAGGTATTACAAAATTTATTAAAAGAAAAAGTGCCAATAAAAGATATGGTTACAATTATGGAATCCTTAGCAGATAACTCAAGATTAACTAAAGATATTGAACTATTAACTGAGTATGTTAGATTTGCTTTAGCAAGAGTTATTTGTAATCAAATAATAGATGAAAATAGAACAGTAACAGTAGCAACTTTATCTCCGCAAATTGAAGAAATTATTGCAGCAAATACTCAAAAATCAATGCAAGGTTCATTCCCGGCTGTAGACCCAGATACAACTACTAAAATTTTTCAATCTATTAGAGATGTGATAGATCGAATTAATTTCTACAACAATCAGCCAGTAATATTAGTTTCACCAAATATTAGGCCAGTGTTTAGAAAACTTATTGAAATGGTATATCCGCATATTATGGTTGTATCTTTAAATGAAATTCCAAATGATGTACAAATTAGAACCGAAGGAGTTGTATCATTATAATGGTAATAAAAAAATACTTAGTAAAGGATATGAATGAAGCTCTTACGAGAATTCGTTATGAAATGGGTAAGGATGCAATTATTATTAGTCAAAGAAAAGTAAAGAAACCAGGTATTTTTGGATATTTTAAGCCAAAAATGATTGAGGTTACAGCTGCTTTAGAAAATAATAAAATTGATCCAAATTGGAAACAAAAGAAAAATGATGAAATAGATATAAATGAATCTATAAATAGTATTAAGAAATTAATGAAGGATAAAACCAAAGAACTAAATAATAATCTAGAAGGTAGTAAGGAAGAAATAGCTGTAACTCCTGCTGTTATAGATGATAATATTAAAGATGAAGTAAAGGAAATAAAAGAACTATTAAACAAGGTTATAAAAAATACAGCGAAAGAAAAAGAGGAAGATGATATATTATCTTACTTAAGAGAAATTGATGTTGAAGATGAATTAGTAGAAGAACTTTTAAGTAAGGATTATGATAATCTTGATGATTTTAAAGAAGATTTTAAAAAATTAATAAAAGAAAATGTGAAAATATCTAATGAGAATTTACAGGGTAAGGTGGTCTTAGTAGGTCCAACAGGAGTTGGAAAAACTACAACAATTGCAAAATTGGCAGGAAGACTTGCTTTAATTGATAAAAAGAAGGTTGGTTTAATTACAATTGATACATATAGAATTGGTGCTGTAGATCAGTTAAGAACTTATGCAGAAATAATGAATATTCCTTTTAAGGTGGTAATAACATTAAAGGAAATGGAGAATGCAGTAGAAGAATTAAAAGATTGTGATATTATACTGATAGATACAACCGGAAGAAGCAGTAAAAATACTATGCAAATATCAGAACTAAGAGCTTTTATTCATAAGATTACCCCAGATAATATTATGCTTGTGATAAGTGGAACTACTAAAAATAGAGATATTGATATAATTTTAGCAGGATATAGAGAATTAAATTATGAAAAGCTAATAATAACTAAATTAGATGAAACCACAGCCTATGGTTCAATTTATAATATATCAAAAAAGTCAGGAAAGACTATTGCTTATATTACAACAGGGCAAAATGTACCAGATGATATAAAATCACCAGCCTTTGATGAACTAGAGAAGTTAATACTAGGGGAGGATAGTATATGTTAGATCAAGCTGAAAGTTTAAGAAAATTAGCAAAAGGAGAGCCCCTAGTCAATAATAAAAGAAAAACAAAAATAATTACTGTAACTTCAGGAAAAGGTGGAGTAGGAAAAAGCAATTTTGTTGTGAACTTGTCAATAGCCTTAACTCAAATGGGAAAAAGTGTCCTTATTTTTGATGCAGATATTGGTATGGGAAATGATGATGTATTAATGGGTATTTATCCTAAGTATAATGTGTTAGATCTAATAAATGGAACTCTTTCAATAGAAGAGGTTATTGTTGAAGGGCCTGGAGGAGTAAAGCTTTTACCAGGAGGAAGTGGACTTAATAACATTGAGGATTTGCAACAAAATCAAAGGGAGATGTTTTTAAGAAAAATAGAAATGCTTGAAGGCTTTGATTATATATTCATAGATACAGGAGCTGGAATTAGTAGAAGTGTTCTTGCATTTATTGCATGTTCTGACGAATTTATTTTAGTTACAACCCCTGAACCAACATCTCTAACAGATGGATATAGTTTATTAAAAGCAGTTAATCATTTTAAGATAAAAGATAAGGGCAATATAGTTGTTAATAGAATAATTAATAAGACTGAGGCAGATAATACTTTTACAAAATTTAAAACAGCCGTAAATAGATTTTTATCAATAAATGTAAACTACTTGGGGTATATATATGAAGATAGAAAATTATTAATGGCTGTAAGAGAACAAAAACCATTTGTAATAGCAAATCCTAATTGTGATGCAGCTAGATGCATAAAGAGTATAGGTGAGAAACTATTAGGAGAAGATAACGAGATAAAGGGAGTTGGCGCTAAAGGATTGTTTAAAAAGTTATTTAGTATTTTTAATTAGGGGGAGTGGAATGGAAAAATTAAAATTAGAGATTAATAATAAACTTGAGGTCTTTTATGACAAAAAAAATTACAAATCTGTAATTCAAGATATTAGAGAAAAAGAAAAGGAAGTATTAATTTCTATTCCAGTATTTGATGGAGAATATTTAACTTTGGCAACAGGTACAATTATAGAGCAAATTTATTATGATAACAATGGTAATGTTTATCAATTTAAGAGTAAGGTTTTAGGAAGAATAAAAGAAAGAAATTTATCATTATATAGATTAAGTTCTCCTTATGATATAAAGAAGATACAAAGAAGAGATTATGTTAGAGTTAATTTTGTTAAGGCAATTAATTATTTACATTCAAATAACATTGAGGAGAAATATAAAAAGGCGCTGCTGCTTGATTTAAGTGGTGGCGGTATGAAAATGAAAGTTGAAGAAAAACTTGAAAAGGGTGATGTTATTTTTTCAAAAATAATATATGAAGATTCTATAATTAATGTAAATGGTAAAGTAGTTAGGGTAGAAAGAACAGATGATAATAAATTTATTTGTGGCATTAATTTCTCTGATATAAGTGAAAAAACAAGGGAAGAAATAATTAAAATTGTTTTTAAGGTTATGAGGAAACAAAGGGAACTTATTTAAGGAGGTTAAAAATATGGAAGCTCAAAGTCCATTAATTCAAAAAGAACAGATAGTTGAAAAATATATACCATTAGTTAAATATTTAGCTTCAAGAGTTAGTTTTGGAAAAACCAAATATTTAGAATATGAAGATTTAGTTGGATATGGAATTATTGGACTTTTAGATGCAATTAATAGATATGATCCTAGTAAAGGTATGAAGTTTTCATCTTATGCAACTTTAAGAATAAAAGGAGCAATGATAGATGAAATAAGAAAAAATAGACCAATTTCTAAAGGTGCAATGGATAAATTAGTTAAATATAACGAAGCTATAGAGAAACTACAAAATACTTTGATGAGAGAACCTAGTCTTGAGGAAATAGCTTGTGATATGAATTTAACTATTGAAGATGTTTCACATATTGAAAATTATATCAACTATATGTCAGTGACATCCTTAGAAGCTATAATTTATTCTGATGATGATGATTTAACAATAATGGAAACATTAGAAGATAAAGATACAATATCACCAGAAGAGTCCTTAGAAAACAAGGAAAGGGTAGAAATTTTAGAGAAGGCAATAAATCAATTAAAAGAAAAAGATAAATTGGTATTAAATTTATATTATCATGAAAAACTAACTCTTAAGGAAATTGGAGAAGTATTAGAAGTATCAGAATCTAGAGTTAGTCAGTTACATAGCAGGGCTATTAGAAATCTAAGAGCTATAATGCAGAAAATAAATTATATTTAAGGAGAATTATTATGCTTCCTTGGGTAATTATTTTATTAGGAATAATAATTATAATAATTAATATTAGAGGAATATTTAAAGGAAACAATACAGTTTTAAATAATGAAGGAGAAAGTTTTAATGAAATATTAAAAAAAGAAAAAGTAAATAATGATAGAGATTACGATAAAGAAATAATTGCTATTAGAAGGGATATGGCAGAAACTGTATTAGATTTACAAAAGGAAATTGAAGAACTAAGAGTTTCCTTAAATTATTTTATAAGGTATAATAAAATTGATAAGTTAGACGATAATATTAATATTGAAAAAATTAAAAATGATGACAATAAAGTTAAGGAAAAAGAAAATATAAATTTAGATGAAAATGTAATTTCAGAAATAAATTTTTCACATAAAGATCATAAGACCTTTCAAAAAGAAAAAAATTCTCAAGAAGAGAAAAAGGATGATAAAGTGCAAAAAGTAAAAGAGCTTATAGAAGAGGGCTTAAGTGATGAGGAAATTTGTAATAAGTTATCAATAGGCAAGGGGGAAGTATTATTAATAAAAGGATTATTAAAATAATGAATTTAATATTAGATCTTTTAAAAGATAAAAAGATTCTTATTGGTATAGGAATTGGAATGATTTTTACTTCTTTATTAATGTTTGGATTTGGTAACAGAGAGCTTTCTGATAGTGAAATAGAGGAAAGAGCAAGAAAAATGGGAATGCATTTTGAAGATGAATGTAAAGTATTATTTGAAGGGAATGAGAATAATGATTAGAAGTTTATATACATCAATTTCAGGATTGATAACTTTAGAAAAGCAACAAGCTAACATAAATAATAATATAGCCAATGCTAATACAACAGGCTTTAAAACTGACAACTTAGTTACAAAAAGCTTTGATGAAGTTATGATACAAAATAGAGATAAGGTAGTTGGAGGAAGAAATGTAACCCAAAAACTAGGAACTATAAGTTTAGGGGCAGCTATTGATACAGTTAGTACTTCCTTTACACAAGGCGTATTAAAAAATACAGATAAGAAAACAGATTTTGCAATTGAAGGAAGAGGCTTTTTTGTAATTCAAAAAGGAAATGAAGCAGTATATACAAGAGATGGAAATTTTAAAATAGGCAATGATGGATATTTGATAAATACAAGCGGAGATAGAGTGTTAGGAGTAAATAAAAATACTGGAGCTTTAGAGCCTATTTTTATTGGTGATAATGAAATTGTATTAGATAATGATAATAATTTATTTGTAGGAAATACTGCAACTCATACCTTAGCAACAGCTGATTTTGAAGATTATAATGCTTTGGAAAAAATTGGCGATAACTATTATAGTGCTGAGAATCCAATATTAAATGCTGCTGTGAATGTAACTCAAGGAGCTTTAGAATCTTCAAATGTTAATATTGCTAATGAAATGATAAATATGATGACAACAATGAGAAATTTTGAAACTAATCAAAAAATGGTTCAAATAATAGATGAAACCTTAGGCAAGGCAGCAAATGAAATAGGATCAGTAAGATAGTAGGAGGAAGCTTATGTTAAGAACATTATGGACGAGCAGAGCAGCAATGAATGCTAATCAAGAAAAAATGAATGTTATATCCAATAATATAGTTAATTCTGCAACAACAGGCTATAAAAAGGCAGAAGTTGGTTTTAAGGATTTATTAACAGAATCATTAAATAAAAAAGGTGTACCTTTAAATGATAAAGCTGCTTTAATAGGGACTGGTTCAAAGACTACTGGATTATATAGAGATAATACTCAAGGTACATTACAAGAAACTGGTATAAATACAGAGCTAGCAATAGATGGAGAAGGCTACTTTAAAGTTATTACTAGAAATGGTCAAGAAGCATATACTAGAGATGGATCTTTTCAAATTGATGTGACAGGAAGATTAGTTGATGCTAATGGAAATATTCTTGAACTTGATTTTGTTAATGGATATTCTGAAGAAAATGTTAATTTTAGTCCAAGTAATATTTTAATAGATACAAGTGGACAAGTATTTGTAAAGGAGGCAGATACTTTTACAAAAGTTGCTGATATTCCTTTATATAAAGCTATAGGGGATAATGCTTTTTTATCTATAGGCAATAGCTTATACTATCCAGCAGAAGGAGTTGAAGTTGAAAGAGTAACAAATTCCAATATTCATCAAGGAATGCTTGAAGCTTCAAATGTAGATATAGCAGAAGAAATGGCAGAAATGATAGTAACTCAAAGAGCTTTTCAATTAACTTCAAAGGGAATTACAGCTGCAGACGAAATGTGGCAGATGATAAATAATATGAGAAGGTAAATTAGTGTACAGTTGAAAATTGATAATTATAGATAATTTTCAGATAATCTGAAAATCTAAAATTAGAATAAAAAGAAACCGTTGCGTTTTGCAACGGTTTTTTTTTACATAGTTTCTATTGCTGCAGTTATTGGTGGTACAACTTGTTTCTTTCTTGATAGAACTCCATCAAGGAAGGCTGAGTTGTCTTTTAAAGTTACCTTAAAGGCTTTTTCTACTATTTCTGGCTTAGCACCAGCAACTAGTACTTCTGAACCTTCATTTAGGATATCAGTAAGAAGTAACATTACCATGTCTAAGTCGGCTTCCTTAGCTTTATTATTCATATAAGCCAGCATATCTTCCTTAAGAGGCATAAAACCTTCAATATCCATTGTATTAACTTGAGCAATACCAACTTTAGTGTCACCAATGTTAAATGGTTTATAATCTTGGTTAAAGATTTGCTCTACAGTTTTTCCTTTTAAGGATGTTCCAGCCTTAAACATTTCCTTTGCAAATTCTTCAATGTTTATGCCGGCAATATCTGCAAGTTTTTCACATATATATTTGTCTGTATTTGTACAAGTAGGACTTCTAAATAAAAGGGTATCAGAAATAATTGCACCGCATAAAAGTCCTGCTGCTTGTTTAGAAGGTCTAATTCCATTTTCAAAGAAGCATTTACCAACTATTGTGGAAGTACTTCCTATAGGCTCGCTTCTAAAGTAAACTTGGCCACTAGTTTGAATATCAGCAATTCTGTGATGATCTATAATTTCTAAAATTTCTGCTTCATCACGACCATCAACTGATTGACCTCTTTCATTATGGTCAACTAAGATAAGTTTCTTTTTATAATTTGATATTAAGTGATATCTTGACATAGTACCTAGTACTTTGCCATCAACGCTAATAACAGGATAGCTTCTATATCTTGTTTCTAGCATAACTTTCTTTACATCTTCAACTAAGTCATCAGTAGAGAAAGTAACTAAATTTTCTTTTATCATTACATAACCCACTGGTATACTTTGAATTATTAGTCTAGAAGTTGTAAAAGAATCGTGAGGAGTTGATATTATAGTAATATTAGCTTCTTTAGCTTTTTCTATTATTTTATCACTTGGTACATGAGAACCTGTAACTATAACAAGAGATACTTTTAAATCAAGTAAAGCTTCTTGAACTTCCTCTCTATCTCCAACTATTGCAATATCGCCTTCTTCAATATGGTTTTCCATGCTTCCTGGTTTCATTGCACTTACAACTATTTTACCAGGGAAATGGTTCACACCAGGATTAACATATATAGCTTTAGCAGATAAAGTATCTATAATATTTTCTAAAGATGTATTACTTTTTGATAATATTTTGTTATCCCATATATCCATATAACATGATGTTAAGTTTGAAATTGCTAAAACACCAAGTAATCTATCATTTTCATCTGCTACTGGTAAAGTTTTAATATTTTTATCCTTCATTATATTCCAAGCAGTTTTCAATGAAATATCTGAAGATACTGGAGTTATTCTATCAAAATCTAAATCCTCAACTTTTAATTTTACTGTTGTAAGTAGTTTTGGAGCTTCAACTCCAAAATAATCAAGAATAAATTGTGTTTCCTGATTTACATTTCCTAGCCTACATGGTATTGCAGGCATATTTCCTGTTTTATTTTTAAATTCTGCATATCCATAAGCTGCACATATAGAATCAGAATCAGGATTCTTATGTCCAGTTACGTAAATTACATCCTTCAAAATTGTCCCTCCTTTTGTTGATTAAAGTCATATAAGAATATTCTATATTTATATCATTAATTTGTAAAGTCATCATTTTAAACTATCTGTTGAATTATGTTGAAAATTATGTAAGAAAAGTTATTGATTATACAGTATTTTCAAAATAATTAATTCATAACTTTTATTTAACTAAATATAATATATAGAAACCATTATAAGGAGGACAAATGGTGATACAGGAGAAAGAATATTCACATGGACTAACTACTAAGGAAGTGAAAAAAAGACAAGATACCTATGGATTAAATGAAATATCACATAAGAAGAAAAAATCGCCACTATTTATATTTTTATCTCAGTTTAATGATCTAATTGTCTGGATATTGATAGGTGCAACTATTATTTCAGGACTAATGGGGGATAGTGCAGATGCAATTACTATACTTATAATAGTTTTTGTAAATGCGATAATGGGATTTGTACAAGAGTTTAGAACTGAAAAATCTTTAGAAGCATTAAAAGAACTTGCTGCTCCAACTTGTAAGGTTATTAGAGATGATGTACTAAAAGTAATAAATTCTATTGAAGTAACCATAGGAGATTTAGTTGTTCTAGAAGCAGGAGATAGAATTCCAGCAGATGGAACCTTTATTGAAGCTTCTTCAGTTATGGTAGATGAATCTCTTTTAACAGGAGAATCTGTTGGTGTAAGTAAGGAAGCTAAAAAAGGTAAAAACTTAGGCTTTATGGGCACAACTGTTTTAAAAGGAAAAGGATTATTATTAGTTGACAGCATTGGAATGAAAACTGAGATGGGGAAAATAGCAAACCTTCTAGATAATATTGAAGAAGAAAAATCTCCTTTAAGAGAAAGATTAGATTCCTTAGGAAAAGTTTTAGTAGGATTATGTTTAATTATTTGCGCCATTGTAACAGTTCTTGGAATTATTAGAGGAAATGAAATTGGAGACATGTTTTTACTTGGTGTTTCATTAGCTGTTGCTGCAATCCCTGAAGGCCTTGCGGCAATAGTAACTGTTGCCTTAGCCTTAGGTGTTTCAAGAATGCTTAAGAAAAATGCACTAGTTAGAAAGCTTCCAGCTGTAGAAACATTAGGTTGCACTTCTGTAATTTGCTCAGATAAAACAGGAACTTTAACCCAAAATAAAATGACAGTAAAAGAAATATATATGAATGGAAGAATATATGATTTAGAAAAAGATGAGTTAAAAAACCATTCTATGTTAATGAAGGCGCTTATCTATTGTAATGACTGTAATTATGATTTTAATGTTAAAAACATAGATAAGGCTCTTTATGGAGATCCAACAGAAACAGCTTTAATAAAGGCCTTTTTTAATGATATAAAGAAGTTGAAGGATTTTTTGTCAAATATAATTAGAGTATATGATATTCCTTTTGATTCAACTAGAAAAATGATGAGTGTTGTAATAAAAGAAGCTGGCAAAGAAATATGCTATGTAAAAGGAGCCCCTGAAAGGATATTGGAGAAGTGTACTCATATATTGGAAAATGGTACTATTAAGCCCTTAACAATACAAAAAAGAAAACAGGTTTTATCATATATGGATTCAATGTCAAATCGGGCTTTAAGATGTTTGGCAGCAGCATATAAGGAAAAAAATATTGTTCATAATGAGGAGTTAGAAAAAGATTTAATATTCTTAGGAATAGCTGGAAGTATGGATCCTCCAAGACCTGAAGTAAAAGATGCTGTATTAAAATGTAAGCTTGCTGGTATTCAACCAGTTATGATTACTGGAGATCATAAAAACACTGCCTTGGCAATAGCTAAATCAATTAATATATGTAATACAGATAATCAAGCAATTACTGGCGAAGAAATAGAAAGAATTAGTGATGAAGAACTTACAAAAAAAGTTAAAGATATTAGGGTATTTGCGAGGGTTTCCCCTAATCATAAACTAAGAATAGTAAGAGCCTTTAAAAAGAATAACAATATTGTTGCAATGACTGGAGATGGAGTTAATGATGCACCAGCTATCAAAGAAGCAGATATAGGGGTTGCAATGGGGATATCAGGAACAGATGTAACTAAAGAAGCTGCCTCAATGGTTTTAATGGATGATAATTTTGCTACAATTGTATCAGCAGTAGAAGAAGGTAGAATAATTTATGATAATATTAGGAAATTCATAAGATATTTATTATCTTGTAATTTAGGTGAAGTACTAACAATGTTTTTAGCTTCATTATTTTATCTTCCAAATCCATTAACACCAATTCAAATATTATTTGTAAATCTAGCCACAGATGGGCTTCCAGCCATAGCTCTTGGTGTAGATCCCCCAGATAAAGATATTATGCGTCAGGCACCAAGAGAAAAGGGAGAAGGTATATTTGCAAGAGGTTTGTGGTCTAAAATAACTGTAAGAGGCGTCTTAATCGGAGTTTGTACTTTACTTGCTTTTATAATTGGAAGATTTAGCAGATTTGATTTAGCTACTTGTAGAACTTTAGCTTTATGTACATTAGTAATGTCACAGCTTTTCCATGTATTTGAATGTAGGTCAGAGAGACATTCAATTTTTGAAATTAAATTATTTACAAATCCTTATTTGGTTGGGGCTGTTATGATTTCAATGATAATGGTTGCTTGCATATTATATATTCCATTCTTAGCAAGAGTTTTTGATACTGTTGCATTAAATTTAGCTCAGTGGGGAATAGTATTATTCTTTTCTGGAACGATCTTCTTAGTAAACAGCACATATTTACTAATTAGATCAAAAACAAAAAGATAAGGTAATGAAAGGGACTGGACAAATCAGTCCTTTTCTTTTATTTTCTTGTAAATTAAATAAAAGTTTGTTATATTTTATATAGCAAAAATTAAAGTAAAAGTGCGCAATTCACAGTTTACATAACTGTGCATTGTGAATTGTGAACTGCCAACTGATATACAGGGGTGATAAAATTTGGATATATATTTAGATAATAGTGCTACAACAAAACCATATAAAGAGGTTATAGAAGAAATTGCAATGGGAATGGAAGAATATTATGGCAACCCATCTTCTCTTCATAAAATTGGTTTAATGGCAGAAAAAAAAATAAATGAAGCAAGAGAATTTTTAGCTAGAACAATAAATTCTTCAAAAGAGGAAATATATTTTACCTCTGGTGGAAGTGAATCAAATAATTTAATTATTAAAGGGCTTTTAAAATCTGGACATCATGTTATTACAACAGCTTTTGAGCATCATTCTGTTCTTATGACTTATAATGAATTAGAAAGGGAAGGCGTTAAAGTTACATATTTGCAGGTTGATAAAAATGGGCAAATATCTTTGGAAGAATTAAAAAAAGCGATTTCTAAAGATACAGTTTTAGTATCAATTATGCATGTAAATAATGAAATGGGAGCTATTCAAGATTTAGAAGCTATTGGCAAAATAATAAAGGAAAATAGTTCTAGGGCAAAATTTCATGTGGATGCAGTACAGTCTTATGGAAAGTTAGCTATAGATGTAAAAAAGATGAATATTGATTTATTGACAGCCTCTAGTCATAAAATACATGGTCCAAAGGGAATAGGCTTTTCATATATAAAAAAGGGTATAATTCCTAAATCCTTAATAAGTGGTGGAAGTCAAGAGGGAGGCTTTAGAGGAGGAACTCAAAATGTACCTGGAATTATCGGATTTAAAAAAGCTGCTGAAATTACCTTTAGTAGCAGGGAAGAAAATTATAAATATGTAGCAGCATTAAAGAAATATATGATTGAAAGATTAGAAGAAATAGATAATATTAGAATAAATAGTTCTATGGGAGAAAACTTTTCACCTTATATATTAAATGTTTCTTTTATTGGCGTTAGAGCAGAAGTATTACTTCATTTATTAGAAGATAATAATATATTTGTAGCTACAGGATCTGCATGTACTTCAAAAACAAGTGCAGTTAAAGGAAGTTATGTAATAAAATCTTTAGGATTGACTAAAGATGAAGTAGAAAGTGCAATTAGATTTTCCTTTTCTAAATTTAATACAAAAGATGAAATTGACAAGGTAATAGAAATTTTAAAAAGTTCATTAAAGTTTTTAAGGAGAGTTAAAAAATGAATAAATTAATATTAGTAAAATATGCACCAGAAATTTTTCTAAAGGGTTTAAACAGAAATAAATTTGAAAGAAAATTAAGAGACAATATTAAAAAGAAATTAAAAGATATTGACTTTGAAATGGTTGAAGACCAAGGAAGACAATTTATAAAAACAGAGAATATAGAAGAAGCAGCAGATAGAATTAGAAAGGTTTTTGGAATTTCTGAAGTTTGCATAGTTTCACAAGTGGAAAGCAATATGGCTGCTATTAAAGAAGAGGCTTTGAAAAAGGTAAGGGAAGCAGCACCTAAGAATTTTAAAGTTGAAACTAATAGAGCCAATAAGGCCTTTCCTAAGAATTCTATAGAAGCTTCAAAAGAAATTGGTGGTTTTATTGTTTATCATATGAATGGATTAGAAGTTAAAGTAAAAAATCCTGATTTAGTAGTAAATGTTGAAATTAGAGATAAGGCTTATATATTTACAACAAAAGATAAAATAAAGGGTGTAGGAGGCTTACCATATGGAATTAATGGAAGCACAATGCTTATGTTATCAGGCGGAATAGATTCTCCTGTTGCTGGTTATTTAATGGCTAAAAGGGGAGTGGAACTTCACTGTGTATACTATCATAGTCATCCTTATACATCTGAAAGAGCAAAGGATAAGGTAAAGGAATTGGCAAGAATACTTTCAGGTTATACTGAAAAAGTAAATCTTCATATAGTTCCATTTACAGAAATACAAATGGCAATTATTGAAAAATGTAGAGAAGATGAATTAACAATCCTTATGAGAAGATTTATGATGAGAGTAGCTTGTGCCTTATCAGAAAAATACGGGATTCAATCAGTTTCAACTGGTGAAAGCATAGGTCAAGTTGCAAGTCAAACCATGGAAGGATTAATTGTAAGTACAGATTGTGCTGATAGACCTGTATTTAGACCTTTAATTGCAATGGATAAAACTGATATTATGGATATAGCTAGAGAAATAGGAACTTACGACACATCAATACTTCCATATGAAGACTGCTGTACAATATTTGTACCAAAACATCCCAAAACAAAACCTAGACTGGATCAAATGAGAAAGTCAGAAGCTGTATTAGATATTGAAGAACTTGTTAATAAGGCGATAGAAGAAACTGAATTAGTAACCTTTGAATAAAGATACATAGCTTTAGTTAAAGTTTTCAGTTGTGGAAATTTTTCAGCTTAATTAAAAAGTAATAAAAATTTTTGGAAATTAAAAAGCTGTTACAAAATGCTGATTTTGTAACAGCTTAATTTTAAAGTTTTTATAAAATATAAGTTTTCAGCTTACTGAAAATCATCCCTAACTGAAAAGTGATAACTGAAAACAAATAACTGTATAAGCTATCTTACTCTAAACTTTGTAGCTTGTTGTCTAGCTTTTTTAAGTTGTGAGTGATCAAAAGGATGTAGGTCTTTCTTAGTGGTTAAGTTAGCAATATTTGAAATTGTAATAACTTCCGAATCTTCTTTTCCTTTAATGCCTGTGATTCCCATAATAATTACTTTGTGACCTTGTTTAACGTCAATAAAAGTTGGTTTTTTAAACCATTTTCTAGCTTTGTATTGAGTTTTAACTACACCCTTACCTACTTCAGGCTTAATTATTAGGTAAGCAGTAATTGTTCTAAAAATTCCTAGTATGCTTTTTTCTTCAATTTTTACAGATAAAACAGTACCGGCTGTACTAGTCATTCTATCTTTATATTTTTCTAGATAGGCTTCTTGAAAGTAGCCAGTCATTTTTTCTTTAAATCCCATAATTAAAACTCCTTTATATAAGAAATATTGTAAAAAATCAAAACGTTATAATTACAAGAGTATTATAACATAATTACAAAATTAATAAAACATAATAATTAAATTATGACAGTTTTTAATGAAGATTTAGCTTATTTTATATTAATAAAGTATCTATTAGGTTCAATATTATATTCAGTAAGCATTTCTATAACTGTATCTCGATAATCGTTTTCTTTTGATTTTTTAGAATTTATAACTGGAAATTTAATATTTATATTAGTATAGTTTTTAGATTTTTTATAATTTTTAATTAATGTATCAGCAGTTTTTATCACTAAATCATTCCAATCATCAACTTTTGTTTCATTATTATCAATTTTAAAGCTAAGGGGATCTTTATCTGTAAAATCATTGCATATATTAAGTTCTGTTTTCCTAATATTTAAATTAGAACTAATGTCTATATTATCTTCTTCATTAATGGGATTTTCTTTAATAATGTTTTTTTCCTTTTTGCTAGTTAAATTTTTCATCCATTCTATATAATCATTAATATTATTGCTAATTTCAAAAAGTTTCATAGATGTTTCCCTGTATTTTGTACTTAACTCAAAATTTCTTTCTTTTTTTATTATTGAACTAGAAGCATCTTCAATATAGTCAATTGATTTTTCTATTGAAATTTTTAAACTGACAAGAGCATTAATAATATTATCGTAAGGTTCAGGAAAGTTATTGGCAACAGTAGTAATAACATCTTTATCTAAAATAGGGTAAGGACTATATTTATTATGAAAATTATCTTCGTGAAAATCGATTTTTTTTGAGAAATTATTATCATAAGAATCAGCATTAGTAGAAGTAGTAGATTCTTTATTAATTTTTAAATCATTATTAAAAGTATTAAAACTTTTTAATAATGAAAATTTTTTAGTTACCATGGGTATCCTCCTATATTTATTAATCAATATAATTATATTAATGTAAATTAAATATAATAACTTAATTATTAAGAAAATTACAATATTTCATGATTGGAGAACTTTTAAATAAATGGTTATAAAATTGTTATAAAACTGTAACATATTTTATAGTATAATAGTAATGTGTAGATTAATTTTTTAAAAAGTGAGGGAATTGTAGGGCTATGGAGAAATTTCTCGAGGACAGAATTTATTTGACTATTAATAATTATAGAAGCTCAAAGGTTGAACTCAGAAATGATGGTGATTTAATCAATCATTTTGCCTCTTTAATTTATGCTCATTATAAAAGGAAAATTCCTGTTGAAAAAATAAAGGAAATAAGAAAATATATAAAATCAACATCTTCTAGGATGTCTTCCTTTAGAGGTGAAATATTATATATATTATCAATATTATTAGCATGTGATGATGATTTTGATTATAAATTCATAGAAGATATTTATAATACTATGGATTTACTAAAAGGTGAAGATTTTAATGAGTGTGATTATTTGACTTTAACAGCTTTTGTAATAGCAAAGTATGGAAAGAATAAAGATAAAAAAGTAATTATTTCAAAAATGAAAGAAGTATACCTACTATTGAAAGAAAAATATTATAATATAACTGGTGAAGATGATTATCTAGTTTGTGCTCTTTGGGCATTAAATGAAATAGACGTAGAAACAATAAAGGAATTTATTGATACTATTTATGATAATATGAGTGAAATTAATATAAAGTCTAAAAATAGTATTCAAGGTTTAACGAATGCTATAATTTTAAATGGATCTTCAGGGCATATGTATAGAACCATAGAATTTATGATGCAATTAGAAAAAAGCGGTTTAAAATTTGCTGATCAATTTTTACCTTTAATAGGCTTACTAACAAATAGAGAAGCAAGAAAAACTCTAAATCTTATTGAAGAAGTTACTGAAAAACTTATTGAGGAAGAAAGTGAATATGAATATTATATGGATAAAGGCTTTAGAACAGTAATATCCTTGTGTATAATATTTTTTGCTAATAACTTTGAAGAAAGAAAATATATAGATGAATTATTAGCTTTGGGCGTTTATTGTTTTATAAAATCTAAAAATAAGGGGATGTTCGCTGAAGCCTTGGCTTAAAGGTGGGGCTTATGGAAAGAATAATATTACATGTAGATATGGATGCTTTCTTTGCATCTGTTGAACAGTTAGATAATAGGAATTTAAGGGGTAAACCCGTTATAGTCGGAGGTACTAGTTCCAGGGGAGTTGTAGCAACTTGTTCCTATGAAGCAAGAAAATATGGCGTTCATTCAGCAATGCCGATGTTCATGGCACAAAAACTATGTCCTCACGGGATATATGTACCTGCTAGATTTTCAAGATATAGAGAAATATCTAATAAAGTATTTGATATATTAAGAGATGTTACAAATATTATTGAACCTGTATCGATTGATGAAGCTTATTTAGACATTACTAATAGCAGATTTAATAATGGATTAGTGGCAGCTAAACACATTAAGAGCAGGGTATTAAAAGAAATTGGTTTAACAATTTCAGTAGGAATATCTTATAATAAATTTCTAGCAAAGTTAGCTTCAGACTGGAATAAACCTAATGGTATTATGGTTATTGATAAAGAAATGATACCAGATATACTTCTGCCGTTGAAAATATCAAAAATTCATGGTATTGGAAAAAAATCTGTTGAAAGATTAAATAATATAGGTATATTTTATGTAAAGGATTTATATGAAATGCCTATTGATTTATATACTGAATACTTTGGAAAATATGGTGTAGAAATTTATGATAGAATAAGAGGTATAGATAGTAGGGAAGTTAAAGAAAATAGAGATAGAAAGTCCTATGGAAAGGAAAGAACATTAAGTTCAGATACTCAAAGTAAGGAAGAACTTTTACAATATATTGACAACTTCTCAAAGGAAATAAGTGAAAATTTAAAAAGAAAAAATATAAAGGGAAGAACCATTACTTTAAAATACAAGACTTATAATTTCATCAATCATACAAGAAGCAGAACATTAACTTATTATACAAACAGCTATAAGGACATATATAATACTTGCAAGGAAATATTAGAGGAAGAAAATATAAATGTAGGTATTAGGCTTATTGGAGTAACCATATCTTCTTTTAAAGAAGATAAAATAGAGCAGCTTAGTTTATTTTAATTATTATATGTAAATTATCTTTCAATAATATTATTATTGAATTATAATAAAACTCTAAGAATAATTAAAGGTTTAGGAGGAAATAAAATGGATAATAAACAATTAGCTAAGATGATAGACCATACATTATTAAAGGCTGATGCAACTACTGAGGCAATAGAAAAGCTTTGCAAGGAAGCTTTAGAATACAATTTTGCATCAGTATGCGTTAATCCAGCAAATGTATCAAAAGCCTCATCAATACTAAAGGGTAGTGATGTAAAAGTTTGTACAGTAATTGGTTTTCCTTTAGGAGCAACAACACCTGAGGTTAAGGCCTTTGAAACAGAAGATGCAATTAGAAATGGTGCCCAAGAAGTTGATATGGTAATCAATATTGGTAAGTTAAAGGATAAAGATTTTGACTTTGTAAAGAAAGACATTGAAGCAGTTGTTAATGCTGCAAAAGGAAAGGCTTTAACAAAGGTTATAATAGAAACTTGTTTATTAACTGATGAGGAAAAAGCAACCGCTTGCAAATTAGCTAAAGAAGCAGGGGCTGACTTTGTAAAAACTTCAACAGGATTTAGTACTGGTGGAGCAACAAAGGAAGATATTAAACTAATGAGAGAGACAGTTGGTCCTGAATTAGGTGTTAAAGCTTCTGGTGGAGTAAGAACAAGGGAAGATGCCTTAGTTATGATAGAAAATGGAGCAACAAGAATAGGGGCTTCTTCAGGAATTGCAATTTGTGAAGGAACAAAATCAAATAGTGATTATTAATTTAAATAATTCCAAAAAAGGCTTGTGTAAAATCTACACAGCCTTCTTCATTTTCTAATAATAACTATCTTTTAAAGCTAAATAAAAATGTGTTTCTGTCAATTTTTTATAAGGGGCTATAAATAATCCAGCTATTCCAAAGGTTAATAATGAAAGTATGTCCCATCCAATAAAACTTAGATCAAGAATAAAAAAATCAAATTTATTACTTTCCATCATTTTTTTACTTTCTTTTAAACACTTTGTTTCTATATTAGACTTAGAATAATTCAACAAAAATTTACATAGACCTGTATTTAATAAGCCGCCTAAAAGTAGATCTAAAGATACTAGTTTTAATAAAATTTTATCAGTCAATGATCTATCGAAGAAAATACTTTTAAAGTAATCATTAGAAGAGAAAAATATACTTATTTTATTGCCTATTTCAATGAAATGAGATGTATTAGTTATTATAGAAAACACTAGCACTGTTAATACAGCTAAAAGCATTCCACCTTTTAAATTTTCTTTTGCTCTACTTTTAAGTTCTTTTCTTGTTATAAATATAACCCCACAAAGTTATATTCCAATTATACAATATAATTCAATAAAATTCCATATTACTTGTAAATAATGGCGAAATATTCCTTAATAATGAATTTAGTGAATATTTTATACAACATTAAAAATTATATAAAGTAAATAATATTAATGAAATTATTTTAGGAGGTGTAACATTGCCTAGTAAAAACAAACCTTATCCTAAAAAGCCTAAATCTCATGTGAAAAAGCATAGAAATGCAACTAAACCAAATGAAAATCAAAAAGATGAAGAGGATTAAAATGAATTTAATGGAGGTGCTATAAATAATGGCTAAAGAAAGAAATCAAGATAAATTTAACACAAAAGGAAAAAAGGGAAAAAAGGCAGAAAAAACAGCAACTGATAATCAATGGGGAAAATAATCAATTTTAGTTGGGAGTATTCATAATTTTATATGGGTACTCCAATTTTTTATTTGGGAAACATTAATTTTTAATAAATTTCCTCTTATTTAGAATTTAGCTGATTTGAACTTAAGCAAATTGTTAATTGCTTAGTAATATATTTTAATTAATATTCATAGAATCTTTAGAAGAAAGTATTAAGTTTTATAAGGGGTAGTTATGAAGGTAAAAGCAGATATATACTCGGGTTTTCTTGGAGCAGGTAAAACTTTTTTAATGAAAAAATTAATAAATGAAGGTGTGTATGAAAATAATATTGTAATAATAGAGAATGAATTTGGTGAAGTTAGTATTGATGGAGAAATTTTAAAGGAAGCTAATATAGAAGTTAAAGAAATAAATTCAGGCTGCATTTGTTGCGAGGTTACAGGGGATTTTAAAGAAGGAATATTAGAGGTAATTAATAAATATAATCCAAGTAGAATTCTTATTGAGCCATCGGGAGTAGCTAAGCTGACTGATATTTTAAAAATATTCAAAGATCAAAGAATTTCAGAAGAGATAAAGGTAGAAAATGTAATTACTGTTATTGACCCTGAAAAATTTAATATTTATATAGAAAACTTTAAAGCTTTTTATGAGGATCAAATTAGGAATGCTAAAAAAATAGTTTTAAGTAGAACACAAAAAATCGATCAGAGAGAGCTTAATGAAGTAATTGAAAAAATTAAAAAGATAAATAGTAGAGCTGTAATTTTATCAGAGCCATGGAATAATTTAAAGGGAGAGGAGCTTTTAGAGAATAATCCGATAAAGAAGTTTATCATAAAAGAAAGTAAATTTTCTAAAGGAGTATTTAATATTCATAATCCTAGTGATAAAAAAGCAAATGAAGTATTTGAAACAGTAGCCATTTACCCTAAATCAGAATTATCTAAAAATGAGCTTATTTCTAAGTTTAATTTTATTTCTAAATCAAAGGGCTATGGTGATATCTTAAGAGCAAAGGGAATAGTAAAATTAATTGATGGTACAAGCGGTCAATTTGATTTTGTAAAAGATGAATTTGTAATAAGAGAAATAACTGGAAATGATAAAAATGTAATTTCTATTATTGGCCTAAAACTTAATAAAGAAGAACTTGGAAAGCTTTTTAAATGAGGATAATAATGAAGTGTAAATTAGAAATTGTAACGGGATTTTTAGGTTCAGGTAAAACTACTTTTATAAATTCATATATAAAAACTGATATATGTAGAAATGAAAGATTATTAATTATTTTATTAGAAATGGGGAATAAAAAGGTAGATAGCAGTGTTAAATCAATTTATCTTAAGGAAATAGATGAATTAAAAGACATAATAATAAAAAATAATAAAAATAATGTTTATAATAGAATTATTATTGAAGTGAATGGAACAATGCCTTTAATTAAGATTGGTAATTTGTTAAGAGATAAAAATATTAAAAAGAAAATTAATTTCTATGGAAATTATTTCCTGGGGAATTGTGAAAATTTAGATGTATATATAAGAAATATGGGTGAGCTAATTATACCATTTCTTCAAAGCAGCAAATTAATATTACTTAATAATATTAATAAAATAGATAAAGAAAGAAAAAAAACATTAATTAAAACAGTTGAGAATATAAATTTAACCGCACCTATTTTACTTATAGATAGCATTGAAAGATTAGATGAAGATTTACAACTTAATAAATATTTTAAACATGCTTTTATAGATAAGTTGTTTAATAAATATATAAAAAAGGGGGTAAGCAATGCTAATTAATTTGGATAAAATAATTATAACTTTTATAAATATGATTTTAGAAGGCTTACCCTTTCTTTTAATAGGTTCAATAGTTTCAGCTGCAATTCAATTATTTGTTACTGAAGAAATGATAGAAAAAGTATTACCCCAAAATAATATTATTTCTTTATTAATAGCCTCTACAATAGGGATACTTATGCCTATATGTGAATGTGCTATTATTCCTGTCACTAAAAGTCTTATAAGAAAGAACGTTCCAATTAAAATAGCAATAACTTTTATGCTATCTGTTCCTATACTAAATCCTATTGTAATAATGTCAACCTATTATGCCTTCAATGATATGAAAATTGTATTAATAAGATTTATAGGAGGAATAATACTATCAATTATAATCGGGGTTCTAGTAGACCTTTTAGTAAGTAAAAATAAGGATATTGTAAATAGAAAGACAGAATATAGTGATTTATGCGAATGTGGATGCTTAACAATTGATTATTTTACAAGAAAATCAAAGATTAGGATATGCTTAGAGCATTCTATTAGAGAGTTTTTAAACATATTAAAATATTATATTTATGCTTCATTTTTATCTAGTATTTTTATTTGTTTAATTGATGAAAATATGCTTATTAAAATAGGAAAAGGGAAGTTTATCTCTATAATAATAATGATGTTAATGGCATTTTTATTTTCCCTTTGTTCAGAAGCAGATGCCTTTGTTGCAAAGGAATTTTTGAAACATTTTAATATTCCTGCAATTTCAGCTTTCTTAATATTAGGACCAATGATGGATTTAAAAAATGCTGTTATTATAAGTTCATATTTTAAAAAAGAATTTACTATTAAATTAATTGGTGCTATTATTATTTGCATTTTAAGTTTTTCATTATTGCTGAGCGCAATAATGTAGGGGGAAAATATGAAAAAATTTAATGTTAATGAATTTGTTTCTCTTTTGATATTAATTCTTTTAGAAATGGAAATTGGATTAATGTTATTTATTAAAGATAACAATGCTCATATAGAATTAGAAAGTATAAGAGGATTATATATAGTTTTCTTACTTATCCCTATTTTAATTTATGTTCAGTTTCTAAAAGTTTTTACATTTAATTCAAGAAAAGATAATTCAAATAATTTTCTTCCCATAGTATTAACCTTATTTGTAATTGCAGTATTTTTAGTAGTTGCTTAATTTTTATTATTTTACTATTATATAGTTATATAATAAAAAGAAAAGGAGAAAGTTATGTCATTTGAGCAAATAGATATAAAAGATAGAGAAGTAAAGGATGGTAGAAGCTGTATAATACTTTGTAACTTTAATAATAAAGAAATAAAAACTATTGGAAATTTATCAGCTATGATTGGTATTAGAGATAAAATAATATTAAATCATAAAAATGGAAATTCTATAATAAAAGATATTTTAGAAGGAAAAATTTCTAATGATTGTGAAGATGGCTTAAAAAATAAGGCTATCATATTTAATAATATACCAGGAGCTAAAATATCAGTTTTTATTGAAAATTTAAAGAAATTTAGAGTTAATAATGTATTAAAGGCAACTGTCACAGAAACTTCGAAAGAATGGACTGTTAATACAGTACTTAAAAACCTTGTTGCAGAAAGAGTTGCTTTAAGTAAGGGAATAGATTTTGAACACGAAGAGAATTAAAAGAGTGCAAAGCAATCTTTTTAGGGTTGTTTTACAATAGTTTTGTTGTAAACAACTCTTTTTTTATATGAAATTGTTATATATGGAATAAATCTTAAAGTAGTTATAAAAATGCATGGATTTTATATGGGTTAAGTCTTGTTATGAATAACATTCTAAATGAGAATTGTAAAAGTACAAGGTACTTTTTACATAGGGGGTGGATATGAATTGGATGTAAAGAAATTAAAATCACTTCTAAAAAGATCCGAGGGTACAAAATTAGATTTTAAACTTAAGTTATCTCTTCAATATGAAAGTGGAAAGAAGGAATTAGCAAAGGACATATGTGCAATTGCAAATTCAAAAGGAGGAAGAGGATATATAATAATAGGAATTGAAGATAAAACTAGAAAAATTGTTGGATTGTCTGATAATAATTTAATAGAAGAAGAGCAAATTCAACAAATAATATCATCAAGGTGCGAACCGCCAATTCCCATACAGGTAGATACTTGTATTTTAGAAGGTAAAAAAATTTGTACCATTACTATATTTTCAGGAGAGCAAAAACCTTATCAAATTAGAGAAAATGGAGCATTCTATGTAAGACGCGGTTCTATAACAGATATTATGAGAAAGCAAGAATTGGTAGAAGCTTTTGAAGAAAATTTAGATTTTTTTAGTGAAACTTCATTAATACCTAGAAGCGATATATCTTTTTTAGATGATGAGCTTTTGAAAAGGTATTTTAATAAGAAAAATATAGATATTAATAGTGATAATAAAGAATTTTTACTTGAAAGTACTGGAATAATATATAAGGATAAAGAGGAAGGAAAGATATGTTGTACTTTAGGTGGCTTATTACTATTTTCCAAGGAGAATAGTATTTTTCTTCCCCATAATATGATAAAGATAATTAATAAGGTAAATAAAGATATAGATGAAGTAAGTATAATTCAAGGGAATATTTTAGAAATGGTAGATAAAGCAGAAGAGATAGTAAAAAAAATACTAGATGAAAAATATCCTGTTTCTGCAATTATTGAGGGAATAAAAAATGCTGTTTTGTATAGAAAGTATTCTGCGATAAATAGAATAATCGAACTTCATATTGGATTTAATTCAATTTTAATAGTTAGTCCTGGTACTTTAATTGAAGAAAATAAATCCAATAGAGTTAATAAGATAACTAAAAGAAATATGTGGCTTTATGAAAAATTAATAACTTTAGATAATAATAAAAGATTTTTAAATAATGGAGGAGGCTTTACAAGAATTAAAAAGGCCTTTACAGGTATAGGCAGGGTAAAATTTATTAATTCCTTAGAAGAGGATAGTTTTAAAATAATTTTGCCTGGTGCAAAGATAATATATAATAATAAGTTAAAAACTAAAAAATAGGAAAAATATTGTAATGTCTTTAATTAATATGCTATAATATCTAATAATAATTATTAAATAATAATTTAGAAAAATGGAGGAAGTTTATATGAATGATAGAATTGAATTGATATATGAAGATAATGATTATAGAGTAATTGTAAATGGAAATGAAGTTTTTAAGGATATAGATGCAGAGAATGCTTTTGAGAAATTTCAAACAGAAGTAAGATATAGTAGAAGTGATGAAGCTAAATCTTGGGATAAAATTGTAGCTAATCTTGAAAAATTAAATATCAAAGACTTAGAAATTAATAAGCAATTTAAAACTTTATCCTTTGGAGATGTTAAATATTTTCATAATATGGAACAAACATCTTATATAAATAATGGAACTATGGTTCCTTTAATAGGAGGATATAAATTGTTTAAATTTGCCCTTACTTTAGCATCAGAAGCTAATGTAGAAAAATTCAATGATTTCTTTGAATTTATAAAAGAATTAGCTTTAAACAAAGTTGTATATAGTACTACAGAAACGAGTTTAATTGTGGCAAGTCCAAAATTTAATTACGGATCATCTGAATATAATTTCATAAGTAACAAAATAAATAAGGGTGCGATGATAGTAGAAGGAAGCTTTGAAGAATTTAAGAAATATATTTTTTCAGTAGTTAAATAGTAATTTTTTAGATAATATAAAATAAATATATTTCAATAATAATCAGCCAAAATTGTGAAATGTGCATTGAGATTTATGAATTGTATATACGGGGTGTTACTTTGGATAACGGTTATGAAAGTTTTGAATCTGATTTCAATATATTTAATAATAAAGTGTCATTTTTAATAGAGTCTAGAAATAAAGAAGAATTAATTAATATTGTAAAGAAGAAACATGATTCTGAGATTAAAGATGATGTTGATAAGGAGCATAAAAAAGATGATTTAATTATATGGAATGCCTTATTCTCAAGAGAGGTTATAAGAAGTGGAATAAGTAAAAAGTTTTTGCACATTGTTTATAATAAATTTTACAGAGAAATTAAAAAGAGTAATAGTATGTTATCATTACAGAAAATTGAATTAGATATGATAAATGAGTATTTTGATCTTCTAATAAATGAAACTGAAATTACCGAGAATTTTGTTGTAAATAAAATATTGCAGTCTTTATATTTAAATATTGAAGGGCAGATTTCTTTAGAAAAAATTTGTGAGAAGTTAAATATCTCAGTAGGATATGCTTCATATTGTTTTAAAAAGCTAAAAGGAATTTCAATAATGCAATATTTAAGAAAAATAAAGATAGAAAGGGCAAAGACTTTATTATTAACTAGTGATAAAACTATATTAGAAATAAGTATTTTATTAGGATTTTATGATCAAAGTCATTTTACTAGAACCTTTAAAAAGATAACAGGAATGTCACCGAAAGAATATAAAAATAAGAGTTTATTGTTATAAAAGATAAGCAATGAATATTTACAGGAGGAAACAATGGGATTAGATTGGAGTTTAAAAGAAATATACGAATCCTTTAAATCAAAAGAATTTATAGATGATTTAAAGAAAATTGATAATGGAATAGAGGATCTTAAAGTTTTTTCAAATAGTATTTATGAAAGTAGTGATAGAAGAAAAAATTTAGAAGATTTTATAAATAAGTTAATAAGTTTAAATTTAGTCATTACTAAAATATTTAACTATGCAAATCTTACTTTAAGTACAGATACAAAAAATTCTGAAGGAAGAAAATATTTAGATATAATCAATAGTAAGCAAAGCGATTTGGCTGAACCTCTAACTAAAATCTATAAATGGATAGGTTCTTTAGATGATATAGATGAAATCATAAATAGCTCTCCTTTATTAAAAGAACATGTATTTTTTATAAAAGAGATAGTGGAAAAAAATAAATATATATTAAGCGAAAAGGAAGAAGCTATCATTGCAAAGATGAGAAATACAGGTTCAGAAGCATGGCTTAACTATAAAGATTTACTAATATCAACTCATAAGGTTGATATAGAGCTTGAAGGAAAGGATGAATCTTTACCTTTAACTGTAGTATTAAATATGGCTTATGATAAGGATCCAAATATTAGAAAGAAGGCTTATGAAGCAGAAATTGAATCTTATAAAAAGATAGAAGAAGGTATTGCAGCTGCCTTAAATGGAATTAAGGGTGAGGTATTAACAACATCAGAACTGAGAGGATATAAGTCTCCTTTAGATATGACTTTACAAGAATCAAGAATGGATGAAGATATTTTAAAGGCTATGCTTGAAGCTATTAAAGAAAGTCTGCCTGTTTTTAGAAAGTATTTAAGGAGAAAGGCAGAATTATTAGGACATAAAAAGGGGCTTCCATTTTATGATTTATATGCTCCAGTAATAGATAAAGAAATGAGATATACTTTTGAGGAAGGAAAGAAATTTGTTGAAAAGAATTTTAGACTATTTAGTGACGACTTAGCAGACTTTGCAGCTAAGGCTTTTGAAAATAACTGGATAGATGTAATGCCTAAGGAAGGTAAGGTTGGAGGGGCTTTTTGCGAAAGCATTAAGGATATTGAAGAAAGCAGAATACTATTAAATTATGGAGGAAGTTTTGGGGATGTAGTTACAATGGCCCATGAATTAGGCCATGGTTTTCATAGTGAATGTTTAAAAGGTGAATCTATATTAAATTGTGATTATCCTATGACCTTGGCAGAAACTGCTTCAACTTTCTGTGAAATATTGGTAAAGAAAGGAGCAGTAAAAACTGCAAGCAAGGAAGAAGTCTTTGCAATTTTAGAAGCAGAAATTTCAGATTGTACTCAGGTTATTGTAGATATTTATTCAAGATTTTTATTTGAAAGTGAAGTTTTTGATAAGAGAAGGGAAAGTTCTCTCGCAGTAGAAGAAATAAAAGATGCTATGGTAAGAGCTCAAAAAGAGGCTTATGGAGATGGATTAGATAATGATTACTTACATCCATATATGTGGACTTGGAAGCCACATTATTACTATGCAACAGCTAACTTTTATAATTTCCCTTATGCTTTTGGTAATTTATTTGCTAAAGGGCTTTATGCAGAATATCTAAAAAGAGGAGAAACTTTTGTAGAAGAATATAAAAATTTATTAAGAATTACAGGTAAAGCAAAGGTAGAAGATGTAACTAAAGTTATGAATATAGACGTTCATGATAAAAACTTTTGGAGAAATTCTTTAAAATTAATAGAAGAGGACATAGACGAGTTTATAAAACTAAGTCACCAAGTCTAAGAAAAAATTAAAATAATCAAGGAAAAATTTTTGACGATTTTCGTGGATATAAAAAATTATAAAATAAAAGCTGATGCTAAAGCTAGCTGCATCAGCTTTTATTATGTATATTATACTCCATATTGTTATTTTCCTTTTAATTTAATTACAACAATTTCGCTTTTACTTCCAAGTCTAATTGGAGGTCCCCAAGTTCCATATCCAGAGGAAACAATTACATTAAAGTTATTTTTTTGTAAATGACCATAATCAATCTCAAAGGCTCTTTTAGTTACAAAATTTAATGGTGAAATTTGCCCTTTGTGGGTGTGCCCAGAGAGCTGTAAATCAATATTTGCATTATAACTTTCCTTGATATCTTTTGGATTGTGATCAATCAAAATTAATGGCTTTGAATTATCAAGGTTTTTAGTAATATCTATTAAAGGCTTACGATTTTTTTTAGTATATAGTTTAATTGTAATATCATCTCTTCCAATAATATAAAAGGAATTATCTATAAGTATAGCATCATCTCTTAGTACTGTAACTTTATTTTCACTTAATATTTTTATTATTTTATCTATAGATTTTGTCATTAAATCATGATTACCAAGGACTGCATAGGTTCCATATTTGCTTTTTAAGTGAGAAAATTCTTCTGCCATATTTCTTTCTGTAAAGGGAGTAATATTACTATCTACAATATCTCCAGCTATTGCAATAATATCAGGATTTAATGAGTTTACGGTCTGGACCATTTTTTTTAGTCTTTTATTTCTGATAATATTACCAAGATGTATATCTGAAATCATGACTATATTAATTGGTTCTTTAATATATTTATCAATTATAATTTCATAATTTTTTATTTTAGAGAAACTAGCATTAAAAGTACCTGTTAAAGCTAAAATAGCATACAAGGTAAAAAATATTATTATTGCATATATATAAAAATTCCTATAAGTAAAAAATTCAAATTTATTTTCACCTAGGATAAATCTAATTAAAATAATAACTGGTAAGGCAGCTGTAGCATAAAGCATTAAAATTAACCAGTAAGAGCCAATTTTATAGGAAGTATTATAAAATCTTATGTTAAAATGTTTGCTTGTAAATATAGTCAAAAAGGAGAATAAAGAAAGTACTATAAAAATTGTCCAAAATACTATTGGGCTTAGTGGAAAAAAGGCATCAATCATTTTTAATAATATGAATCCAATTATAAAAACTAGTAAAGAATATGATATTACAGTACCATAAACGATTAATTTTCCATGACTCTTCATATATCTCACTCCATAAAAAATTCTTACTTTATAAATATATTATTTGCAAAAAAAGTATCTATATTGTAAGAAGATAATAGAAAGATGATAAAATTATAGTAGTTTAAAAATTTTAGAAGGAGGGTTAGTATGAATTTTAATAAAGAACAAGAATATATAATAAGTGAATTAAATCATAATATACTATTGCTGGCATCAGCAGGAACAGGAAAAACTAATACATTATCTAAAAGAATATCCAAAATAATTGAACATAATAAAGCAAAACCCTCAGAAATATTATGTATAACTTTTACAAATAAAGCTTGTAAGGAAATGAAAGAAAGAATAGAAAAGGATATTGAAAAAAATGCATCAGACATAACTATAAAAACTTTTCACGGTTTTTGTTTTGATATAATTAAAAGCTATGGAAAAGATAAAACGGATATTTTTAATGATTTTATGGTTTTTGATGAAGAAGACTGTAAAGAAATAATTAAGATGTGCAATTTTTATGATTATCCAGTAAATAAACTTCAGCAATTTATAGAACTTGTAAAAATGGAAAGCAGTAAATTAAATATTAGTATAAATGGAGAGATTGAAAATTATAAAGTTATTATTGAGAGTATTTTTAACTATAAATATGATAAAATTAATTACATTTGTAGTGATAGAAGTATAATAAATGTAAAAATGAAGGAAGATTTAAAAGCAAAGGGAGCTTATTTGCTGAAGCTTTATGATTTTTTATTAAAAGATAATCATGGTTTAGATTTTTCAGATTTAACAATAAAAGCAAGAGAAATATTTAAAGACAATAAAATAGTAGGGGATTTAAAAAATAAATTTAAATTTATAAATATTGATGAGGTCCAAGATACCAGTTTATTAGAGTATGAGATAATTGAAAAATTGTTTGATGGAAATAATATTCTGCTTTGTGGAGATATATTTCAAACTATTTATAGTTGGAGAGGTTCGGAGCCTAAAAAAATTATAGAAGAATATAAAAAGAAATATTATCCTAAGGAAATTATATTTACAAAAAACTATAGATCAACTAGGAATATAACTAATGGCTCCCTAAGTTTTTTAAAAAATGCTTATGAGGATGATTATAATAAAGTTTATAAGAAAGAGATTTTATCACAAACAAAAGAAGAGGGAGAAAAAATTAGAGTTATAAGATGTGAAAATATAAGAGATGAAGCAAGATATGTTTTTGATGAAATAAAAAGAATATCTCAAAAAGGAGATATTTCTAGTACGGCTATATTAAGCAGAGATAATAAATATAATATTCAAATAAGCAATGAACTTCGAAATATTTGTAAATATGAAAACAATAATTTTGAGTTTCTCTTAATTGATCAGTTTAAGTTCTTTAGGAGGCAGGAAATAAAAGATATAATAGCTTTCTTAAAACTAATAATAAATAGATATGATAATGTTAGCTTAAGAAGAATTTTAAAGAGGCTTCCTACAGGAATAGGAGATAGAAAACTGGAAGTGATAGAAAGTAATGAGTATAGGAAGATAGGAATATCTTTATCAGATTTTATTGATAACAGAATTATTGAATATGGCGAAAAATATGGAATGCTTATAGAGGAATTTGATAAGGGAAATATAGTAGTTTTTGACGTGGAAAGTACTGGAGTAAATGTAACTTCTGACGAAATAATTCAAATTGCTGCAATAAAAATAAATAATAAGGGTGAAGTTATTGAAAAGTTTGAAAAGTTCTTAAAAAATAATAAGTCTGTAGCAAATTCAATGAAGGTACATGGATTTAGCGATGAATTTTTAGAAAATAATGGTGAGGATAAAAGAAAAGTTTTAATAGAATTTATTGAATTCTCAAAAGATGCTATTATAGTTGGACATAATGTCCAATATGATTTAAATATTTTAAAAAGTGAGTTAAGCAGAAATGATTTACCACAAACTAAATATAAAAGCTATTATGATACTTTAGATATTTATAGAAGATTTTATCCAAATATCAAAAATCATAAATTAGAAACCTTAAGCAACATTTTTCAAACTAAAAATAAACCTAGTCATGATGCAATGGATGATATTTTGGCAACTAAAGATCTTTTAATTTATGCTATAGAGAATAAAATAAGACCCTTATCTATGGAAAGAATAGAAAAAATGAATAAATATATTAAAGATTTTAATTATATATTTACTGCATTAAATAATTTATTTGAAAAAGCAAAAGATAAGAGGCCATATGAAATAGTTGCAGATATAATTAATGATTTTAATATTAAAACTTTATATTCTGGCAGCAAGGAAGAATGGGAAAAAGGGGCTGAAAAAATTGAAAGACTAAGAGATTTTTATAGACTCCTTAAAGAAATCGATGATAAAAATAAAAGTTCTAGAGATTCTTTAATAGAAGTATTAACTATAACTAGTCTTTCAAATGGAGAAGTGGAGAATATGATAATAAAGAAAACTAATAGACCAAGGATACCTATTATAACTGTTCATCAGTCTAAGGGGTTAGAATTTGATAATGTTTTTATTGTAGGACTTAATGAATATACTTTTCCTTCTTATATGGCAGTTAAAAATAACAGTCTAGAAGAGGAAAAAAGAGCTTTTTATGTGGCAATAACAAGAGCTAAACGCAAGCTTTATCTTTTGAGCCATAAATATGGTTTAAATAATAGAAAGTTTACGGAAAGTAGTTTTATTAGTTTTATTGATGATATGTATAAGGAAAGGATTGAAAACAATTAATTTATTGTGTATATTAAATTATTATTATTTTGAGTTATAATTAAATTAAAAAGTAAAGGATGGATTATTATGAAGTATGATTTAAATATTTATAAATTAGGGGAATTTTTATATAAGGTTACAGAAAGATATAAGACAGATATTCTTGTTAAAATTAAATTAACTGGTGGATTTATGACTATGACAGGAAAGGTAGAACTAATAGATAGACCCAAGGACATAAAAGTATTAAAAGGAAATAATATAATAACTTTAAAAGTTAGTTATGATAATTTAGAAGGAAGTTTAATAAAAATTACAGGGGTTAATAATAAAAATTTTAATGTAGATTTGTCATTAACAAAGTATAAACAAATAGGAGGCAGTAGCTTGGTTTTAAATAAAACTAGAGAAAATAAGAATGAATGTAAAATTAGAATTGATGAGGATATTCTTTTTACGGTAAGAGAAGCAAAATTAGAAGATTTAGAAAGAATTATTAAAGAAATATAAGTCTACAATTATTTATATTGAAAATTATAGCTAATGAATATACAATTAATACGTTAATAAATTAGTTAAATTTTCAATGATATAATAATCACAGAAAGGTCATTATTATGAATATAGATGATATACTTCATTTATCAACTTATGCAGGGAAGATAATGCTTGAAAATGGAGCGGAAGCATATAGAGTTGAAGAAACTATGAATAAAATATCAGAGGCTTTTGGTATAGAAAAGCCAGATTCTTATGCAACTCCTACAGCTATAATTTCATCAGCATCCCATAAAGGAGAAACTAAATCTGTAGTTGTAAGAATATTAAAAAGGTCTGTAAATTTAGAAAAGATACATAGGGTTAATGATTTAGCAAGGAATATAAAAACTAATAATTACACTGTTGAAGAGGTAAAGGAAAAGCTTAAAGAAATAAATAGTGAATCAAGATATTCAAATAAAATTACTATATTATTTTCAGCTATAGGGGCCTTAAGTTTTACTTTTTTATTTGGCGGTTCCTTTAAAGATGCAATAGCAGCATTTTTTATAGGACTAATAGTGAAATTTTTTGATATTGAAGCAGATAAAATAGGACTTAATTCTTTTTTTTCAACAATAATATGCTCAGCAATATCAGCTTTTCTTGCAATTTTATCTATTAAACTTAATATTGCAGTAGATATTGATAAAGTTATTATCGGATCTATAATGCTATTGGTTCCAGGTCTTGCCATAACTAATGCAATTAGAGATACAATAGCAGGTGATTTAATTTCAGGTATTGCAAGGGCTGTAGAAGCATTTTTAATAGCAGTAGGTGTTGCGGCTGGTACTGGTGTAGTTTTAAGTTTTTGGATTAATACTTTTGGGGGATTATAAAATGATTTTAGAGATAATATCAGCCTTTATAGCATCTTTTGCTTTTGGGATTATATTTAATATTAAAGGCAAAAATTTATTCTTTGCATCCTGTTGTGGCGCTTTAGGATGGTTTGTTTATAAAATATCTTTAAAATTAGGAGCTACAGATACTAGTTCTATGTTTTTAGCTTCTATAGCTTTAAGTGCATATTCTGAGATTTTTGCTAGAATTTTAAAGACACCTGTTACTACTTTTGTTGTAGCTGCATTAATACCATTGGTTCCTGGAGGCGGAATGTATTATACAATGTATGAAGCTATTACTGGAAATATCATTACTTCATTGGAAATAGGGATTAAAACTTTAGCCTCAGCAGGAGTTTTGGCAATAGGAATAATATTAGTTTCAACAATTACAAAGGCAATAGTAAAGTATAAAAAATACTATAGGGTATAATTACTATTTTTAAAGCAAAAATTAAAATTATGTATAAAATTTATATTAATGTTTAAAATATGATTGTAGTCAGAAGTTAATTTTATTATTTGACTATGGCTATGGGGCGTTGCAGGACATAATGTAACGCCTTTTGACTTTTTAATATGTAAAAGTTTAAATAAAGATGTTATAATAAAAAAAGACAGTATAAATAATATGAAAGTATAAGGAAAAGGTGTTTATATGGAAAGAATTAAATTAAGTGAAGACTTATCAATTTCTAGAATTGTTCATGGTTATTGGAGACTATTAGATTGGAATATGTCTAATGAAGATGTTTTAAAATTGTTAGAAGCTACCTATGATTTAGGTATTACAACTGTAGATCATGCAGATATTTATGGAAGCTATTTATGTGAAGAAAGATTTGGAAAAGTTTTATCTTTAAAAAAAGGATTAAGAGAAAAGTTAGAAATAGTAACTAAATGTGGAATAAAACTTGTTTCAGAAAATAGGCCTGAAAATAAAAGTCATTGTTATGATACAAGTAAGGAACATATAATAAAGTCAGTTGAAAGATCACTTAAAAACTTTAATACAGATTATATAGATTTGCTGCTTATTCATAGAGTTGATCCACTTCTTAATCCAGAAGAAGTTGTAGAAGCCTTTAATAAATTATATAAAGAAGGAAAGGTTAGAAATTTCGGTGTTTCAAATTTTCTTCCTCCTCAATTTAATATGTTAAATTCTTATTTAGACAGAAAACTTGTAACAAATCAAATTGAAGTATCACCATTATATTTAGACCATATTGAAAATGGAACTTTAGATTTAATGTTAGAAAAAAGAGTTCATCCAATGGCTTGGTCACCACTTGCGGGTGGCAGAATATTTAAAGGGCAAGATGAAACTTCAATAAGAGTTAGAAAAGCTTTAAATAAAGTAAAGGAAGAAGTTGGGGCAAAGGGAATTGATGAGGTAGTTTATGCATGGATTTTAATGCATCCAAGTAAAATAGCACCAATAGTTGGTTCAGGTAACTTCGATAGAATTAAGGCATCAGTAGATGGAACTAAAATTAAGCTTACAAGAGATCAATGGTTTGAAATATATGTTGCAGGAAGAGGAGTAGATGTTCCGTAGGAACAATGGATAATTAAAGAAATGATTCAGTTTTGCTGAATTATGAAAAATTAATAAAAAGAGCTGTTGGCAGAAATGGATTTAAATCCATTATTGTAACAGCCCTTTTTTGTTTGTAACTAAGGTTAAAAACGACCTAAATTGTCTACTATTAATTATCCTCTTAATTGGTTTAAGTTCTTAAATCAAATTTGTGTAAGCATCTTTTACAGGTAACTATTATATTCCCTTTTTTTCTTGGAAGTCTTAATTTTTGACTACAGTTAGGACATTTTACTATTTTAAAATGTTTCCACTGATAGAATTTGTTTTTAAATATTTTTATATAATAATCTAAACTATCATAATCAAAGGTTGGTAAATTACTCGGTATTGTTAAATTAAATTTTGATAAGGCTTTGTTTAAATAATATATAAATTTATTTAATTCCTTTTTTCTGTTATATTTATTTCTTGAAAAGATTCTTAGAAGACCATATATAAAAAATAAAGAACCTATTAAAGATAGAAAATAATTATTAAAAACATTAAAAAGGGAACTTATACAAAATAATACTAAAGTTAATAAATCTATGCCATATAAGGACCTAAGAAAATACATTTAAAACCACTTCTTTCTTTAGAATTAATATAATTTATTATAATAAAGAATAATTTCTATAACAATAACTGTCATAAATATATAATAGATTGTTTACATTTATAGAATATAATATATAATAAGAATGACTTTTATAATAGCTTATAATAAAATTTATTAATAGGAGAGATAGTTATGTATATAGCTTTTGGAAGAACGATATTAGACACTGAGGAAATAAAAAATAAAATAGAAGAAAATTCAGAATTTAAAGTAGTTAAAGATATGAGTAAAGGTACAAAAAGAGAAGATACTGCTGCTTATAATCTTGGTATAAATATTGATGTTTTAAGGGGTATTATTGAAGATGATTATTCAATAGAAGATTTATCAGAAGACGAGTTATTTGAAGAATATATTAGTTTATCTGAAGAATTAGCAACTGATTTAGAAGATCTTTTTGAAGAAGAAGCAATAATAGATATAAAGGCTTATAAATGGGATCCTTCCGATAATGATATTAAATTAGTAATAGCAGCTGTACATAGAGATGTTGGAGAAAACAAATTAAAAGATGTAATGAGAAGATTATTAACGCAGCTGGAATAAAAGTTGATAATTGACATTTTAGAAAATATAAATAATAAGTTTATTTTTGAAAAAATTTTAAAGTTATAATCAATTAAGATATAATTATAAAAAACATTGTATAGTTGTAAATCTATCTATACAATGTTTTTTCATGTAATATTTTTTATTAATCAGGCTGAATTATCTCCTTGATTGTGAATTATGAATTGAATTAACACATCCCTCCTCCCATCATATTTGAATTATTTCCACAAGGATTCAAATTGTTAATATTACCCATATTATTAATGTTTCTATTATTTTGCATTTGCTGTTGTTTATAGAAGTTAACTATATCCTTGGCTCTCAATTTTAATGTTTCTACAGTTTTTGTATATTCTTCATTTTCTGGCTCTATTTCCTTTGCAGTAATTATATGTTGGATCCCGACATCAAACCAGCCTTTTTTTAGAAAAACGAACCCCTTAAGATAATTCCACTCTGCAGATTCTTTTAAATCTAATATATTTAATTTGCTTTCAGCTAAAGCAATATTGTCATTATCGATAAGAGATCGTATTTCTCTATAGATGTTTCCATTAATTAAAGTATCATAAGCTAAATTTGCTTGTTCAATAGCGTCTTCGACTAAGTTTTGCTCTTCAATATCTTGTGGTTGAATAGAATTATATTTTTCAACTATGTTTTTATATGCTTCAATAATTTCTTCCTTAGAAGAATTCGGACTTACACCAAGTATATGATAAGGGTTCATAAATTCACATCCTTAAAATTAATATCATATTACAAATATATAATTTTACACTTTAATATGTTACAATTAAAATTCGACAAGGTATTTTATATTATTTATAAAACTTAGTATAATAAAAATAGTGGAATGGAGCAGAAAATGGCTAGATTTAAAAAAATATATATAGAAACAACAAATGTATGTAATTTAAGTTGTAATTTTTGTCCTAAAACAAATAGAAAATCAGGATTCATGACAAGAGAAGAGTTTGAAATTATAGTTAATAAAATAAAAGGTTATACTAATTATATTTACTTACATCTTATGGGAGAACCCTTTTTAAATAAGAATTTGGAAGAGTTTATTAAAATTGCAAAAAGAGAAAACCTATTTATAAATATAACTACTAATGGAACATTAATAAATTTAGTAAAGGATATTATTTTTGCTAATGGTGGGATAAGGCAGATAAATATTTCCCTTCATAGTTTTGAAGCAAACGATAATATTATAGATTTTAATAAATATTTTATAGATATATTAGATTTTATAAAGGAAGGAAATGAAAGAACCAATACGATATTTTCTTTAAGGCTTTGGAATATAGACACAGAGGAGTTAAAGGCTGATAATAGTTTAAACTCTAATATATTAGAGCTAATAGAAAATAAATTAGATTTAGATTTCAAATTAAAAGAAGCATTAAAAGAAAAAAACAAAATTAAACTTAAGGAAAGAATATATTTAAATATGGCGGAAAAATTTAGCTGGCCGAATTCAAAATTAAGTCTTATAAGTGAAGATGTTTTTTGCTATGGTTTAAGAGATCAAATTGGAATATTAGTTGATGGTACAGTAGTACCTTGCTGTTTAGATAGTGAAGGAACTATAAAACTTGGAAATATTTTTGAAGAAGATTTAGAAAGTATTATAAAATCAGATAGGGCTAAAAAAATTTATGATGGTTTTTCAAGACGAAAAGCTGTTGAAGAACTATGTAAAAGATGTGGATATGCAAAGCGTAATTTTAAATAGGGGGGGTTTAATGAAATACTTAGATAATTTAGCAGTGAAAATGTCAATATCTGCAGCAATAGCTTTTGAAATAGGAAATATGTTAAATGTACAATTTTCTGCAGTTGCAGCTGTAATTGCTATATTAAGCATTCAAGATACAAGAAAAAAATCATTCAATTTTGCAAAGAAGAGAATACTTGCTTGTACAATATCAATTTTATTATCTTTTATTGTATATAATACAATTGGGCAAAATTTTATTACTTTCGGAATATTCTTGATTATTTTTATTCCTATTACTTCAAAGCTAAATGTTTTAGAAGGAATGGTTCCTGCTTCAGTATTATCAACTCATTTACTATTGGCAGATAAAATTAACATAAGCTGGATTACTAATGAATTTTTAATCACCTTTATTGCCATAGGGGTAGCTTCTATAGCAAACTTATTTATGCCTTCCTATGAGAAGAAGTTTAATGAAGATAGGGAATATATTGAAGAAGGATATAAAAAAATATTAATGAAGATGTCTAAATCCTTAATAACCTATACGATAGATATAGACGAAGGGAAGCTAATGGAAGATATAGAAAAAAGACTACATTCTGCTTTAGAGAATTCATATAAAATTGCTAACAATAGGTTTTCAAAAGGGAGCTCGTATTATGTAGAATATATTAATATGAGAATAACTCAATTTGATATAATAAAAAAATTAAGAAGTCATTTTGAAAAATTTTATATGTCTTTTGAACAAACTCATATGATTGCAAAACTAACTAAAAAAGTTGCTGATCAATTACATGAAAGTAATGATTGTAAAGAGTTATTGGAGGATGTAGAAATATTAAAAAAAGATTTTAAAATAATGGCTTTGCCTAAAACACGAGAAGAATTTGAAAATAGAGCTCAATTATTGCAGTTTATTAATGATTTAGAAGATTTGTTAAAAGTAAAAAGAAATTTCGTTATAAATAACGAAAATAAAAATTCAAAATAATATTAGTAAGCTAATAAAATCATTTATTTAAGGAGATATTATGTTAAAAGTTATTGTAATAGGTGCAGGGCCTGCAGGAATTATGGCAGCATTAACTGCAGCGAAGGAAAATGAGGTAGTATTAGTTGAAAGAAATAATGAAATAGGCAAAAAATTAAAACTAACTGGTGGTGGAAGATGCAATATTACTAACTATAGGAATATTAATGACTTTTTTGAAAAGATAGTTACTAATAATAAATTTCTTTATAGTGCTTTATATTCATTTACAAATGAAGATTTATTAAATTATTTTAATAATCAAAATTTAGAGTATAAGGTTGAGTTTGAAAATGATTATAAGGTATATACAAAAAATGATAAAGCTGATGATGTAATAGAAGTATTAAAAAAAGATTTAAATAGAAAAAAGGTTAAAATTCTTTATAATACAAAGGTGCAAGAGCTGATAATTTCTGATAATACAATTAAGGGAATTATAACTGATAAGAATGAAAAAATTTATGCTGATAAAATAATAATTTCAACAGGTGGAAAAAGTTATCCTAATACAGGTTCTGATGGTACTATGTATAATATTTTAGAAAAGTATGGACATAAAATTAATCATCAATATCCAGCTTTAGTACCATTAGTGGTAAAGGAAGGCTTTATAAAAGAACTTCAGGGGATATCCATGAAGGATGTAGTTATTAAAACAAAAATAAAAAATAAGAGAATTCAAAAAGAAGGAGATATGATATTTACTCATTTTGGAATATCTGGTCCCGCAGTTTTGAAATTTTCATCATATATAAATAAAATATTAGATAAGCAAAATGTAGAAATTAGATTAGATTTTTTGAAAAATATTTCAAAAGAGGAACTTGCCAAAATAATAAGAGCTAATAAAGCTAAATTGGCTATGTATAATTTAAAAGGGTATTTGCCAGTAAAGTTTATTGAATTAGTAGGAAAAAGATTATCCATAGAAAAAATAAAGGCTGCTGACTTAAAAAGGGAAGATGAAATTAAACTAATAGAAAATATTAAAGAAATGAAATTAACTGTTGAAGATACAATTAGCATTAAAGGGGCGATGGTCACAAGTGGAGGAGTAAATGTTAAAGAAATAAATTCCTCTACAATGGAATCAAAAATAATAAGGAATTTATATTTTGCGGGTGAGATTATAGATGTTGATGCAGAAACAGGAGGATATAATCTTCAAATAGCATTTTCTACAGGATATCTTGCAGGTAAACTTTTAAATAGTTAGTACTGTGGAGTTAGGAGTTAGTTTTAGCTTTTGATTTGTTAGTATGCTGAAAATTTGTGATGAGTGTAAAAAGGCTGTTTCAAACCATAGGTAATGAAACAGCCTTTTCATATTCAGTTTCTTTATCGGAGATAAAAAACTACCTTAACTCCAAACTCAGTCCTCCACACTAACTAATCTTTGATTAGTTAAATGGTTGATAAGTGCTTCTATTTAAGTATTGATTTACAACTAAATTTCCATTTGCATCATAACCATGTAAATAAGCATCGGCACTTAAATCGCTTAATGGAACGCTTACAGCTTCATATCTTATTCCATCATCTACGCTTTCGTTTGACCAAAGTTCAATAGTTAAAGTACCGTTATAAGCATAGGAATGAATAACCATAGGATAATCAGAATCATTTTGGAATTTTAAGTCTATCAAATTATCTGCTAATGTAGCATCTAACCCAATTGGAACATATGTGACTTTCATCATATGATTCATTCTTTCAGTTGGTATTATTCCAGCTCTTAATATCGTATTATATAAGGTTGATGCAACTTGACATACTCCACCGCCAACGCCAGGGACAACTTCACCAGCAACATAGGTATTAGCTTCAACAAAGCCGTTTTCAATTGTTGTAGGACCGATAGCCTTTTCTGTTGAAAAAGTTTCACCTGGCATAACAACTGAATTATTAATATTTGCAGCTGCTAATTGAAGGTTTGTCCCGCTTGGACCTGCTTTAAAGTAGGTTGTATAACTGGATAATTTATGATTTACAGTACGTAAGTCTGCAGCTTTTATTTTTGCTTCAACTACATCTGTAGTTCCTGTAATTTCAATGACCTCCGGAGCGTTTAGATCCTTAATTTTAGAAGAAAGTTCTTCTTTTAATTTTTCAGAATTTAACTTGATTCCTGAAATTTCATCAGAAACACTTATCGAATTACCAGAAATATAGATAGTAGCATTTGTAGGGCTTATATCTACGTTAGAAGATATATTAGCAATAAAATTATCTAATAACTCTTCATTATATGAAAGGCTTAAAGTAAATTCTTTACTTTCAGGCTTCTTAATTAAATTTAACTTCTTAAAAAAATTAAAATCTTTACCAAAATTAATTATTTCATTTTCTACATTTGAAAAATCAATTGAAGCTTCTAGTTCTGAATAAGAAATAGTAAATTCTTTTCCTTCAGAGATAACTTTTATATTTTTATTTAATAGTTTTTCTACTAAAGTAGTAAGTTCATTGTGCAACTCTTCTTTAGATAGATTAGATAAGTCTCTATCTAGAACATAAACTCCTGGATAGACTTTGCTAGAATAACTTTTAACTAAATTCATATTGGTGATAATAAAGTAACTGAGAACAGCACTAATTATCGTTAAAGCTATTACTATAGTTTTTAGAGATAAGAATTTTTGATTTATAAGTCCTGTTTCTTTTGATGTGTCTGTATTATTATCCATGATTACCACCTTTCATAAGTCCTATAAATATAGTTTAACTGTAAAACAGAATATTTTCAACTAGAAATGTAATAAAATGGATTGCGAAAAAAATTATTTTATAATAATGATTTGTGATTTAAAAAATAAATTAATCATTTTTTAAATTAAAGAGAAGTATTTACAAAAATGCCCACAATGAGTTAATATAAGTTAAAGAAAAATAATAATAGGGGGGCTAAAGATGAAAATTAGATTTAATAAAAAAAGAAGAAAAGTTCAAAAAAGAATAAACACTAAAGATAAACATGTTAATAATACTGTTAAACTCAAAAAAACTATGGGTAAAAAGATATTTAAAATAACAGTTGGAGTAACAGTGATTGCAATGTTATTATTTATTACCTCCAATATATTTATGTTTAGAAATATTCTTGAAGGAATAGAAGAAAATTCCATTATTAAAGGAAAGCACATTAAAGGAAGTATAAGTAGCGGGGATATTATTAACATACTAAATAATAAAACACCTGGAAGTTATGAATATAAGAAAATTAAAAATGATCTTATAAGTGCAAAGGGAAATGAGGATGTTTCAAGTTCAAGAATATTAATAAAGTCTGATAATATGGTTCAAATATTAGTAGATACAGAGAGTAATTTATTATCCTTTGGAAACCATTTTGATTTTGATGGTACTTTAGAAAAGGCATTCAATGGAGAAATGGTAGTTAATCAGTTGAAAGAAGATAAAAATACATTTATTAATATTTATTATCCTATAAATGATTCGGCTAATAACATTATAGCTGTATTAGAAGTATCAGATGATATTACTAGTATAGTTGATGCTAGAGAAAAAATAATTTTTCAAACAAGTATTTTAGCTATCATTCTAATTGTTGTTTATGGTATTATGTCCTTCTTATTATCAAAAACTATCAATAAAAATGTAAAAAAAATAATACAAGGCTTATTAGTAATGTCAAGAGGTGACTTAACTGAAGAGATACATGTAGATGGTAAGGATGAAATACATTTAATTGCTTCTTATATTAATGAATTAAGATTAAAAATTTCTGCAATGATAAATAAAATACAAGATATGTCGAATGATGAAATAAAAATTGTAGAAGAACTGTCAACCTCAAGCAAGAATATGGCTGAAGCCTCTTCTGAAGTATCTGCTAATATACAGGAAATAGATTCGAATTTATATATTCAAAATAATGATATGGAGCAAATAAGTGACTTGCTTAATGGTTTTGAAAATTCAATTCAGGATGTTAGTTTAGTTGTAAATGAAGCAGATAGTCTTTTAGTAGATGTAAATGATAAATTAAAGAATAGTAGTGATGATTTAATTAATCTTCAAGCTTCAAAGAAAGAAATAGAGAACTCTTTATATTATTTTAATAGTAAATTAGCTAACTTATATAATTCGCTTGAAAAAATTAAGAACATAGCAATTTTAATAGATGGAATTGCAGATCAAACAAATTTACTAGCTTTAAATGCATCGATAGAAGCGGCAAGAGTAGGGGAAGCTGGAAAGGGATTTGCGGTTGTAGCAAACGAAATTAGAGATTTGGCTGAGGAAGTAAAAAAATCTTCTTTAGATATTGATAAGCTGCTTATGACCTTAATTAGTGAAAAAAATGATGTTGAAGAAACATCAAAAATTATGGAAATAAAACTTGCAAATCAATTCGAAGTTATTGATAGGTCTACATATTCCTTTAAGGATATAATAAATAGAATTCTTGAAGTTATGCCAAAAATGAGAACAGTAAATAAAAAGATGGATTTAGTAACTGAAGAGAAAATTAATATTACTAGTTCTATAGAAAAATCAAAAGAGTTACTTGAGCAAATTGCTAATTCTGCTGAAGGTATTAGTGCTTTTACAGAAGAATTAAATCAAATAGCAAACGAGGTTGCGCAAGTTGGAAACCAATTAAATTCAAATGCTAAAGAAATAGGTATGGAAATTAATAAGTTTAAAATAAATTAGGAACATTTACGCTTTTTTATAAAATATTTGAGTTTATAAAATAGTATTATTAATAAAAGTTTAATAACATTTAAATATATTAATAAAGCTTTTTCATAATGTTACAATTAGAAATGATAATTCTAATTAAGGAGTGATATTATGAATAGAGAAAGAAAAATACTAAAATTTTCTGCTCTTGGAGCATTGTTTTTTGCGGTATTAGGTATTGCATGGGGATGAGCTATAGATTCTAAAATGATTACTTTTGATGGTTTCTATTCTTTCATAAGTTTGTTATTATCTTTGCTAGCAATTGAAGCTACTAAGTATATTAATAAAAAAGATATGGAAAAATTTCCTTTTGGGAAAGCTGTATTAGAGCCGTTACTAGTAATTTTTAAATCTTTGGTATTATTGTTTATGTGCACAAGTAGTTTAGTATCATCCCTAAATCAAATTCTAAGTGGAGGAAATGAAGTAGAAACTGGCTTTGCTCTAGTTTATTCTTTAATATCTTCGATTGGATGTATAATTGTATATTTATATATGAAAAAATCATCTAAGAACTTAAAATCAGAAATAGTTAAGGCTGAAAGTACTCAATGGTTTATGGATGCACTTATTAGTATAGGTGTATTAATTGGATTTATTGTTTCATTAATTTTGGTTAATATTGGTCTAGGAAATCTATCAAAATATATTGATCCGGGAATGGTTATTTTGTCATCAATTATATTTTTACCTATTCCAATAAATTCGATAGTGGAATCATTTAAAGAGCTGATTAATTTTAATGTTAGTGATAGTATTTATGAAGAAATTAATATTCTTCTTAAGGAAATAGAAAAGGAATATGTTATTAGAGATTCAATAGCAAGGGTAGCTAAAATAGGAAGAGAGCTAAGGATAGAAATTGATTTTATATTATCCAATCATTCTAAAATAAAATCTGTAGAAGATATGGATAAGGTAAGAGAAATAATTGATGAAAATACAAATAAATTTAATATGGAAAAGTGGATGAACATATCCTTTAGTAAAAAAAGGAAATGGTCTATGTAGGATATTTAACAAGTATTAATTTAAGCTGTAAATTAAGTGATGTTTATCACCTTTCTTAATTTGCAGCTTTCCTTTTATGGATATTTTTTGCAAAAAATTTTTTATAAATATTTACAATATGTAGTATATAAGGAAATAGAGTTTTATATAAAACATTTACATAATTAAATAATTAACAGTATAATTAAAAAGATAACAATAAAATATAGTAAATTGATAAAAAATATGCCAAATGTTTGATATATTTAATAGGTTTTACGAAAAATTTTAAATTTTTTTTAATAAATAATGTATAAATAAAATGAATTATTAAGAGTTATTGGACAAACCTTTAACAATTGATATTGAAATTATTTCTAACTTAAAATAAAATCAAATTGTAAAAAATAAAATTTATAAAATTTATTTAGGGGGAAATAAAATGATATCAAAAAAAATATTAGCTGTATGCTTAATAACAACTTCTCTATTAGTTGGATGTGGAGCTAAAGAAACATCAAATACTAATGAAACTCCAAATAATTCTGCTGGTGAAACAACTGATAAATTCACTGGTAAAAAAACTTATGAAACACTTTATGATCCAACAGGAGCAAAAGGTGATGTAATCGTTGTTGATCTTGACTTTGAAAATGGAGAACCAGTAAAAGTTGCTGTTGATGTTCGTCAAGAAGATGGTTCAATGAAAAAACAAGCAGCTGCAGAAGGTAAATACGTTATGAAAGAAGGAGAAAAGCATCACTGGGGAGAACAGATTGAGATGCTAGAAAACTTCTTAAATGAAAATAAAGTTGATATATCAAAGGTAACATTAACTAATGATGCAGGTAACACTGATGCAGTATCAGGCGTTACAATTAAAGTTGGAGCATATATCGATGCAATAAAAGACGTTATAGATGCAGTTAAAGAAGGAAAAGAATTAGAAGAAGGTTTTACAGGAGCTAAAACTGGAGAATTAGATTATGATACAACTGGTAAAAAGAAAGATGTAATTATGACAAAGGTTGTATTTAACCATGGAAAACCAGTTGCAGTTAAAATCGATGTTAAACAAGAAGACGGTTCAATGAAGAAACAAGCAGCAGCTGAAGGAAAATATGTTATGAAAGAAGGAGAAGAACATAACTGGGGAGAACAAATTGAATTATTAGAAAAATTCATAGCAGAAAATAATTTTGATTTATCAAAAGTAACTTTAACAAACGATGAAGGAAATACAGATGCAGTATCAGGAGTTACTATTAAAGTTGGTCGTTACCTAGAAGCTGTACAAGCTGTATTAGATCAAGTAAAATAATATTTTTTATAAGAAAGCTGTTAATAATTTGCTATTAATAGCTTTCTTTTTTATTTAAAAATATTCTTATAAATAATAAAAAAATAATTGGGAAAACTATTAATGATAAGATACAAAGGAGGACCGAAAATGAAAGTGAAATCATTAATAACTCCGCTGGCTTTAGTAACAGCTTTAACTTTTGGTTGTACAAAAGCAGAAGAGGAAATAAATAATCAAGAAGATACAATTGAGGAAAATGTTATTGATAATAGTGATGGAACAGATGTTAATGATGGAAATGGAGCAAATAATGGAGTTGAACCAGGAACATATACAAATGATAAAAATGAAGAAAATGAGACAAATGAAAGCAATGAAACAAATAATGGAATGGAAACAGATGAGCCAGGAACTGGACCTGGTGTTAATAATGGAGCAGGCAGCGATGAAATAGGACCTGAAACGACTGAATAATGAAAAAATACGTTAACATAAGGTTTAGAGAAGATCTAACACGTTAAGTGTTTATCTTCTCTATTTTATTAGAAACATATTATATTGAATACAAAAATTATTATAAACTAAATATGATGAGAATAAGGAAAATAATTACTAATAAAGCAATAGTAAAAGATATAGACATAAATTTATGAAGGTGTGGCAGATAAATCATAAATATTATATAATAAAGAATAGTGCTGTTTACTTAATCATTTATTATATAATTTGGTTTATATTTGTTTTAGATAAATAATATAATGTATAATAAAAGAAATTTATTTTGGAGGAATTACTTTGGAAACAAATGCTAATGTTATAGAAAAAACAATAATAAAAAGTAAAGTTCCTAGAAATTATAAAGTAATAATGTTTAATGATGATTTTACTACCATGGAATTTGTCGTAGCTATTCTTGAAGATATATTTAATAAAAATTCCACTGAAGCATATAGAATTATGATGGAAATTCACAAAAACGGAAGAGGAGTAGCGGGAATATATCCTTATGATATAGCTATTTCTAAAGTAAGAAAAGTAAGGGAACTTGCAAAACAAGAAGGATTTCCTTTTAAACTGACAGTAGAGGAGGAGTAAAATGGATATAAGTAGAATAGTTAGAGAAGTTTTAATAAGGGCTTATAAAATTGCCCATGATAATAACAATGAATTTATAACCCCTGAGCATTTAGTATTAAGTGCCTTAGAGGAAGATATTTTTAAAGATGCAATTACCAAGTTAAATGGAAATGTTAAAGAATTAAAAGATGATTTGATAAATTATATAGATAATAATATTGATAAGGTTGAAAATAAAGAGCCTGAAGAGAGTTATGGTATAAAGAATGTGCTAATATTTGCAACACAACAAGCAGCCTTTAGTGAAAGAAATATGGTTGCTTTAGAACATATAATGGCTGCAATATATACTTTGAAGGATAGTTATGCAGTTTATTTTCTTCAAAAGCAAGGAATTGAAAAACAGGATTTATTATATGAATTGTCCCATAACCAATCAGAAATGGAAAATGCTTCTAAGGATGCAATAAAGATAATAAAAATAAATCCATTAGAATATAAAAGTATGAGTTCTAATGGAAATGCTGAAACTAATAAAATATTAGGAAAATATTGTACGGAGCTAACAAATTTGCTAGAGATTGATGAATATTCATTAATTGGAAGAGAAGATATAATAAATAGAACAATACAGATACTTTCAAGAAAGACAAAGAATAATCCTGTGCATATAGGGGAACCAGGAGTAGGTAAAACTGCAATAACAATGGGATTGGTTAAATTAATTAAAGAAGGAAAAGTACCAAATAAATTAAAGAATGCTAAAGTTTTTTCTTTAGATATTGGTTCAATTCTTGCGGGAACAAAATATAGAGGTGATTTTGAGGAGAGAATAAAGCTAATATTAGATGAAATATCTAAATCTGAAAATTCTATAGTCTATATTGATGAAATTCATAATATTGTAGGGGCAGGGGCTTTGAATGGTAGTTCCTTAGATGGAGGAAATCTAATAAAGGGATATTTGTTAGAAGGAAAGATAAAGTTTATAGGGGCAACTACATATGATGATTACAAAAAGTACTTTGAGAAAGATAAAGCCTTAATAAGGAGATTTCAAGTTATAGAAGTAAAAGAAACTTCTATAGATGAAACTATTGAGATACTTAAAGGGATTAAAGAAAGTTTTGAAAAGTACCATAATGTTAAATATAACGATGATGCCTTGGAAGAAGCAGTTAAATTAAGTGCTAGATATATCAATGATAAATTTTTACCAGATAAGGCAATAGACATTATGGATGAAGCTGGTGCTTATGTAGATATCAACAGAGATAGATATAAAGAAGCTGTAGTTAATAAAGAAATTATTGAAGAAATAATTTCTAAAACATGCAATATTCCAAAACAAACAATTGAAAATACAGAGGCAGAAGCTTTAAAATCTTTAGAAGAGGAACTGAAAAAGAAAATTTTCGGACAAGATTCTGCTATAGAGGAAGTGACAAGAGCTATTAAATTATCAAGAGCAGGTCTTACATCTAAAGAAAAGCCTGTTGCTTCATTGCTGTTTGTAGGACCAACAGGAGTAGGTAAAACAGAAATAGCCAAAGTTTTATCTCAGACTTTGGGAGTAGAACTAGTAAGATTTGATATGAGTGAATATGGTGAAAAACATTCTGCAGCAAAACTTATAGGATCTCCTCCAGGATATGTTGGTTATGAAGAAGGAGGGCTATTAACAGATACAATAAGAAAAAAACCGAATTCGGTTTTGTTATTAGATGAAATTGAAAAAGCTCATCCTGATATATTAAATGTTCTTCTTCAAGTTATGGATTATGGAATATTAACGGATAATAAGGGGAGAAAATCAGATTTTAGGAATGTAATAATAATTATGACATCAAATGTTGGAGCAAGAAACTTGAGTAAAAATTCAGTTGGTTTCTTAAAAGATGAATCTAAGCAGGGAGATATAAAAAATGATGTATCTAAAGCATTCTCTCCTGAATTTAGAAATAGGTTGGATAAAGTAGTAATATTTAATGAAATAAATGAGGAAATGGCTATAAATATTACAAAGAATGAGTTAAATAAATTTAAAGAAATGCTAATTTCTAAGAAGGTTTTTGTAAACTTTACTGATAAATGTATAAAATTTATTAGTGAAAAAGGTTTATCTAAGGAATATGGAGCAAGGGAAATTATTAGGGTAATAAATGCAGATATAAAACCTTTATTGGTAGATGAATTATTGTTTGGTGATTTATCTAATGGGGGAGAATGTGAGATTGATGTTGAGAGGGGTAAATTTATTGTCAATATCCAAAATTAGAAAAATTAAATGAGAGGTGATACCTCTCATTTTTAATGGGAGTGTGTAATTGATGAAAGATATTAATAAACTACAAGAAGAAATAGTAATTAAAGATGCTAAAAAGGCTGATAAAATATGGAAAGAACTTGAGAAAGATAAAAAGTTAGAATATTATTTAACTATGATGACTAAAGAGGAATTACTTAAGATTGGATATATAAATAAGGTCAAAGGTTTAAGTTCATTAAAAAAGCAAGATTTAGTAGTTAGGATTAAAGATATTATACTTGAAAAAATAAATCATATGTTAAGTAACTTAGATTTAGAAAGATTAGAATATTTACAGGAAGTTCTAAGGCATAATGGCAAGAAAGAATATAATCCAAAAGAAATAATTAATGCAACTTATTTTAGAAATAGAGGAATTTTATTTACTGCAGTTAACAACAGAAAATTATTTGCGGTTATGCCATTAGAAATATTTAATCTGATCAAAGAAAAATTAGATGATAATTACAAGAAAAAATCAAAATTTAATTCGGAAGTTATAAATCTAATTTCTGGTTTGCTTTACTATTATGGCGTTATTGAATGTTCTACGTTAAAGAAATTATTAGAAGATAATTATGAAATTTATATTACTGAAGAAGAGTTACTGGATTTTATTTTAATGGGAGAAGAAGTTGGTTATGATTTTCAATTTGAAGATAATATAATATATCATTTAGATGTAGATAATCCAAAAGAATTATTAAGTAAAATTAATGAATTCAGCCTAGATTATGCAAAATTTGATAGAAAAGCATTGTTAAAGGTTGGGAAACCAGATTATATTGAAGAAAATAAGCAACTAATTAAATTAGAAAAAGTATTAAAAGAATTATTTATAATTGATAAAGAAATATTAAAAGAAGAAATTGAAGGATTTATTATTGCAATAAAAAATGAAGTGCCAATTGAAGATGCTGCTGATATTTTTCTACAGTCCTATGAAATTGAAACAGAAGAAGAGAGGATTATATTAAAAGGCGAATTAGAGAAAATTGCATGGAATGTTAGAAAGTGGACACTGAAAGGAAGAAAAATGAATGAGATAGAAGCTAATAGTAAGACAATTGTAAGCAGTAAAAATATAGGAAGAAATGATAAATGTCCATGTGGAAGTAATAAAAAGTATAAAAAATGTTGTGGAAGGTAAGATGATAACTTATGTATTTTAATTACGTTTTATTATTTATGGGAACTACAGATTTAATATTAGGTCTAATAAGTTATTTTAGAAAAGGTGAGGCTGCAAAAAAATACTTGCTATATAGTTATAAAATTATCAACGAAGAATTGGAAGCTAAATCTTTGGAAAAGATAGAGAAACTTTCAAAAGTTTTAGGCCAATTAACTTGTGTAGAAGGAGCTTTATATATTTTTCTTGCATCAACAGCAATATATTCAAATATGAATTTAATTATTGTAATCATGCTAATAGTTATTATTGAATTGAGTATTTTTAGTATGAAAAATAATATTATTAAAAAATTTGTTAAATAACATAAGGGGCTAACTGCTTAGCCTCTTGTGTTATTTATTTTTGGTGGATTTTTATTTTGTTGAAAATGTGTAATGGTTTTATATAATATAGTTATTAAATATTGTTTATAGCTTTTATATATGGTAATATTACTATGATGGTTTGATTATACGTATTATATGGTATTAATTACCGTTATTTTTTTAACAGGAGGGATAAATATTGTTTTTTGATTTTTTTAGTAACAGATTGAGTTCTAATAAGCTTTTTAAGATTAAGGAAGATAGTATTAAAAAGCTAATTACAGAAACAAACTCAGATAAAAATGAATCTAAAAAATTCATAGAAAAGCTAAATACTTATTTTGAAGGAAATCAGAATAATAAAATTATCATTAAAGCTTTTAGTTTTCAACCCAATATAAATGGTTATGGAATCATTTTAAGGTCTAGAAAAGAGGATTTTATAAAAGGATTAGAAAAAATAAAATCCATTGGAGAAGTTAAATTTGTAGTAGATGGAAATGATAAGAATCTTGAAAAGGATTTAGGAGAATTTGGTGAAGTTATAAAATTACCATCAAAAACAGATCTGTATAAGGATAAAATATCTTCAATTATTTATGGAGATAAAAAGGATGTACTTATTTTTGATTTAATTGAAGTGATTCAAATTGGACAAGCAGCTGTAAGTAAAGAAATAGAAATCCTCTTCACTGTTTATGGTAGTTCTATACAAGGAGGAACTGTAGTATCTGTAAATGAAAATGCTACTTATAGGCAGGTTTATGAAGGTTTAAATGGTACTATTAGCAAATTAAAGAAAGTTATTAATGGTGGAAATTTTAATGGAATTGCTATATATGATTTAGATGAAAAAATATCACTAAATACAAAAGGAATATTATTTTTAAGTGATAATGATATTGATATTGGAGAAAGTGCTCCTTGTATTAGATGTGGTGAATGTTTAAAAGTATGTCCTGAAAATCTAAATCCTGCAAAATTATTAGAATTGCATAAGATTAAAGAAGATGATGAGCTAATAAAATTTGGGCTTGAGAAATGTATAGAATGTGGACTATGTAGTTATGTATGTCCATCAAAAATCGAAGTAGCTCAAACTATGAAAACCGCGAAATTTTTAATAAATAAAAAGTCTAAATAGGAGTGATAGGATTGGAAAAGATAAAACTTACAATATCCCCTGCGCCCCATGTTAGAAAAGGTTCAGGGCTTAATAAGATAATGATAGATTTTATTATAGCTTTAATTCCTGCAGTTATAGCGGGAGTATACTTTTATAAAATGGATTCAGTTAAAATACTATTAACTACTGTAATATCAAGTATAATTGCTGAAGGAGTTTGGAATAAGTTCGTAAAGAAAACAACTTTTATTACAGACTTAAGTCCAATTGTTCAAGGAATTATATTAGGATTAATTATGCCTACATATGTACCAATATGGATACCAATAATAGGTTCAATATTTAGTATCATTGTTGTAAAGCAATTCTTTGGTGGATTTGGTCAAAACTTTATGAATCCAGCTGCTGCTACAAAAGCCTTTCTAATAGCATCTTGGGCAGGGGCAATGGCAAAACCGGTAACAGATGCAACTAGTGCTGCTTCTGGTACAGAAGCGGTTTCATCGGCTTCTGTAGCAGTTGTGGAAGCAACAGCTTCTATATTTGAAAGGATATTAGGTCAAGCTACTGGAAGTATAGGAGAAACTTCAATTTTAGCGCTATGTCTAGGTGGGGTGTATTTAATATTTCGAGGTAGAATTAATTTTAGGGGACCAATTGCATTTATATTATCAGCTATGCTCGTAAATAGTTATTTGGATAAGGAATTACTGCTTTCGGGGGCATACTTCCTGGCAGCAATTTATATGACTACAGATTATGGTACAACTCCTATGACTAAAATTGGTCAGTATATTTTTGGTGTAATAGCAGGTGTTATGGCATCAATAATAGTTATTATAGGATATAATACTGAAGGTCCTTATTATGGAATAATATTAGCAAATTTATTTGCTCCATTACTTGATTACTTTTGCACAAAGAAAATAAAAGTAAAGAAGGAGGCTCTATAATAATGAAAGAGAATTTTAAATTAGGAGGAATCCTTTTAGTAATTTGCGTAATAGCAGCCTCATTACTTGGTGCTGTAAATAATTTAACAAAAGAAGCAATATTAGAGAATTCTAAAATCAGTCAAGCTGATTTAACTTATTTATTATCAGAAGCGGATAGTATAAAAGATGCAGCAGTTGAATTAAAAGAAGAAAGTAACATAAAGGAAGTTTATGAAGCTGTGAAGGGAACTGATATTATAGGCCATGTTATTAAGTTTACTAGTAAGGGGTTTCATGGAGATATTGATTTTGCAATAGCGATATCAGAGGATAAGATAACAGGGTTAAAAGTAATGGCTCATAATGAAACTCCAGGACTTGGAGCAAAGATTAAGGAAGAAGAATTTACTGCAAGGTTTAGAAATAAGCCTATTAAAGAATATTTAAAGGTTGTTAAAGTTGAACCTAGTTCTGATAATGAAGTACAAGCTGTAACAGGAGCAACTGTTTCAAGTAATGCAACAATTAATGGTGTTAATGAGGCAATAGCATTTTATCTAACTGAAATTAAGGGAGAAGAAGTAGCAGCTCCAGACGTAGAAACAAGTGCTAGCTCTAGTGTTGAAGAAGGTTTAGATGTAGAAACAGGAGCTAGCTCAGATGCAGAAACTAGCGCAAGTACAGAAGGAACTTCAAATTAGTTTAGAATTGGGAGGTAAATATGAATAGAATAGTTGAAAGATTAAAAAATGGACTGCTTACAGAAAATCCGATTTTTGTTCAGGTTTTAGCTATGTGTCCTACTCTAGCAGTTACAACAAGTGTAGAGAATGCATTGGGGATGGGAATAGCAGCAACTGTAGTTTTAATATTTTCTAATGCAATGATTTCAGCTCTTAGAAAATTTATACCTGATAAAATTAGAATACCAGCTTATATTGTTGTAATAGCTTCATTTGTTACAATGATTGATATGTTGATACAAGGATATTTACCAAGTTTATATGCATCCCTTGGTATTTTTATACCACTAATAGTTGTTAATTGTGTTATTTTGGGAAGAGCTGAGGCCTATGCTTCTAAAAATCCAATAATACCTTCAATTTTTGATGGAATTGGAATGGGACTTGGTTTTACTTTGGGGTTATTTTTGATTGCTTCCTTTAGGGAGATATTAGGTGCAGGAAAATTTTTAGGTATAAAAGTGTTGCCAGAAGCATTTAAGCCTGCTTCCATTATGATTTTAGCACCAGGTGCTTTTTTCACCTTAGGAGTTTTAGTTATAATTTTGAATTATTTTAAAATTAAAAAATCTGCACAAACAGGTGAAGAGTTTAAGCCTCTTGAACATAATTGTGAAAGCTGTTCAGGCTGCGGTACTGGTACTTGTGATATTGATGATAGGCTTCAATTAAAAAAAGAGGACATATAGGGGGAGAAATAGATGGAATTATTAATGATTTTTATAAGTGCAATGTTTGTAAACAACTTTGTATTATCAAAGTTCCTAGGTATATGTTCATTCCTTGGAGTTTCTAAGAAAAAGAGTTCAGCATTAGGAATGGGGCTTGCAGTAACTTTTGTTATTACTCTTGCATCAGTTATGTCTTGGTTAGTTTATAAATTGTTAGAAAAGTTTGAACTTGAATACTTAAGTACAATTGCTTTTGTTCTTGTAATTGCTGCTTTAGTTCAATTTGTAGAAATGGCAATAAGAAAATATTCTCCTGCTCTTTATAAGGCTTTAGGAATATATTTACCATTAATTACAACAAATTGTGCAGTTTTAGGGGTGGCAACATTAAATGTACAAGAAGAATATAATTTCATTCAAGCAGTAGTAAATGGTTTGGGTGCTTCATTAGGATACTTTCTAGCAATAGTTTTATTATCATTCATTAGAGAAAGGATTGATAATAATGAAAATATCCCTGTTGTTTTACGAGGATTACCAACTACTTTATTTACTGCAGCATTAATGTCAATCGCATTCTTGGGCTTCCAGGGATTAATACACTAAAAGGAGGGGATTTATATGAACGTTATATATGCAGCCCTTATATTAGGAATACTGGGATTAATTTTTGGAGTTTTACTTGGCTTTGCTTCTAAAAAATTTGAAATTAAGGTTGATCCTAGAATACCAAAATTAAGAGAGTGTCTGCCTGGAGCAAACTGTGGAGGTTGTGGTTATGCAGGTTGTGACGCCTATGCTGAGGCAATGGTTATGTCTGGAGCGAAATTAAATCTATGTACAGTAGGTGGAGCAAAAACTGCAGAAGAAATAGGTAAGGTTTTTGGAGTTGCAGTTGATAATGTTAAAAAGATGACAGCTTATGTAAAATGTAATGGAAATTGTGATGCGGCAAAAAATAGATATGAATTGAAAGGTGTTCATGACTGTATTACAGCTAGTCTAATGGAAGCAGGAGGAAATAAAGCTTGCTCCTATGGATGTTTAGGTTTAGAAAGTTGTGTTAGAGTATGTGAATTTGATGCTATTAAAGTAATAAATGGGGTAGCAAAAGTAGATAAAGAAAAATGTACAAACTGTGGAGCATGTATTGATATTTGTCCTAAGGGGCTAATAGAATCTGTACCATACGAGAGTAAAGTAAGAGTAGAATGTAATAATACTGAAATAGGCAAACATGTAAGAGAAAACTGTTCTAATGCATGTATTGGATGCAAATTATGTGAAAGAAACTGCCCTCATGATGCAGTTCATGTATTAAACAATCTGGCTTTAGTTGATTATAATAAGTGCGTAAACTGTGAAATCTGTACTAAGAAATGTCCAACAAAATCAATAAAAAATATTTTTGTAAGTTAATTTAAAGGGGCTGTCGCACTAATAATTAGTGCACAGTCCCTTTTTGTGCAAAAAAATAAATCCTAGACTCCATGAGTTTAGGATTTATGATAAAATATTTTTATGCACAAAGAAAATATTTTACAAAAGAATTATACATTAAACCAAAAGTTTTATCAATTAAAACTTCCATTAAATATTGATTACATGATACCGGTTAATGATTCAGTGCGATTACTAAGTCAATTTGTAGAGGAGATGGATTTAACAGATTTATATTCGACTTATTCCAAGATAAAGGAAAATCAAGTATCGCCAAGAAAAATGCTGAAAATCATGACTTATGGATATATGAATAAGATTTATTCGTCTCGAGATATTGAAAAGGCATGCCGTAGAGACATTAATTTTATGTTTTTGCTTGAGGGAGCATCCGCTCCGGATCATGCAACATTTGCAAGATTTAGAAGTCTTCATTTTGCTCCATGTTCTGAAAGGATCTTAGCTGAAACAGCTAAATTTCTTTATAAAATTGGTGAGATATCAGGAGATGCTATCTTTATTGATGGCACAAAAATAGAAGCTTATGCAAATAAATATACTTTTGTCTGGAAAAAGGCAGTTACAAAAAACATGGCAAAATTGCTAATTAAAGTGGCCGACCTTGTTAAAGAGTGCGAAGAACTTTATGATATTAAGTTAATCTATAAAAATGAAGTTCAAATGAAACATGTAAAAAAGCTTAGAAAAAAGCTTTATGCACTAAAGAAATCAGAAGGAATAGAATTCGTTCACGGATGTGGGAAAAGAAAAACTGCATTGCAACGATCAATAGAAAAACTTGAAGAATATCTTTCAAAGTTTAAAGAATATACTCAAAAAGTGTACACTTGCGGAGATAGAAACAGTTACTCAAAAACTGATGTTGATGCTACATTTATGAGGATGAAAGAAGATGCTATGAAAAACGGTCAACTTAAGCCAGCTTATAATGTGCAGCATGGTGTAGATTCAGAATATATTACATGGCTTACAGTTGGACCACAACCAACGGATACAACTACGCTAATACCTTTCTTGAAAAGCATGGAAGAAAACTTAAAATTTAAATACTTAAAAATAGTTGCAGATGCTGGATATGAAAGTGAGGAGAACTATTCATTTATTGAAGAAAATAATCAAATAGCATTTATTAAGCCATCTAATTATGAAATATCAAAAACAAGAAAATATAAAAATGATATCGGTAAAATAGAAAACATGGATTACAATGAAGAAAAAGATTTCTACATATGCCGAAATGGTAAGCAGTTAAAGGCTGAAAATATAAAAATTAGAAAATCTAAAACAGGATATGAAAGTGAAAAGACAATTTATGTTTGTGAAGATTGCAATGATTGCACTTACAAGAGTAGTTGCATCAAAGGGAATAATTGTAAAACTCCTTTGGAAGAAAGAGTAAAAAGATTTGAAACATCAAAAAAGTTTAATCGCCAAAGAAAGTCTGATTTAGAAAGAATTCTAAGCGAAGAAGGTTGCTTGCTTAGAATGAACAGAAGTATTCAAGCAGAAGGTTCTTTTGCACAAATAAAACAAGACATGAATTTCAGAAGATTTATGTGTCGTGGGCAAAAGAATGTATTAGCAGAAAGTATACTTCTTGCAATGGCACACAATATAAATAAATTACATAGTAAAATACAAGCGGGCCGCACTGGTAAGCACTTATTTGAATTGAAGAAAGCCTCATAAGTTAAATTTTAAAAAAGCTTTTTTTCTGAGGCTTATTGAAGTGCGCCTATTTTTAGTTGATTTACATGCAAATAAAAATAACACCTAAAAAGTTAATTTATAGAATAGAAAAAGGAGCTATCGCTAACGGATTTTAATCCACTAATGCGACAGCTCCTTTTTTTATACTTCTAATCAATTTTCTTTAAATTGTGTAATAGCTAGTTAATTTATTAGTAGAACATTTAATAAATATTAGAATATATATGTATTATATGAAAGCTTTAGGTGATTTTTTGTTAACTTAAGAAAATAAGAGGAGGAACAAAATGAATATTGATAAATATTTAGAAGAGTTTGAATATGAATTTTCCAATCATGATCATAATATGGATAAAGATGATTTAGAATGTAAGCCGGATCCAAAATGTAAGAGAGGACCGAGAGGGCCAAGAGGGCCACAAGGTGAACCAGGACCGAGAGGGCCAAGAGGGCCACAAGGTGAACCGGGACCAAGAGGACCAAGGGGGCCACAAGGACCAACAGGACCACAAGGACCAACGGGACCAAGAGGATTACAAGGAGCAACAGGAGCACAAGGACCGCAAGGACCAGCAGGACCACAAGGTTTACAAGGGCCGGCAGGACCACAAGGACCAACAGGACCACAAGGACCGCAAGGAATTCAAGGGCCACAAGGACCGCAAGGACCACAGGGGCCAACTGGGCCACAAGGACCACAAGGACCACAAGGACCGCAAGGACCGCAAGGAGTCGCAGGACCACAAGGACCAGCAGGGCCACAAGGACCGCAAGGACCACAAGGCTTACCAGGTACTGGTGCGGTAATCCCATTTGCATCGGGACTTCCTGTAACCCTAGAAACTGGTGCTTTAAATTCAGCTCGTACAGTAGGATTAATTGGTTTTGGCAATTCTGTTTCAGTGGATACATTGGCAGGGGGATTAATAGACTTATCTACTAATGCTAATGGTGCACTAAGAAATATGGCATTTTCTGTTCCTAGAGATGGGACAATAACAGGAATTACTGCCTTTTTTAGTACTGCGGATGAAGTGGATCTTCCTGCAGATGTTACAATTAATGCTCTATTATATATTTCTACAGGAACAGATAATGTTTCGAATAATATATTTAGACCATTGAGAGGTACAGTAGTACAATTATCTCCATTATTATCTGGAACCGTACCAGAAAATTTCATTTCAACAGGGTTTACAGTATCAAATTTAAATGTTCCTGTACCAGCACATTCACGCTTGTTATTAGTATTTACAGCAGTATCAAGTACTCTAAACTTCTTTATAACTGGTTATGCAAGTGCAGGAGTAGCTTTAAATTAAATTTAATTATAATAATTATATGGAATATGCCGGGTTTATTAATTAAACCTGGCATATTTCTGTGTAAACAAGAATTAATTAATAATTGGAATAATGTTAAAGTAAGGTGATTTATCATTAATAATTTTTTTTATTATTGTAATGACTTCTAAAGCTAAATCCTTATTACATATGAATTCGAGCTTAAAAGAGTTACAGCTTTTATAATTTTCATTATCATCAAAATGGAGTTTAGTCTCGTATATATAAAAGTCCTTATCAAATTCTATTAATAAGGTTTTTAAGGAACTTTTTAAGGAATTGAGATTGTATGAAGAAGTATATATTTCAAATTTTACTTTTGAATAATTCATTTTATGTAGCCTCCATTAATAATATTATATATTATATTTATTAATAAAAAATTAGATAAATGTATGAATGTGAAAAATAAATAATTTATTAATAGTATATAATATTGTTAAAAAATTTGATTATTTTGGGCAAAATGAGAGATATTGAATTAATACAAAATTGCAAGATTAGCAAATAAAATATCAGTAAAATGAAATGAAACTTGCAAAGTTATGAAAAATTACAAGAAATATATCTTTTAAGAAATTTTATCATATAATATAAGTATAAAGGATAAATAAAAATCTTATTAATCAAGGGGGATTTTATATGGGATTATTATTAATTTTTCTTAGTGTATTGCTTACTGTTTCTACATTTATCAAATTAATCAACAATATTTTAAAGAGTAAAAATTATATAATTAAAAGAGCAAAAGTAGTTGGTTTTGAAAGTTTTGTTTCTATTGACAGAGATTCAAATTTAAATATATTATATAATCCTGCATTATACCCGGTATTAGAAGTAGAAGATAAAGATGAAAAAATTAAATTAGTTATGCCCGTTTATGAAAATAATATAGATTATAAAGAAGGTAATGAAATTGAAATAATGTATCCGAAGGGAAGAATAGAAAAATCAAAAATATATGATTATCATGATGAATTGAAATTTTATTATGTAATATTAACAATAGGACTTATAATTGCAGCTCTATCGTTTAATCTTATCTAAAAAAGGGGCCTGATGGTCCCTTTTAAAATATTTTTATATAAATAACATTGAATAGTAAAGGTTGTAATTGAAATTATTATTAGATTAGCTTATTATAATATAAAGGAATTATTGAAAATGATTAACTAATGAAAATATATAAAAAGGATGGGATAATTTAAGTATGAAAAGAAAAGAAGATGTAGCTAATCAATTACTTGTTAAAATCTTTAATAATATACTTGAAATAGAAGAGAAAATGCTAAGAAAAGGTGATTTTTCAGATTTATCTATTAGAGAAATGCATATAATAGAGAGTATTGGGAAAAAAGAACAAAGTATGATGAGTGAAGTCGCACAAGATTTAGGTATTACTGTAGGAACTTTGACAACAGCAATAAATAAGCTTATAAAAAAAGGATATGTAACTAGAAGAAGAATAGAAGAAGATAGAAGAGTAGTAATGATACAATTAACAGAAAAGGGGCATGCTGCTTGTGAAAATCATAAGGGCTTTCATGAAGAGATGATAAGCTCAATGATGGATAATCATACAGAGGAAGAAAAGGAAATATTGACCCATTCCTTAGAAAAATTAAATAATTATTTTAATGAGAAATATAATTTAGTAAAAAAATAAGAAAAAGGTGATCAAATGGTAAGCAATAGTCTTGATGTTGCTAAATGCGCTATAAAAATGGCAATTTCCTCAAGAGAAGAAGAGGAAAAATTAAAGCATGATCTTAAAAAAAGAGGAGTTTTAGCCACAGCAGTAAATATTGGTGGAAATATTAATGAGTCTACCTTGAAAATTTTAGAAAGTACATTAGTAGCAGCTAAAAGAAGTGGTGTTGTTAAAGAAGAACATATTTATGAAGGGGCAGTTGTTGGTGCGGCAAGGGATGCTTTGATGGAGGTATGGAATAGGGCTAGCGGCTTAAGTGTTGGTGGAAAGGTAGGAATTGCAAGAAAAGGTCAGCATATTACAGTGTGTATTTTTCTTAGTGTTGGTTTATTGCATTTAAATGAAGTAGTAATAGGCCTTGGACATAGAGCTATTCCTGATTAAAGGATATTTTAAAATTAACGATTTTATATAAAATCGTTAATTTTTTTATTTACAAATTTAAATTGTTATGCTAATATGGGATAAATATTATATTATAAAATAGTAATTTAATATCAAAATCTCTAAAAGTGTATATAACTAATATTATATTAGTTAACTTATTTTAAGATTAGCAATATAATATATAATTATTTAATAAAATAAAAATGTAGAATAGTAGCTTGGAGATTTTGAAAAAAGAAATAGGAGGACAGCAATATGGTAGGAAGAAAAAAATTAGCTTTATTTTTAGCTGGATTAATAACAGCTACAAGTTTAATTGGATGTCAAAAGAGTGAAACTAGTTCAAGTGAAGGTGAAAATGTGAAAATAGGAATAACTCAGCTTGTACAGCATCCAGCCCTTGATTCAGCAAGGGAAGGCTTTATAGAAGGCCTTAAAGAAAAAGGTTATGAAGAAGGAAAAAATATAGTTATTGACTATCAGAATGCCCAAGGAGATGCAGCGACATCACAAACAATTGCTCAAAAATTTGTTTCTGAAAAGAAAGATTTAATATTAGCAATAGCAACACCAGCGGCTCAGGCTGTATATAATGCTACAAAAGAAATACCAACAGTTTTCACAGCAGTTACAGATCCTATATCAGCAGGAATAGCTAAAGATTGGACAAGTTCTCAAACAAATTTAACTGGTGTTTCTGACATGGTACCTGTTAATAAGCAATTAGAATTACTATTAGAACTTGTAGCAGAAGTAAAAACATTAGGTGTAGTTTTTAATACTTCTGAAGCCAATTCAGTAGTTCAAGTTGATGAATTAAAGGAAGAAGCTGCAAAATTAAATATTGAAGTTAAAGAAATTGGAGTTACAAACGTAAATGAAATAAATCAAAACCTTACTTCTGTAATTGATAAAGTAGATGCATTATATACTCCAACAGATAATACTATTGCATCAGCTTATGATTTAGTTACAAAAATCGCTCTTGAGAACAATGTTCCAATTTTAGGGGCAGAAGAAGCGATCATTAGTGTTGGTGGATTATGTTCGATTGGTATTGATTATTTTAAATTAGGAAAGGAAACAGCTTATAAGGCAGTTGAAATTATAGAAGGTAAAAAACCAGAAGAAATAGAAATTTCAACATTAAGTGAGATGAATATAACAATAAATACTGACGTTGCATCTAAGTTAGGGATAACAATACCAGAGGATATTAATAAAATTGCCAATAAGGTTACTGGGGGCGTTAATTAATGGATATAATTATTAATGTACTAGAACAAGGTCTTTTATTTGGTATTGTTGCAATGGGAGTTTATATAACATTTAAGATTTTGAATATAGCAGATATGTCAACTGATGGAACTTACCCTTTAGGTGGAGCGATTTGTGCTGCTTTATTAGTTAAGGGTGTTAATCCTTGGATAGCAGTAGCTGTTGCTACTATAGGAGGAGCTTTAGCAGGACTAATATCAGCTTTATTAAATGTTAAGTTAAAGATAAGCAGCTTAATGTCAGGTATTTTAGTTATGACAGGACTTTACTCAATTAATTTAATGATAATGGGGAAATCTAATGTGCCATTATTCAATACAAAAATTATTTTTGATAATAATTATAAAGTGTATATTATATTTGCTATTGCTATAGTGTTAAAATTACTTCTTGATTTATTCCTTAAAACCAAACTAGGAAAATTATTAATAGCCTTAGGGGATAATGAACAGGTTATTACTACTCTAGGAGTAAATAAAGACATTATTAAGATTATTGGTTTAATGATAAGTAATGGTCTTATTGCAATGGCAGGGGCACTTACAGCTCAATATCAAGGATTTTCAGATGTTACTATGGGTACAGGTATTTTAGTAATGGCTCTTGCAGGAGTAATTATAGGAACTTCTGCTTTTAGAAAATTGACATTATTAAAGACAACTACTTTAGTAATTATAGGATCAATAATCTATAAGTTAGCAATTGCTTTGGCTTTGAAGTTTAATTTAGATCCAAACTATTTAAAATTAATGACAGCAATAATAGTAGTTATAGCTTTAAGTTTCAATTCAAATATTATAAGTATCAAAAAAAATAAAAGAGCAATGAAGGTTACTAAGTCCAATAGTTCAAATGGTATTTCTAAAGAAGGTGGTGATATAAATGCTAAAAATTCAAGCATTGCATAAAGTCTTTAATGAAAATACCATTAATGAGAATAAGGTTTTTTCAGATTTTTCTTTAACTGTTAATAAAGGTGATTTTATTTCTATTATCGGTTCAAATGGAGCGGGTAAATCAACTCTTTTAAATATAATTGCTGGAACTATTGAATGTGACGAAGGGCAGATATTATTAGATGGTAAAGATGTTACTAGAGATAGTGAATATAAAAGAGCAAGAGAAATAGGAAGAGTGTTTCAAAATCCTTCCTTAGGAATAGCTCCTAATATGACAATATTAGAAAATTTAGCTCTTGCAGATAATAAAGGAAAAACTTATGGCTTATCCTTTGGTGTAAATAAGAGAAGAATCGATTATTATAAGGAACTATTAAAAGAAGTTGGTTTGGGATTAGAAGATAAACTTTATAATAAAGTTACTTTATTATCAGGAGGTCAGAGACAAGCTTTAACATTATTAATGGCAATGATGTCAAAGCCAAAACTTTTATTACTTGATGAGCATACTGCAGCTTTAGATCCTAAAACATCAATGAAGATAATGGAGATTACAGAAAAAATAGTTAAAGATACAGGAATTACAACATTAATGATAACCCACAATCTAAATCATGCTATAAAGACAGGCAATAGATTACTTATGATGCATGGAGGAAAAGTTTTATTTGATGTAGGAGAAAAAGAGAAAGAAGAACTGACCACAAAGAAGCTTATGGAACTATTTGAAAAAGCAAATGTAAGTGAAGGTTTAAGTGACAGAAGTTTATTTAACTAATTATTAAAAGTTGTTACGCTATTAATTTTGCGTAGCAACTTGCTTTTTATGAAAAATTATTAATGTAATTTTTCATCACAATATAATACAATTAGAATATTATATTGTTATATAATTTATCTTTAGAAGTATTAAACTGAATGTAAATAATGTTAGGTTTTCATAGCATTATTTCAGAATAAATTTATTTAATAGTAGAATGGTAGGATAGAAATTGTAAAATTGGAGGATTGTATTATGGTAGGAAAGAAAAAAATTGCTATGCTATTGGCAGGGCTGTTAGGTGTGAGTTCTTTTGTTGCTTGTCAAAAGAATGGTGAAGCAATAAAAGATAATAAGAAAGTAGAAATTGGAATAACTCAAATTGTTCAGCATCCAGCTCTAGATTTAGCGAGGGAAGGATTTATTGAAGGTCTAAGAGAAAAAGGTTACGAAGATGGTAAGAATATTACTATCGATTATCAAAATGCTCAAGGAGATGCAGCTACATCTCAGACAATTGCTCAAAAATTTGTATCTGAAGATAAAGATATGATTTTGGCGATAGCAACACCATCTGCTCAGGCAGTATATAACGCAACTAAAGAAATACCAAGTGTTTTTACAGCAGTAACAGATCCAGTAGCTGCAGGAATAGCAGAAAGTTGGGAAAGTTCTGGAACAAATTTTACTGGGGTTTCAGATATGGTTCCTATTGATAAGCAATTACAGTTATTATTAAAGCTGGTACCAGAAGTTAAAACATTAGGTGTAATTTTTAATACTTCAGAAGCAAATTCTATAGTTCAAGTAGAAACTTTAAAAGAGGAAGCTATAAAATTAAATATAGAAGTTAAGGAAATTGGTGTTACTAACGTAAATGAAATAAATCAAAATCTTACTGCAGTAATAAAGAGTATAGATGCATTATATACACCGACTGATAATACTGTTGCATCTGCCTTTGATTTAATTGGAAAAATTGCTGTTGAAAATAATGTCCCTATTTTAGGAGCTGAAGAAGCAGTTGTTGATGTGGGGGGACTATGCTCTATTGGAATAGATTACTTTAAATTAGGAAAGGAAACGGCATTTAAAGCTGTTGAAATATTAGAAGGGAAAAAGCCTGCGGAAATTAAAATTTCAACTTTAGATGATATGAGTATAAAAATAAATAGAGAAATTGCAGCAAAATTAGGAATAAAAATACCGGAAAATATTAATTGATATTATTAAACTGAGGAAAGTTATTATACTATAAATTAGTATAATAACTTTTTTTATGTATACTACCATAGATAGTTAAAAAAATAACCAAAAATTAATAAATGTAAAGGATTAAATTTATTAAAAAACAACACAAACCTACACTATTTTTAATATTTTTCAAAAACAATCAATAAAATAAAAAAAATCCAAAATAAGATTGACAAAAAATAAACAATGCAATAAAATGAACTTACAAGAGATTGATAAATAAATAACAATTTAATGTATAAAATTTTTGTACAATATATTTTTAGGAGGAAATGAAAATGGCAGTTACAAATTTGCAAGAATTAACTAAGAAATTTGAAGAATTAAGAGAGGCTCAAAGAAAATTTGCTACTTATACTCAAGAGCAAGTAGATGAAATATTCAGACAAGCTGCTATAGCTGCTAATAATAATAGAATAAAATTAGCTAAAATGGCAGTTGAAGAAACTGGAATGGGAATAGCAGAAGACAAAGTAATAAAAAATCATTTCGCTGCTGAATACATCTATAATCAATACAGAGATATGAAAACTTGTGGAGTAATTGAAGAAGATCTTACAAATGGTGTTACAAAAGTTGCAGAACCAAAGGGAGTAATAGCTGCTATCGTACCAACTACTAATCCAACATCAACAGCAATATTTAAAACATTAATTTCACTTAAAACTAGAAATGCAATTATTATTTCACCACACCCAAGAGCTAAAAAATCTACAATAGAAGCCGCTAAAATTGTTTTAGAAGCAGCAGTAAAAGCAGGAGCTCCAGAAGGAATAATTGGATGGATTGATGAGCCATCATTAGAATTATCACAAGCAGTAATGCAACATGCAGATTTAATATTAGCAACAGGTGGACCAGGAATGGTTAAGGCTGCTTATTCATCAGGAAAACCTGCAATTGGAGTTGGTGCAGGAAATACACCAGCAATAATTGATGAAACAGCTCATTTAAAAATGGCTGTTAACTCTATAATATTATCAAAGTCATTTGATAATGGTGTTATATGTGCATCAGAACAAAGTGTTATTGTATTAGATAAAGTATATGATGAAGTAAAAGCAGAATTTGCTGCAAGAGGAGCGTACGTTTTAAAAGGTGAAGAAGTTCAAAAGGTTAGAAGCATAATATTAAATGATAAAGGTGCATTAAATGCAAATATTGTTGGTCAAGCACCATGGAAAATAGGAGAATTAGCAGGAATAACTATTCCAAAGACTGCAAGAATTATCCTTGCTGAAGTTGAATCCACAGATTTATCTGAACCATATGCTCATGAAAAACTTTCTCCGATTTTAGCAATGTACAAGGCTAAGAGCTATGATGAAGCTGTAGAAAAAGCTGCTAAATTAATTGCTCAAGGTGGAATGGGACATACTTCTGTACTATACACAAATGAAATTGCTTCAAAAGATAGAATTGAAAAATTCCAAGATGCTATGAAAACAGCAAGAACTTTAATAAATATGCCAGCATCTCAAGGTGCTATTGGAGACCTATTTAACTTTAGATTAGCACCATCATTAACATTAGGCTGCGGATCTTGGGGAGGAAACTCAGTTTCAGAAAATGTTGGCCCAATGCACTTATTAAATGTAAAAACAGTGGCAAAAAGGAGAGAAAATATGCTTTGGTTTAGAGCTCCAGAAAAAACATACTTTAAATTCGGTTGTTTACCATTTGCTATAAAAGAATTACATGAAATGAACAAGAAGAGAGCGTTTATCGTTACAGATAGAATGTTAGATAAACTAGGATATACTGACAAGGTAGTTAGAGAATTAGAAAAATATGGTATAGAATTCAGAGTATTTACAGAAGTTGAACCAGATCCAACACTAGCATGTGCTAAGAAAGGTGCACAAGAAATGTTAGCCTTTAACCCAGATATGATTATCTCATTAGGTGGTGGATCACCAATGGATGCTGCAAAAATCATGTGGGTAATGTATGAACATCCAGAAGTAAGATTTGAAGACTTAGCTATGAGATTTATGGATATAAGAAAGAGAATTTATAAATTCCCAACTATGGGACAAAAGGCTATGATGATTGCAATTCCAACATCTGCAGGAACTGGATCAGAAGTAACACCGTTTGCGGTTATTACAGATGAAGAAACAGGAGTAAAATATCCACTAGCTGATTATGAACTAACTCCAGATATGGCAATTGTAGATGCTGAACTTATGATGTCAATGCCTAAAGGATTAACAGCAGCATCAGGTATAGATGCATTAGTTCATGCTATTGAAGCTTATGTTTCAATAATGGCATCTGAATATACAAATGGATTAGCATTAGAAGCAATAAGATTAGTATTTAAATATTTACCACAAGCTTATAATGAAGGAACTACTAATGTAAAAGCTAGAGAAAAAATGGCTCATGCAGCATCAATCGCTGGATTAGCGTTTGCAAATGCTTTCCTAGGTGTTTGTCACTCTATGGCTCATAAACTTGGTGCATTCCATCACTTACCACACGGAACTGCAAATGCATTATTAATAAATGAAACAATAAAATTCAATGCTGAAAATGCACCAACTAAACAAGCTGCTTTTGCACAATATAAATATCCTAATGCAGCTTGGAGATATGCAAGAATTGCAGATTACTTACAATTAGGTGGAAACACTGAAGAAGAAAAAGTTCAATTACTAATTAATGCAATTGATGATTTAAAAGAAAAAGTAGGTATGCCAAAATCAATAAAAGAAGCTGGAGTACCTGAAGATAAATTCTATGCAACATTAGATGAAATGGTAGAACAAGCATTTGATGATCAATGTACTGGAGCAAACCCAAGATATCCATTATTCAGTGAAATTAAGCAAATGTATATAAATGCATATGAAGGAAATAAGAAAGCTAAAAAGTCAAACAACAAACAAAAATAATAAATATATAAACTAATAATATACAAATACAAAAAAATCAAAACTATATGCTAATAAATCAACAATTATTGGCATATAGTTTTTTTATATTAATATACAATTAAAATATGATATTATATAAAGGAATGAAATATATTGGGAGGATTTATGAAGAAAAATATTTTAAGATACTTAATTATTATTTTTACTATAACTTTATTAGTTAGTTGTTCATCTAATAAATCTGAAATAAGCAAAACCGAAAAAGAAAAAATAAAAGAAACTATTGATTTAGTCTTATCTTATGATAAAGGTTATGATGAAAAAGTAAGTAAACATATAAGTGAAAAAAATTTCTATATTTGTAATTATGTTGAGTTTTATAGCCTATATATCGGTGAACTTGAATTAAAGGAGTATAACAGTGAAATGCTAAATATCAGTAAAGATAAAGATGGACTTTATAAGGCTGCTTTAGTTTTAAATATGAGGGCAGAAGCTTTAGAAGTTCATGAAGGTGAAGAGGAAGGCAGTGATGAGGCTATAGGAGAAAATGTTCCAGTTGAAGTTATCTTAAGTTTAGAAAAGGAGAATTATTATATTAAGTCCTTTACTGAATACGAAAATCTTGAAAAGGCTAAAGAATTAAGCGAAATGTTTAGATAAATAAAATTGGAGGGCAAAGGATGAAACCATTAGCAGAAAGAATGAGACCTAACAGTTTAAATGATTTTATAGGTCAAAAACATATAATAGGCAAAGGGAAACCTTTATACAATTTAATAATTAATAAGAAAATTCCTAATTGCATATTATATGGACCTCCAGGAACAGGAAAGACAACACTAGCAAATATAATGGCAAATTATGTTGATAAGAAATTTTATAAATTAAATGCTACAACTGCATCTGTTAAAGATATTCAAGATATAGCTTCAGAGCTAGATACTTTGTTAGGTTATAATGGAGTCGTGATTTATATTGATGAGTTACAGCACTTTTCTAAAAAACAGCAGCAATCTTTATTGGAGTTTATAGAGAATGGAAAAATAACTTTAATAGGAAGTACAACAGAAAATCCTTATTTTGTATTGCATAAGGCTATAATAAGCAGGTGTAACATTTTTCAGTTCCAACCTTTAAAAAGGGAAGAAATAATGGAAGGAATTATAAAGGCTATTGAAAGAGCTAAAGAAAATAACTTGAATATAGTATATACAGATGAGGCTGTATCATATATAGCCGACATCTCTCAGGGAGACTATAGAAAAGCTTATAATATATTAGAGTTAGCCATTAATTCCCAGTTGAGTTCAACGATTAATATTTCTATAGAATATATCCAAAGGTTAGGGCAGTCCCATATTAGATCTGATTCCTTTGGAGATGAATATTACAATTTATTAAGTGCATTTCAAAAAAGTATAAGAGGAAGTGATCCAGATGCAGCCGTGCACTATTTAGCAAGGTTAATTAAGGGTGGTAATTTACAGGCTATTATAAGAAGAATTTCAGTAATTGCTGCTGAAGATATAGGATTGGCTTATCCTAATGCATTATCAGTAGTTAATTCTGGGATTGAGTTAGCATTAAAAACTGGTCTGCCAGAGGCACAAATAATTTTGTCGGAATTAACTATATTTTTAGCAACCTTGCCTAAATCAAATAGTGCATATTTAGCTATTAGTTCGGCAATTTCTGATTTAGAAAATATAAATGTAGGAGACGTTCCTAATCATTTAAAGGATGCTCATTATAGTGGAGCCAAAAATCTAGGAGTTTCTGGATACAAATATCCTCATGATTATAGTAATAATTATGTAAAACAGGAATATATGCCAAAAGAATTGAGTAGTAAAAAATATTATATACCACAGAATAATAAGTTCGAGGAAAATATTAAAAAATATTGGGATAATATAAAAAATAATTAATGCTGCTTTGTTTATTATATCTGAACGGATTATGAGAAATAGAGAATATTGACATTAGAATACCCGTTTGATAATATATAAATACAAGTAAATTAGTCAACATTAAAGAAGGTGAATAAATAATGAAGCTTTCAACAAAAGGTAGATATGGGGTAAAGGCTATGGTTGACCTTGCTATTCATTATGGAAGTGAGCCGGTTTCTATTAAAACTATTTCTAAAAGGCAAGGGATTTCAGAGTATTATTTGGAACAATTATTTTCATCCTTAAGAAAAGCTAAATTGATAAAAAGTATTAGAGGAGCCCAAGGAGGGTATGTTTTAAATAAAGATCCAAAAGATATAACTGTGGCAGATGTAATGGACATACTAGAAGGTCCAGTGGAAATTGCTGAATGTATAGAAGGAACAGATTGTAATAATTTGGACTTTTGTGCAACAAGGTTATTATGGGGGAAAATTAAAAAAAGTATAGACGAAGTAATGCAAGGTATTACTCTTCAAGATATAGTTGATGATTATAATAAAATGAATGAATTAAATCAACAAATTAAATTAGTTAAGAGGAGAGAATAAGTATGAGAAAGGTTTATATGGATTATGCTGCAACTACTTATGTAAAAAATGAGGTTCTTGAAGAAATGATGCCTTACTTTACAGAAAAGTTCGGTAATCCATCATCCTTTTATAGTATTTCTAGAGAAACAAAAATTGCACTTGATAAAGCAAGAAATAGAGTTGCGAAGGCTTTAAATTGTCTTTCAAGCGAAGTGTATTTTACAGGAGGAGGATCTGAAGCTGATAACTGGGCTATTAAAGGAATCGCAAGCGCTAATAAGGAAAAAGGAAATCATATAATAACTACAAAGATAGAACATCATGCGGTGTTGCACACTTGTGAGTTCCTGGAAAAGCATGGTTTTGAAGTTACTTATTTAAATGTGGATAAAGAGGGATTTGTAAACCTAGAAGAACTAAAAAATTCTATTACTGATAAAACTATTTTAGTATCTATAATGTTTGCGAATAATGAAATAGGTACAATTCAGCCAATCAAAGAAATAGGATCAATATGTAGAGAGAAGGGTGTTATCTTTCATACAGATGCAGTTCAAGCTTTAGGAAATGTAAAAATAGATGTACAAGATATGAATATAGATTTACTATCTTTAGCTGGACATAAGATTTATGGCCCAAAAGGAGTAGGTGCCCTTTATATAAGAAAGGGAATAAAAATTGATAATTTAATTCATGGTGGTGGCCAGGAAAGGGCTAGAAGAGCAGGAACTGAAAATACAGCATCTATTGTAGGCCTTGGAAAAGCCGTTGAATTAGCAATGGAAAATTTAGAAGAACATAGTAAACATTTAGTAAAATTAAGAGATAAACTTATAGATGGATTATTAAAAATACCTAATACCAAGTTAAATGGTCCAATAGGGGATAGGCGACTTCCTGGAAATGTAAATGTTGTGTTTGAATATGTAAAGGGAGATTCGATTATATTAAACTTAGATTTTGCTGGTATATGTGCCTCTAGTGGAAGTGCCTGTACTTCTGGATCATTAAATCCATCTCATGTCCTTCTTGCAATTGGATTACCCAAAGCATCTGCAGAAGGCTCACTAAGATTAACCTTAGGAGATGATTCTACAGAAGAAGATGTAGACATTGTTTTAGAAGTATTACCTCCAATTATTGAAAGAATAAGAGGTGCCTCTTCACCATGAAGAGAAAAATTATAGAAATAAGAATAAAATATTAATTATAGAAAGTAGGGAAAAATGAGTAAAAGAGTTGTAGTTGGTATGAGTGGCGGAGTAGATAGCTCTGTTGCTGCATATCTATTAAAAGAACAAGGTTATGAAGTTATCGGAGTAACTATGAAGCATTTTGATGATGATGATGAAGATTTTACACAAAGAGAGGGAGGATGTTGTTCCCTTTCATCTGTTGAAGATGCTAGAAGAGTTGCAGATAAGTTAGGGATTCCTTTTTATGTATTAAACTTTAAGGATTCCTTTAAAGAAAAAGTTATAGACAATTTCGTGGAAGAATACATAGAAGGTAGAACGCCTAATCCATGTATTCAATGTAATAAGCATATTAAGTTTGATGAATTTTTAAAGAGGGCGAAAGAAATCGGTGCAGATTATGTAGCTACAGGTCATTATGCTAAAATTATAAAAAATGAAGATGGAAGATATCTCTTAATTAAGGCTGATGACGATACAAAGGATCAAACTTATGCTTTATATAATTTTACTCAAGAGCAATTAAGTCAAACTCTAATGCCTTGCGGAGATTACACAAAAGTAAAAATTAGAGAAATTGCAAAAGAAATAGGTTTGGCTGTTCATAACAAAAAAGATAGTGAAGAAATATGCTTTATACCAGATAATAATCATGGCAAGTATATATCAAAAGTAAGACCTAGAGAAGTAAAAGAAGGAAATTTTGTCGATAAAAATGGAAATATATTAGGAAAGCATAAGGGTATAGTTTATTATACTATTGGTCAAAGAAAGGGCTTAGGAATAGCTCTTGGAAAACCTGTATATGTAACTTCTATTAATCCTAAAACTAATGAGGTGGTTTTAGGACCAGAAGAAGATATTTTTAAGAAAGAGTTAATTTCTAAAGAAAATAATTTTATTCCTTTTGATAAGTTAGAAAAAGTAATTACTGTACAGGCAAAAGTTAGATATTCTGCAAGACCTGCAGAGGCAACATTAATTCCTTTAGCTGATGGAAGGGTTAAAGTATCCTTTAAGGAAAGACAAAGAGCTATTACAAAAGGTCAATCAGTTGTATTTTACGATGGAAACATAGTTGTTGGCGGCGGAATAATTGAAGAAATCTTATAAAAAAATTCCCATAATATTTTATGGGAATTTTTTTTATATTTTAGGAAATAATATCTATTAAATAAGGAAGGAGAAGAAGATGTTAAAGACCAAGGATTTCAATTTGTTAAAGGTTTATGACACTAGGGGGAAGTACTTGGGGATTGTAGATGATATATACATTAATTTTTATAAAGGTATAGTTGAAGGGTTATTTATTTCAAATTATATATTTTTTAGTAAAAGAAATTTTGTTAAAGCTTCTGATATTATTTCCTTTGAAGAAGTTATTATTGCTAGAAAATTAAGTGAAAAATCAGGTGTCTCTTTTAAGAGTATAAAAGATATGGAAATAAAGGATAATAAAAATGTAATTAAAGGGGTATTAGAAGATTTAATAATTGAAAAAGAAACTTTAATGATAAAAGGTTTAATAATGAGTTCAGGTTTATTTGACAGAATAATAAAAGGGCGAGAAATATTATTGATAAAAAATTGCCTTTTAGGAGAGGATTTTATATTGCATTATGGAAATGGTGAAATTAGATTAAAAAGTATTCCAAGAAGGAAGAATTATGATGAAGAAGGATAGTATTAAAAATATTTTTAAGACTCTTTCAATAATATTACCTGTTATAATAATTATATACTTATATATAAAATTAGAAACAATAAGCAGTATTATTAATCTAATTTTAACAGGGATAATACTTGCTTACGCATTAAAACCAATAACCTATTTAATAAGTGAAAAATATAAAATAACCCATAGATTATCAGCAATAATAATATTAACCTTAATTTTATTGTCCTTTATTTTAATTATATATAAAATAGTACCTTCAATATTTGAAGAAAGCCATAATATAGGCAAAATACTTGATAATGTTGATGAATATATAAATAAATTTGCATATAAAATAAATCTAGAAAATACAAGAACCTTTGAAACAATATATGAGCAAATAAGTGAAAAGATTAATTTATTTATAAGAAGCTTTTCTGTAAAGGCTTTAGATTATCTTATAAACTTTTTTGAGAGTTTAGTTTCCTTTGCAATTATTCCAATTGTAACTTATTATTTTTTAGTTGATGGAGAATTAATATACAATAAAATACTTTTAATTTTACCAACAGAAAAAAGGATAGTAGCCAAAAGAATAATTAGTCATCTCGATAAGGTATTATCAAGATATATTGTCAGTCAGCTATTATTATCCTTAATAATAGGAGTGCTGACAACTATTGTTTTACTTATATTAAATGTAAAGTTTGCAATAATCCTTGGAATTTTTAATGGAGTATTAAATATTATTCCTTATTTTGGACCAATAATTGGGGCAATACCTCCTATATTTATAGCTCTGATTGAATCGCCTGAAAAGGCTGTATGGACAGTTATAGCAATGGCAATTATTCAACAAATAGAAGGTAACATATTATCTCCCAAAATTACTGCTGACAGCACCAATATGCATCCATTAATGATAATAATATTATTACTTTTAGGAGAAAAATTAGGTGGATTTATTGGAATGATAATTATTATACCAATTGGTGTAATGATTAAAGTTATTTATGAGGATATTAATGATTATCTCTTTTAAATAATAATTGACATATACACTTAAATAATCTATAATTTTTTTGAAATTATTTAAAAATTTCATATTGTATAGCGATGAAGAGAACTAGTAAATATAGGCGTGTATTCAGAGAGGAAGTGGATGGTGTAAACTTCTTGCATTATATATTGAAGCTATCTTGGAGCTTTTTTAACTAAGTGATGCAAATTTTTGCATAATTAGGGTGGTACCGCGGAACTATTGCTTTCGTCCCTTTCTTTAGGGATGAAAGCTTTTTTATATTTTAGATTAAAAAATGGAGGGAAAATTGTGAAATATATTGGAACAAATGAATTAAGAGAATTATATTTGAAATTTTTTGAATCAAAAGAACATTTAAGATTAGGAAGTTTTTCTTTAGTTCCTAAAAATGATAAATCTTTATTATTAATAAATGCTGGGATGGCGCCTCTTAAGCCATATTTTACTGGCTTAGAAACTCCGCCAAGAAAAAGGATTACTACTTGTCAAAAATGTATTAGAACTGGTGACATTGAAAATGTAGGTAAAACATCTAGACATGGTACATTTTTTGAAATGCTAGGAAACTTTTCCTTTGGAGATTATTTTAAAGAAGAAGTAATTCCGTGGGCTTGGGAATTTGTAACAGAAGTACTACAGATTCCAAAGGATAAATTATATGTAACTATTTATTTAGAAGATGATGAAGCTTTTGATATTTGGAGTAAAAAGACAGATATTGATCCAAAGAGAATTTTTAGATTAGGTAAAGATGATAACTTCTGGGAAATTGGAGTAGGTCCATGTGGTCCTTGTACTGAGATACATTTTGATAGAGGAGAAGGTCCAATATCAAATGTTGAGGACTTCTTAAAAGCATCTGATGAAGATAGAATTGTTGAATTTTGGAATTTGGTATTTACTCAATTTGATAAAGATGAAGAAGGAAATTACAATAGATTAGAACATCCAAATATTGATACAGGTATGGGATTAGAAAGAATTGCTACAATTATGCAAGGTGTAGATAATATCTTTGAAATAGATACTGTAAAAAATATTTTAGGAAAAGTATCAAAACTTGCTAATGTTGCGTATGGTGCAGATAAGGATAAGGATGTTTCTTTAAGAATAATAACTGATCACGTAAAATCAGTTACTATGATGATTTCTGATGGAGTACAACCTAGCAATGAAGGAAGAGGCTATGTATTAAGAAGACTTTTAAGAAGGGCAGCTAGACATGGAAGGCTTTTAGGAATAAAAGATTTATTCTTAACAGAAATAGTTGCTTCTGTAGTTGAAAATTATAAAGGTGCATATCCGGTCCTTGAAGAAAAACAAGAATATATAGAAAAAATAGTATCATTAGAAGAAGAGAGATTTAATGAAACAATAGATTCGGGAATGAATATTTTAAGTGATTATATTGAGGAAATGATAGCATCAAAGGAAAATATTCTTAAAGGAGAAAAGGCCTTTAAATTATATGATACTTATGGCTTCCCAATTGAATTAACAGAAGAAATTCTTGAAGAAAAGGGAATGAAGGTTGATAAAGATGCCTTTAAAAAGGAAATGGAAGAACAAAGACAAAGAGCTAGAAGTGCAAGGGGCGAAACTTCATATATGGGTAATGATGAAAAGCCTATAAATAAAATAGAATCTTCAGTAAACACTAAATTTGATGGATATGGAAAGGTAGAATTAAAATCAAATATTATTTTATTAGCAGATGAAAATGAGTTTAAAGAAGTGATAGTCAAAGGAGAAAAGGCTTATATTGTTACTGAGAAAACACCATTCTATGCAGAAATGGGTGGTCAAGTAGGTGATAAAGGTTATATTATTACATCTACAGGGGAAGCTTTTGTTTATGATACCAAAAATAATATTGGTGGAAAGATTATTCATTATGTAGAAGTATTAAATGGCGAAATTAAGACAAATCAAGAAGCAACATTAAAAGTAGATGCTAGAAGAAGAAAAAATATAGCAAGAAACCATACTGCAACACATATGCTTCACAAGGCTTTAAAAGATGTATTAGGAAGCCATGTAAATCAATCAGGTTCATATGTTGATGATGAAAGATTAAGATTTGACTTTTCACATTTCCAAGCTTTATCACTAGAAGAAATTGAAAAAATTGAAAAGCTAGTAAATGATAAAATAATGGAAGTTCTTAATGTAGGTACAGAAGTTATGACCTTAGAAGAAGCTAAAAATTCAGGAGCAATGGCTTTATTTGATGATAAATATAAAGATGATGTTAGAGTTGTAAGTGTAGGAGAGTTTTCAAAGGAATTATGTGGAGGAACCCATGTAATAAATTCTGGAGAAATAGGATTATTTAAAATAGTTTCAGAATCAGGTGTAGCAGCAGGTATAAGAAGAATTGAAGCAATTACAGGCATAAATGCTATGAGGCATATGGAAGAAAAGCAAAATTTATTAAAAGAAGTATGTGCTATGTTAAAAAGCTCAGAAAAGGATATTATAAAGAGAATATCTCAATTAAATTCTGAGTTAAAGGAAAAAGATAAAGAAATAGCTGAACTTAAGAAAAAGTTAACTCAAGGTTCTGAAAATGATATTTTAGATTCTGCTAAAGATATTCAAGGAATAAAAGTTATAGCTTATGAAATTGATGGGGTTGATGCTAATTCTTTAAGAGATTTAGGAGATAAACTAAGAAACAAAATTGGAACTGGTGTTGTAGTATTATTTAGTAATGTAGGCGGAAAAGTAAATTTAGTTTCAATGGCAACAAAGGATTCGTTAGATAAAGGAATTCACTGTGGTAAGATAATAAAAGAAGTTGCTTCGGTTGTTGGCGGAGGTGGCGGCGGAAGACCAGATATGGCTCAAGCCGGTGGAAAAAATCCAGCAGCGATAAAAGATGGAATTAATAAGGTATATGAAGTTGTAGAAGCATTATTAAAATAAATTGTGTACAAATATGGAAATTTAGTCTATAATTAAATTAGAGTTAATAGTGTCCATATTATTTATTAAGTGGAATAAATAATATAAAAAGTGGGATAATATTACTATATATTACTAACTAAATAAAGTAAGGGGGTGAGCTGCAATTAGCAGCAGTTGTATGAATAATAACTTAGATCAAACAATGCAATTTAATTTAAACATCAACAGAGAGGATTTAACAAAATCAATTTTAACCGATGTTTATAATGCGTTAAAAGAAAAAGGTTATAATCCAATAAACCAATTAGTTGGTTATCTTATTTCAGGGGACCCTTCTTACATTACAAGCTACAACGGAGCAAGAGCTTTACTAAGAAAACTTGAAAGAGATGAAATTCTTGAAGAAGTAATAAAATCTTATTTAGAAATAAAATAAAGAGTGCCCGTTAAAGGGCACTCTTTAATTATAAAATTCATATTATTTAAGGAGTAAAAATGAGGATATTAGGTTTAGATTTAGGTTCTAAAACTATAGGAGTTGCTGTTAGTGATCCATTAGGTTGGACGGCACAAGGAGTTACAACTATAAAAAGAACAAAAAAAGAGAATGATATTGAAGAAATAAGAAAAATTTGTGATGAATATAAGGTTGAAATAATAGTTTTAGGAATGCCTAAAAATATGAATGGAACAATTGGAGAAGCAGGAGAAAAAGCTATAGAATTTTCTGAACTTCTAAAAGAAAGATTAAATATTGAAGTTCAAATGTGGGATGAAAGATTAACTACTGTGGCTGCCCATAAAGCAATGTTAGAAGCTGATTTATCAAGAAAGAAAAGAAAAAAAATTGTTGATAAAATAGCAGCTGTATATATATTACAAGGATATTTAGATAGAATTAGTAAAAAATAATATTATATTCTTAATTGAAAATTATTATTGACAAGCATTGATTATAAATCTAAAATTAAAAAAAGGAGAATGATTATGAATAAAGATTTAGAGCAATTGGAATTATATGATGAGGAAGGAAATTTAGTAAAGCTAAACGTAGTAGCTTTCTTTGATATGGTAAATCCTGATACAGAAGAAAAAAGTGAATATGTTATCGTATATGATGATAATTATACTGAAGAAGATTTATTTGCTTTAAAGGTTGATAAAGATGAGGATGGGGATGAACTTTTAGTACCTATAGATGATGAAGTAGAATTGGCTGCTGTACAGGAAGCATATAATACGATTTTTTCAGAAGAATAAGAAATAAAGGGAGGGGTATTGTTTATGGAACAATCAAATACTATAGATTTTAATGTTTTAAAAGAAGAGTTAAAACAGAAAGGATACAAGTTAACTCCTCAAAGAAGGGCTATAGTAGATACCATAATTGATAACGAAGGAGAACACTTAACTACTGAAGAAATTTACGATGAAGTTAAGAAAAACTGCCCTGAAATAGGTCTTGCTACTGTTTATAGAACAATAATTTTATTAGAAGAACTAGGTGTGATTTGTAAGCTTGATTTAAATGATGGCTGTAGTAGATATGAGTTAGTTAGAAAGAATGAAGGACATAGACATCATCATTTGGTTTGTAATGAATGTAAAGGTGTAATTGAAGTTCAAGATGATTTATTAGATGAATTAGAGGAAGAAGTAGAAAGATCTTATGGCTTTCAAATATTAGATCACAGTGTAAAGTTTTTTGGAATTTGTAGAAAATGTCAGAGTAAAAAATAGATAAAACAGAATAATAAGATAAAGGATGGCCTCTCTTAAGAGAAGATCACCTTTGTATTACATATATTATAAAAAGGAGGGGACATATTGAAACACGAAAAAGCAAAAGTTAAGATTATTCCTTTAGGAGGAATAAATGAAATTGGTAAAAATATAACTGCAATTGAATATAAAAATGATATTGTTGTTATAGATTGCGGACTTAAATTCCCAGATGATGATATGTATGGCATTGATTTAGTCATACCTGATGTAAGTTATCTTATAAAAAATAAAGAAAAAGTTAGAGGGATTTTTTTAACTCATGGTCATGAAGATCATATTGGGGCCTTACCGTATGTTTTAAAACAATTAAATGTACCTGTATATGGTACAAAACTAACAATTGGTATTGTTGAAACAAAGCTTAAGGAACACGGCTTGTTAAGCTCAACAGAATTGATAAGAGTTAAACCAAGAGATGTTATTAAATTAAATTCAGTATCTGTTGAATTTATTAAAACTAATCATTCAATAGCTGATTCGGTAGCAATTGCAATTCATACTCCTCTTGGAGTAGTACTGCATACAGGAGATTTTAAGGTGGATTTTACTCCGATAGATGGTGTACCTATGGATTTTGCGAGATTTGCTGAAATAGGTAAAAAGGGAGTATTAGCTATGATGGCAGATTCAACAAATGTTGAAAGGCCTGGATATACAATGTCAGAAAGAGTTGTAGGTGAAAATCTCTTTAAGCTATTTTCAAAAGCGAAAGGTAGAATAATAGTAGCTACTTTTGCATCTAATATTCATAGAATACAGCAAATATTAGATGCTGCAAGAGCTTTAAATAAAAAAGTTGCTGTATCAGGTAGAAGTATGGAAAATATTGTTGCTGTTGCTAAGGAATTGGGTTATTTAGAGTGCGAAGATGATGTTTTAGTAAGTATAGATAATATAAATAAATATAATAATAACCAAGTAGTTATTATTACAACAGGCAGTCAAGGAGAACCAATGTCAGCTTTAGCTAGAATGGCTAATGCAGAACATAGAAAAGTAGCAATAGTTGAAGGAGATACAGTAATATTATCAGCAACTCCTATTCCAGGAAACGAAAAACTTGTTTCTAAAGTAATAAATCAGTTATTTCATAAGGGAGCAGAAGTTATTTATAAATCTTTAGATGAAGTTCATGTATCAGGGCATGCTTGTCAAGAAGAATTGAAACTTATGTTATGTTTAGTTAAACCTAGATTTTTCATTCCTGTACATGGTGAGTACAGACATTTGAAGCAGCACTGTGAGCTTGCAGTATCAGTAGGAGTATCAGAAAATAATGTATTGATACCTGAAAATGGTGCAATAATTGAAGTCAATAGAAATGGAATAAAGAAGAATGGCAATGTTACAGCAGGTCAAGTTTTTGTTGATGGATTAGGTGTTGGTGATGTTGGAAATATTGTTTTAAGAGATAGAAAGCATTTATCTCAAGACGGAATTTTAACAGTAGTAGTGACAATATCAAGAGAAGATCAAAAAGTTATAGCTGGTCCAGATATTATTTCAAGAGGCTTTGTATATGTAAGGGAATCAGAAGGATTAATGGATGAAGCTAAAGAAATAGTTAAGAATGTTTTAAAGGAATGTGAGGAAAAGAATATTACAGATTGGGCTAGTTTAAAAGGAAGAGTAAGGGATGAATTAAGAAATTATCTTTACGAAAAAACAAAAAGAAAGCCTATGATATTACCTATTATTATGGAAATATAATCTGAAGGTTGACATTCTAGCTTAAAAAACTTACAATGTATTATAGTATTTAATATGGTTATATAAAAAATTGGATACAGGTGTATCCAATTTTATTTTGGGTAAAATAATCTATAGGTTTACATTAGAACTTTTAAAATGGAGGAATTTAAATGGAATTAATTACAAGAGATGATATAAGAAATATAGCTATAATAGCTCACGTTGACCATGGTAAAACTACATTAGTAGATGCTCTTTTAAAACAAAGCCACGTATTTAGAAATAATGAAAAGGTTGAAGAAAGAGTAATGGACTCAAATGATTTAGAAAGAGAGAGAGGAATAACAATCCTATCAAAAAATACTGCTATAATGTATAATGATGTAAAAATAAATATTATAGACACTCCTGGACATGCTGATTTTGGTGGAGAAGTAGAACGTGTCCTTAAGATGGTTGATTCAGTACTATTAGTAGTAGATTCTTATGAAGGACCAATGCCTCAAACAAAATTCGTATTAAAAAAGGCTTTAGAACTAGAACTTAAACCAATTGTTGTTATTAATAAAATAGACAAACCTAATGCAAGACCAGAAGAAGTAATTGATGAAGTTTTTGATTTATTTGTAGAATTAGGTGCTAATGATGAGCAGTTAGACTTCCCAGTAGTTTATGCTTCAGCTAGAGAAGGTATTGCAAAGTATGAAGTTGAAGATGAAAACAGTGATATGACTCCTTTATTTGAAACTATTATAGAAAAGGTAGAAGCACCTAAGGGGTATATAGATGAGTCTTTCCAAATGCTTGTTACAACTTTAGATAATAATGAATATGTAGGAAGAATAGCAATTGGTAAAATTCATAGAGGAACCATAAAGAAAAATCAAACTGTAGCATTAATAAGAAAAGATGGAACAAAATCAAATTATAAGATTTCAGCAATATTTACATATAGCGGATTAAATAAAATTGATGTTCAAGAAGCTTCAATGGGGGATATAGTGGCTCTAAGTGGGATACCGGATTGTAATATAGGAGAAACCATTGCAGATTCATTACAACCTGAAGCTTTACCTTTTGTAAATATTGATGAACCAACTTTAAGTATGAATTTTATGGTAAATGATTCTCCGTTTGCTGGACAAGAAGGAGAATATGTTACATCAAGGCATTTAAGAGATAGGTTATTTAAAGAATTAGAAACAAATGTTAGTTTAAGAGTAAAAGAAATAACTCCAGAATGTTTTGAAGTATCAGGAAGAGGAGAACTTCATCTTTCAATTCTTATAGAAACAATGAGAAGGGAAGGCTATGAATTTCAAGTATCAAAGGCAAATGTTATATTTAAAGAAGAAAATGGTAAAAAGTTAGAACCTATAGAATTTTTAACTATAGATGTACCTGAAGAATTTATGGGACCAGTTATGGAAAAATTAGGAGCTAGAAAAGCTGAAATGGTTAATATGACATCAGCAGTTAACGGGTATACAAGATTAGAATTTAAAATTCCAGCTAGAGGACTTATAGGTTTTAGAAGTGAATTTATGACAGATACAAAGGGAAATGGTATTATGAATCATGTTTTTCATGGATATGATGATTATAAGGGTGAAATACCAGGAAGAAGCAGAGGCTCATTAGTATCTTTCGAAGAAGGAGAGTCAATTACATATGGTTTATATAATGCTCAAGAAAGAGGTACTTTATTTATAGGTGCTGGAGTTCCTGTTTATGAAGGAATGATAGTTGGTGAATGTTCTAGAGCTGAAGATATAGATATAAATGTATGCAAAGGTAAAAAATTAACTAATACAAGAGCATCAGGATCAGATGACGCTTTAAAATTAACTCCTCCAAGAAAAATGACTTTAGAACAATGTTTAGAATTTATTAATGATGATGAACTTGTAGAAATTACTCCAAAAAATATCAGAATGAGAAAAAGAGTATTAAATTCAAGTGAAAGAAAGAAAATTATAAGCAGAAAGAAAAAATAACTAAATAATAACTTTATTACTTGAAGGAAAAGTATTATAATAAGGTAAATAGCCTAATGGCTATTTACTTTATATGTAGGGGGTTTTTATGAGAAAAATTAAATTAAAAACTTATCCCGTAATTGTTATTTTTATAGTTATTTTTGGTTTCTTTTTGATGTATTTTAACGTAGTTAATAGCCCAATAAAAAGTAAAGATGATCTAGCTATAGAAATAAAAGAAGGCGATAGTTTTTACAGTATAATAGATTCTTTATCAAAAGAAAAAGTAATAAGAGGAATACCGTTTATAAAATTATATATTTTATTAGCAGATGAAACTATTGAGGTTAAGCCTGGAAGCTATATATTAAATAGTGAATTAAGTCTGAAAGAATTAATTAGTTTATTAACTACTGAATCAACCTTAGGAATAGTAAAATTTACAGTGCCTGAAGGCTATACAATAGATGAAATTGGTGAAAAGCTTGAAAGTGAAGGCGTTTGTAGTAAAGAGGATTTTATAAAATCTATTAAAAATTATGATTTGCCTTCATATGTAAAAAATAATGGTAATAAAAAATATAATTTAGAAGGATACCTATTTCCAGATACATATTCATTAAAAAAGGGTATGAAACCTAAAGATATTGTTACTATAATGATTGAAAGATTTGAAGAAGCATTAAATCAGGTTACTTCTGAGTTAGGCTTAGATGTAAAAGATTTAAATGTAGAAGAGATTATCACAATAGCATCGATGATAGAAAGAGAAGCTGTTTTAGATGAGGAAAGACCTATTATTTCTTCTGTAATAAGAAATAGGTTAAGTCAAGAAATGAAGCTTCAAATAGATGCTACAGTAATATATGCTTTAGGAGATCATACTGAAGTAGTTTTACATAGTGATTTAGAAGTTGACTCTCCATACAATACATATAAAAATTATGGTTTACCAGTAGGTCCAATTTCAAATCCAGGTATTCCATCTATTAGAGCTGCCCTTAAGCCGGCTGAAACAGATTACATCTTTTATGTGTTAGAAAACGAAACTGGATCCCATTATTTCACAAATGATTATGAGGATTTTTTAAATAAACAAGAAGAATTAGGTTATTAGGGTATATTTTTTATACCTAATAGTTATTGGAGGAAAATTATGAGTGGAATAACTTATGATTATATGCAAGAATATCTAAGAAGTCTTATACCTGAGAGTAGCGGTAAATATTTAGAATTAGAGAAATTTGCAGAAGAGAATATGGTTCCAATAGTTCAAAAGGAAACTGCAAAATTTTTAGAATTCATAGTAAGTATGAAAAAACCCCTTAGAATTTTAGAACTTGGAACAGCAATTGGATATTCGGCAATTTTAATGTATGAAGCTTCAAAAACTAATCCTAAAATTACTACTATAGAACGTGATAAGAATATGATAGAACTTGCAGAAAAGAATTTTGAAAAATACGGACTTACTGAACAAGTTGAAATAAAAGAGGGAGAGTGTTTAGAAGTTTTAGAAAGCTTAAATGAAGCTTATGATTTAATTTTTATGGATGCTGGTAAAGGTCACTATAATCACTTTCTGCCTCATTGTTTAAGGCTTTTGGCAGAGGATGGCATAATAGTTGCAGACAATGTTTTATTTAGAGGAATGGTTGCAACTGATGAATTAGTAAAGAAAAGAAAGATAACAATTGTAAAAAGAATGAGAGAATATTTAGATATAGTATCAAAAGATAAAAATTTAATTACTTCTGTAATACCAATGGGGGATGGAATTGCAGTGACAAAAAGGAGGTAATAGTATGAAAAAACCAGAAATTTTAGCGCCAGCAGGAAGTTTGGATAAACTAAAAATTGCCGTAGATTTTGGAGCTGATGCTGTTTACATAGGTGGAGGTAAGTTAAACTTAAGAGCTTTTTCAGATAATTTTACAAATGAAGAAATGGCAGAGGCTGTAAAGTACTGCCATGATAGAGGAAGAAAATTATACGTAACTATGAACGTATTTCCTAGGAACTTTGATTTAACTGGTGTGGAAGAATACATTGTTGGTTTAAAGGATTTAGGAATCGATGCAATTATTGTTGCAGATCCTTCTATAATTATGGCAGCAAAGAAAGCAGCACCAGATCTTGAAATACACATAAGTACCCAAGCTAATACAACAAACTGGATGGCGACAAAGTTTTGGCATGAAGCAGGAGCTAAAAGAGTTGTTTTAGCTAGAGAATTAACATTAAAAGAAATTGCAAAAATTAAAGAAAACATTCCAGAAGATTGCGAAATTGAAGCCTTTGTTCATGGTTCAATGTGTATTGCATATTCAGGAAGATGTCTAATATCAAATTATATGCTAGGTAGAGATGCTAATAAAGGTATATGTTCTAATGCATGTAGATATAAATACTATTTAGTGGAAGAAACTAGACCTAATGAATATTACCCTGTTATTGAGGACGATCAGGGAACATATATTATGAATTCAAAAGATTTATGTATGATAAAATACATACCTGAATTAGTTAAAGCAGGAATTGATTCCTTTAAAATAGAAGGAAGGATGAAAAATGAATTTTATGTAGCTTCAACAGTTAAGGCTTATAGAGAAGCTGTTGATTCATATTTTGAGAATCCTGATAATTATGAATTTAAAGAAGAATGGATGGATATGCTATTAAAAATTAGTCATAGACAATACCATACTGGTTTCTTTTTTGGGAGAATGGGTGAACAATGCTATGAAGAATCTTCTTATATAAGAGATTATGAAATAGTTGGTATAGTTCAAGATTATAATGAAGAAACAAAAGAAGCTACTATTCTACAAAAAAATAGAGTTTTTGAAGGCGACGAAGTAGAAGTATTAAGAGCAAAAACTCCATATTTTACAATAACTTTAAATGATATGTATGATTTAGATAAAAAAGCTAAAACAAATGTAGCAAATAGAGCACATATGTTATTTAAAATAAAGGTTGATAAACCATTAAAAGCAAAAGACATGTTAATTAAAGGAAGAAAAGTTATTAATCTTTAATCCTATGAAGGGGGAACTATAAATAATGAAAAAGCCAATACTAATTGGAATATCTGGTGGAACTGGATCAGGGAAAAGCAGCATAGCAGATGCTATCTATTCAAGCTTCTCAAATGAATGTATAGCAATGATACAACAAGATATGTACTACAAAGATCAAAGCCACCTAACTATGGAAGAAAGAGTTAAAACTAATTATGACCATCCTCAAGCTTTTGATAATGATTTGCTAATTAAGCATTTGAAAGATTTATGTAATGGAACTCCAATTGAAAAACCTATTTATGATTTTTCTGTACATAATAGGGCTAAGGAAACAATAAGAGTTGAACCGAAAAATATTATAATTGTTGAAGGAATATTAGTATTAGAAGATCCTAGACTGAGAGATATGTTAGATATAAAAGTTTATGTTGATACTGATGCTGATATTAGAATATTAAGAAGATTAACAAGAGATATAAATGAAAGAGGTAGGACATTAGAATCTGTAATAGATCAATATTTAAATATAGTAAGACCTATGCATATGCAGTTTACTGAACCAACTAAGAGATATGCAGATATTATAGTTCCCGAAGGTGGACAAAATAAAGTAGCTATTGATATACTTGTAACAAAAATTAAAGATATATTAAAATAAATATTGTATAGAAAATGCTTCTCAAGGCTAGAATTAAGCTTAGGGAGGCGTTTTTTATGTTTAGAGAGAAAAACAAAATAAGTGAAAAAAGAGTAACTATTTTGAATTTAAGTTATATAATATTTTTTATAGCATTAATTATTAGATTATCATTTCTTCAATTAAATCCTTCTGAAAAAGTTTCAGGAGAAATGAATAATTATCAGTTAGAAAATTTATCTCAAATGAACTATAGAATATTTGATATAAATGGAAAGGATCTTTTAGATTATAATAAAAAGTATGTTGTTGTATTAGATACAAAACCATTTATGTTGAATAATTATGAAGAAACATTAGAAGATCTTATGGCCTTAAATTTTATTATGAAGTCAGAAGTAGGGGATTTTAACTATTCAGATGTAATGAAAAATGAAGGGAAAATATATTATACTGTTAATGAAGAAACTTTCAACAAAGTAAATAAGTTAAAAAATATTAAAGGAATATATACATATGTATATGATGAAATAGATAATAAAGAAGCATGGACAACGAGTAATTTTTTATCACAAATTAATGAAGAAAATGTAGTGGCAAATTCTTTAGAATTTGATTTATATCAATATATAAAAGATAATGAGTTTCCGCAAGGCAAATTTTACATGGATGATGGAGCTGTTTATGATAAAGGAATATTATTAGCAAATGATAAAAATAATAATATTAAACTAACAATAGATCAATCTTGGGAAAAGAAGATCAGGGAAGTATTAAAAAAAGAGGAATATTCTTTTCTTAATAATGTAGGTGTTGTAGTATCAGAAGCAGAAAGTGGAAAAATTAAAGCTATGGTACAGAAAGATGAAACACAGGCTAATGTAAATTTAGGAATAGGACAGTTAGGTTATGAACCTGGTTCTATTTTTAAAACAATAGTTGAAACAGTAGCTTTAGATTTAGGCTTGATAACTCCAGATGACGTGTTTACTTGTACAGGTGAGATATGTCAAAAGAATGGAAAACCTTATGGTCATGGAACTCTTTCAGTAGAAGATGCCCTTAAAATATCCTGTAATGATGTGTTTGCTAAGGTAGGAAATTTAATAGGCTATGACGAAATTATGAAATACCTTGAAAATATGGGCTTGTTTACACCTGTATTAAATTTAAAGGGAGAAAATAGAAATGAAGCGGCTGGAAATAAGCCTAAAATTGAAGATAGCATGAATAATATTTCGATTGGGCAAACTATTTTAGTAACACCAATACAAATGGCAGGATTATATAATACTATAGTAAACGATGGAGTTTATATAAAGCCATCTATAGTTGAAGCTATTGTAGATAATAATGACAATGTAGTAAAAGAATTTAAGGAGAAAGAAAAAAGAATTTTTAGTGAAACTGCAGCAAAATTAGCACAACAATCTTTGCAAAAAGTAATTTCTGAAGGATCAGGCTTTGAAGCAAAAGTAGAAGATGTCTTAGTGGGTGGGAAAACAGGAACTTCAACTGGTAATGCTGGTACTAATCATGGATGGTTTGCAGGTTATTTTGAAATGAATAATAAAAAATATACTATTGTAGTAATGGCTCCAAATATTGGAGAAAAACATCCAGATGGAAGAGAACTAGGTGGTGGAAATACTGGAGCTCCAATATTTAGAGATGTTGTAAATTCATTAACTAGTAATGATTAATTCTTAAATAAATATTTTTATGACTGCGTAAAGCAGTCTTTTTTTATTTAAAGATATTAAATGAACGATATATAAAATTCACTTTTATTTAAAAAATCACAAGCAATATTTTTGAATTTCATCATATTATATAATAAGCACTACTAGGAGGAAGTTCTATGTTTTTTTTATCTAATATTATAGAACTATTATGTAATTCTGTATTTTTAACAGGTTATATTACAGGAAATAATACATTTCCTAAACCATTAGATGAAGGAGAAGAGGAATATTATTTAAATCAACTGAAAAAGGGAGATAGAAATGCTAAGGGTGTATTAATTGAAAGAAATTTAAGACTTGTAGCTCACATAGTGAAAAAGTATAATTTTCCTAATAAGGATATTGATGAATTAATATCTATAGGGACAGTAGGATTGATTAAAGCTATAGATTCTTTTGATTCCTCAAAGGGAACTAGACTAGCTACTTATGCTTCAAGATGTATAGAAAATGAAATATTAATGCTTTTTAGAAATAACAAAAAACAAAGAAATGAAGTATACCTACAAGATCCAATAGGTGTTGACAAAGAGGGGAATGAAATATGTTTAATCGACGTATTAAGCAGTGAAAAGGACTCAGTCTTAGAAAAAGTAGAAAGTAATTTACAAATTAAGCAGTTATATAATAAAATAGGAATTTCCTTAACTGAAAGAGAAGGTAAAATACTAAAAATGAGATATGGCCTTGTTGATGGAAGATGCCGTACCCAAAGGGAAATAGCCGCGTTACTAGGAATATCTAGATCCTATGTATCTAGAATTGAAAAAAAAGCTCTCAAAAAATTAAAAAAAGAATTATACAGTAAGTAGAAAAATGAATGAATTTGCAATATAATTGAATAAAAGAAGGAAATAAATATTTTTTATAGAATATTTAAAAAAGAGAGCAAGTAGTAACATGGAGGATAAAAATTAATGTATGCATTAAAAGATCTATTAAGCAAAACTATAGAGATAGGAGCATCAGACTTACATTTAACAGTTGGATTAGCTCCAACTGTAAGAAAAAATGGTACTTTAGAGAAAGTAGGTGATCATAAATTAACTCCTAGTGAATTAAGAGAATTTGCAAAAGAAATATTAGCAGAAAAGTATGCTGAATACAATGAAGTGGGAGAAATCGATACTTCCTACTCAATTTCTGGAATTGGAAGATTTAGGGTAAATATATTTAAACAAAGAAATAGTGATGCTATTGCAATAAGAGTAATTGCATTAAAAATTCCTACTCTAGATGAATTAAAACATCCAAAAGTTATAAAAGAAATATTAAAAAAACAAAGGGGATTAGTTTTAGTAACAGGGCCAACTGGTAGTGGTAAAAGTACTACCCTTGCGGCTATAATAAATGAAATAAATAATACAAGAGAAGCACATATTATAACGTTAGAGGATCCTATCGAATATCTTCATAAGCATAATAAATCAATTATTAATCAAAGAGAAATAGGAAAAGATAGTAGAACTTATGAAAGTGCATTAAAAGCTATTTTAAGAGAAGATCCTGATGTTATCCTTGTAGGGGAGATGAGAGACCTGGAAACAATATCTATTGCCTTAACAGCGGCAGAAACAGGACACTTAGTTTTCTCTACATTACATACAATAGGGGCAGCTAAGACAATAGATAGAATAATAGATGTTTTTCCGCCGCACCAACAGCAACAAATTAGAATCCAGCTTGCAGCAGTTTTACAAGGAGTAATATCGCAACAATTAGTTCCTACTCAAAAGAATAATGGAAGAGTTGCTGCTTTAGAAATTATGGTCACAACTCCAGGTATTCAAAATTTAATAAGAGAAGGAAAAACATATCAAATAGAATCAGCTATTCAAACTGGTGGAAAATATGGTATGAAAACAATGGATATGGCTCTAGCTGAACTATATAAAACAGGACAAATAGATTTAGATACTGCTTTAAGTTATTCTGTAGATAGGGAAACTTTAAAAAGAATTATAATGATTTAAAAAACAGAGTACACTCTGTTTTTTTTATTAATTTTCTGAATAATTAAGAGGAAATAAAAAAAATTTGTTGAATATATTTTTAAGAATAATTATTTATTTTACATAATTTAAATTATTGCAAATTTATTATAAAATTAAGTAAACTGTTGAGTTATTTAGCTATAGATGATAAAATATAATTGAATAATATTAAATATTATGATAAAAATAATGACTTTTTTTATAAAAAAATTATAATTTTACATTATTTATCATAAAATAACCAAATTTTAAGACGATATAATAAAGAGTGAAATAATTATTTGAATATACTAAAGCATCGTTATAAAGAATTCTATGATGAAGATTAGTGTATTGTAAGTAGATTATATAACTGAAATTAAGAAGAAAATAATCAAAGTATAAAATTACTAGTAGCTATTTTCTAAAGGAGGAATTATTTTGTTAGATTTCGAAGTGGATATGCAAGAATTAACTAATATTAAAGTAATTGGTTGTGGTGGCGGTGGTGGAAATGCCGTAAATAGAATGATTAAAGAAGGCTTAAAGAACGTTGAGTTTATTGCCGTTAATACAGATAAACAAGCATTAATGCTATCTCATGCAAATGTAAAAATTCAAATTGGAGAAAAATTAACTAAAGGTTTAGGGGCAGGTGCAAATCCTGAGATAGGAAAGAAGGCTGCTGAAGAAAGTAGAGAAGAAATTGCAGAAGCAATAAAAGGTGCTAATATGGTGTTTATTACTGCCGGAATGGGTGGTGGAACTGGTACTGGTGCTGCGCCTATAGTTGCTGAAATAGCAAAATCATTAAACATATTAACGGTTGGAGTTGTAACAAAGCCATTTCCATTTGAAGGAAAAAGAAGAATGAGACATGCTGAAATGGGTATAGAAAACCTAATGAAGGCAGTTGATACATTAGTTATAATTCCAAATGAAAGATTATTAACAATGGCTGATAAAAAGACTACTCTTTTAGATTCTTTTAAATTAGCTGATGATGTATTAAGACAAGGTGTACAAGCGATTTCAGACCTTATTACCATTCCTGGTGTAGTAAATGCTGACTTTGCAGATATAGAAACTGTTATGTTAAATAAAGGTTTAGCACATATGGGAGTTGGAATTGCAAAAGGAGATAATAAAGCACAAGAAGCCGTAAAACAAGCAATTTCATCACCTTTATTAGAAACTTCAATCGATGGAGCTACTGGTGTAATTATTAACTTCACTGGTGGGGTAGATTTAGGAGCAATTGAAGTTTATGAAGCAGCAGATATTGTAAGAGAAGCTGCTGACCCAGATGCAAGCATTATTTTTGGTGCTGTTATTGATGAAACACTATCAGATGAAATAAGAATAACTGTTATTGCTACAGGATTTGAAGGGGATAATAATGGAGTAATAAAGGAAGAACCAGTATTTGATAAAAGAGTTCATAAAGAGCAAGCTATTAATAGAGAAGCTGAAATAAATGAGCCAAAAAGAAGAGTTGATCCTCTACTAGATTTTGAAACCGATAGTGTAAATATTCCAAGTTTTTTAAGATCAAGAAAATGATTATGGACTGCCTAAAGGCAGTCTTTTTTTTGCAACATATTAATAGTTTTATTATTAATATGTTGTTTTTTATTATATTTATAAATTAACTGTAATTATATGTAGCAAATAATAGATTAAAAATTATAATAAGGAACATTTTTGTGACAAAATTTTAAAGGGACAGAGTTTATAATTAGTTTTAAGGGAGGGGAGCATTTGATAGTTTACATAGATATACTTATTATTGAAAATTTTATTATAAATTTATTCTTACTTTTAGTAACTATGAAGTTACTAAGATATGAATATAATAGAAAAATATATATAGCAGCTCTAATAGGAGCATTATATACTTTAGTAATATTTTCAGAAATTAGTTTTCTATATTCAATGATAGTAAAAGTACTTATGGTATTTATAATGGTAATAATATGTCAAAATAAGATAATGTTAAAGAATATTATAAGAATGGTTTCTGTATTTTTTATAGTATCTTTTACATTAAGCGGGTTAAGTTTTTCTTTTTCTTTAATGAATAATCAATATAGTTTATTTCAAAACTTCCAAATTAGAAATTTTACTATTAAATATTTAATAATTGCTGTAATGGTACTTTATATAATATTAAATAGGCTGATAGATTTAATAAAAGAAAGATCTTTAATAAAGAATTTTATTTATGAAATTGAAATAAGGGACGAGGATAATGTAATTTATTTAAAAGGACTTTTAGATACAGGAAATGGGTTAAGGGAGCCTGTTACAAATTTACCTTGTATAATTATTGAAAATGATTTAATTAAATCATTAAAAATAGATAAAAATGAAAAATATTATATCAATTATAATACAATTACAGAAAAAGGAAGTTTACAAGGCTTTAAAAGTAAAAAGATTAGGATACGAGGGAAAAATAGTGAATGGGTTAATGTAGAGGCTATAATTTGTGCCTCAAAAACTAAGTTAAGTAAGGAAAATGAATTTAATGCATTATTATCAAGAGGGGTTATATAGGTGATGTTATGATAAGTATAAGAATTTTATTAAATCGTATTTTACAAAAATTAGGAATAATAAAAGGTGAAATTTATTATGTTGGAGGAAGTGATGCTCTTCCACCACCATTAAAAAAAGAAGAAGAAGATGAATTAGTAAAAAAACTCAAGGATGGAGATGAAGCGATTAGAGATATATTAATAGAAAGAAATCTAAGATTAGTTGTTTATATAGCAAGAAAATTCGAAAATACAGGAATTGGTGTAGAAGACTTAATTTCGGTAGGAACCATTGGTCTTATTAAGGCAGTAAATACTTTTAATCCAGATAAAAAAATAAAATTAGCAACTTATGCTTCAAGATGTATTGAAAATGAAATACTTATGTATTTAAGAAGAAACAGTAAAATTAAAGCTGAAATATCCTTTTATGAGCCTTTAAACATAGATTGGGATGGAAATGAGCTTTTACTTTCAGATATATTAGGTACAGATAATGATATTGTTTACAATTTAATTGAAGATGAGGTGGATAAGGAATTATTATTTTTAGCATTGAAAAATTTGAATGATAGAGAAAAGGAAATAGTAAAACTTAGATTTGGCTTAAATGGGACAAGGGAAAAAACTCAAAAGGAAGTTGCAGATATGCTTGGAATAAGCCAATCATATATTTCAAGATTAGAGAAAAAAATAATTAATAGATTAAAAAAAGAAATCAATAAAATGATTTAGTTTGTCTTTAGTATAAAAGCTTTAACTCTCGGGGATACTTTTTAATGCAGTATGTTATTACTTCCTAAGGAGTTGATAAGCTGATGATTAACAAGGTAGAAATATGTGGAGTAAATACATCAAAGTTACCAATAATAAAAGAAAAAGAAAAAAGAGAATTACTTATCAAAACAAGAAACGGAGATAAAAAAGCTAGAGAAACCTTTATTCAGGGAAATTTAAGACTTGTTTTGAGTGTTATTCAAAGATTTAATAACAGAGGCGAAAATGTAGATGATTTATTTCAAGTAGGATGCATAGGATTAATGAAAGCTATAGATAATTTTGATTTAGAACAAAATGTTAAGTTTTCTACTTATGCAGTTCCAATGATAATTGGAGAGATAAGAAGATATTTAAGAGATAATAATTCAATTAGAGTGAGTAGATCCTTAAGGGATATTGCATATAAAGCTTTGTTAGTAAGAGACAGGTTGGTAAAAGAAAATAATAAAGAACCTACTATATCACAAATTGCTGAAGAATTAAATATTCCTAGAGAAGAGGTAGTTTTTGCTTTAGATGCAATACAAGATACGGTATCATTATTTGAACCAATATATCATGATGGTGGAGATGCTATATATGTAATGGACCAAATAAGTGATTCAAAAAATAGTGATGAAAATTGGCTTGAAAATATTTCAATAAAGGAAGCTATGAAAAAATTAAATGATAGGGAAAAACTAATATTAACTTTAAGATTTTTTAATGGAAAAACACAAATGGAAGTTGCAGATGAAATTGGAATTTCACAAGCTCAAGTATCAAGACTAGAGAAAACAGCGTTAAAGCATATGAGAAAATATGTATAGGGCTCTCAAGGAGCTCTTTTAAGTTAAATAATTTATGGGGGGATTTTATGGGCTTTTTTGATAATTTTAAATTAGAAGAAAATGTATCTACAGAAGAAAAGGAAAATGAATTATTTTTACATTCATTAAATGCCTTGAGGACTATGGAAGTAATAGATATTAAAACGGGGACTAAACTCGGCTATATAAAAGATATTGTTGTTGATATTGAAAATAGTAAGGTTGTTTCCATATTACTTCCGGGGTTACAAAAAGGATGGTTTAGTAAAGAAGAGGATATAGAAATACCTTGGGAAAAGGTTATTAAAGCAGGAATGGAAATTATACTAATAGATAGTTCTGAAGTGGAGAATTTGAATTTTAATATCTAGAAAAAATATAGAAAAACTTGTATAATAAGGGCGTAAGTTATATAATTTTGAAAGGCGTTGATAAATTTGAGATGTCCCTTTTGTTTACATGAAGAGAGTAAGGTAGTTGATTCAAGATCCACTGATGAAAATAAAACTATTAGAAGAAGAAGAGAATGTTTAGCTTGTGGGAAAAGATATACAACTTATGAAAAGGTTGAAGATATTCCAATATTGGTAGTAAAAAGAGATTCAACTAGAGAAAATTTTGACAAACAAAAAATTATAAATGGTATTATTATAGCTTGTCAAAAAAGACCAGTATCAAGAAAACAAATAGAGGAGATTGCAGAAGAAATTGAAAAAGAAATATCAAATAGGATGATAACAGAAATAGAATCTAAACAAATTGGAGAAATGGTAATAGATAAATTGAAAGATATAGATGAAATTTCTTATGTAAGATTTGCCTCTGTTTATAGGGAATTTAAAGATATTAATACATTTTTAGAAGAAATTAAAAATTTAATGTCAAAAAATAATAATTAAAGGTGTAGTCGCAAGAAGAAGATTATTTAATATCTTCCTTTTTGCAACTGCACCTTTTTGGTTAAATTTAGGTTAAAAAAAGCATATAAAAATAGAAATTGATAATATAAAATGTTAAGATTATATTAAATATATAAAAATTATGAGGTGACTTATGAATAAATTAACACCAAAAAATTTTAATAATATTGAAGATTTTTTATTATATGAAGTAGGGAAAATATGTATAGTATTTTCTACAGCAGAAAAAGGTAGAAGTTTTAATAGAAGTACAGAAGAAGGAATAAATAATCTTTATAGTATAAAAGAAAAATTTGATTTAAAAGATATAATTTATTTGAAACAAGTTCATAGTGATAAGGTTTTTAAGTATGATAATGGCGATGAAATAAATGATAATGAAGGTGATGGAATAATAACAGATGAAAAAAATATAGCAATTGGAGTATTTACTGCTGATTGTGTTCCTATAATAATAATTAATGAAGAAAAAGGAGCAATAGCTGCAATACATAGTGGATGGAGAGGAACATTTGATTCTATTGCAAAAAATGCTATAGAAAAAATGAAAAAAAATTATGATATAGATATAAAAAAAACTAAAGTATTTATAGGGCCTCATATTAGGCAATGTTGTTATGAAGTTTCAGAAGAATTAAAAATAAAATTCTTAAACAAAACAAAAATTAAAGAAGAAAAGCTTTTTAAGAATAGAAATCTTAGTATGGAAGAATGTATCCTAAAAGATCTTAGAGAAACTGGTATAAAAGAGGAAAATATATATTCCCTTGAATTATGTACTCACTGTCAAAAAGATATTAAGTTATTTTCTTATAGAAGGTCTGAAGGAACCTATGGCAGGTTATTTTCCTTTGCTTTTATAAAATAGAAAGGAGTATTTTATGGCAAAAGAAAAGATTTTAGTGGTAGATGATGAAGAGCACATCTTGGAATTAATAAGATATAACTTAGAAAACTCAAATTATCAAGTATTAATAGCTAATAATGGAATAGATGCTATTAAAATTGCAAATAAAGAAAAACCAACTTTAATTTTACTAGATCTAATGATTCCGGGAAAAGATGGCTTCGATGTATGCAAAGAAATTAGAAATAATAAAGAAACAAAAAATATATCAATAATAATGTTAACAGCCAAGGGAGAGGAATTAGATAAAATACTAGGTCTTGAATTGGGAGCAGATGATTATATAACTAAACCTTTTTCTATTAGAGAGTTACTGGCAAGAATTAAAGCAGTTTTAAGAAGATCAGGCAAAGTTTCAGATAACGATGAAGAAAGCTTTATTACAGATACTTTTTCTATAAACTTTAAAAGCAGGGAAGTTAAAGTATTAGATAATAATATAGACTTAACTTTAAAGGAATTTGAGCTTTTAGAGATATTAGTAAAAAATAAAGGGAAAATTCTTACAAGAGAAACACTTTTAGATAAGATTTGGGGCTATGAATATATAGGAGAAACAAGAACAGTGGATGTTCATATAAGATATTTAAGAAAAAAAATTGAAACTGATGATAAAAATCCTAAGTATATAGAAACTATAAGAGGAGTAGGATATAGGTTTAATCCTAATATATAAAAATGAAGAAAAAAATATTAACATCCACATTGATAACAGTAGTAATAGCCCTTGTTTTAATAACAAGTTGTTTCTTTGTATTACTAAATATTAGGGATATAAGCAATAAAAAAGAAATATTATCTACTTATAATAATATCGTAATAAAATCTTTAGATATAAATAAAGAAGTAATTGATGATATAGAAATATTTGATGATAAAGTTAGATTTACTATTATAAATACTCTAGGAAATTCTCTTTTCGATACTGTAAAAATAGAAGATGTAAATTATTTAGAAAGTGAAGATGTAGTAAATGCTTTTAATAAAGGGCAAGGAAATACAATTGCCTTTAATAAAAAAGAAGGTAGAAGTTATGTTTATTATTCAACTAAAATCAATGATAATACAATTATTAGATCATCTATTTCTATCGGAGGATTAAAAGAAATAACAAAGGGTTACTTAAAATACTATATTATAATTATTATTTTAGTAATAATTTTCTCTATTCAAATTTCAAAAGGATTAATAAAGTCAATAATTGATCCAATAAAGGAAATGGAAGATGTGACCAATAAAATTGCTTCTGGAGATTATAGTAAACGAGTAAAAATTTATAGCAATGATGAAATAGGTTCCTTAGCAAGAACATTTAATGAAATGTCAGATCAATTGCAGACAGAAATAAAAGATTCAATGGATAAAAATAATAAACTTGAAGCAATTCTAGAAAGCATGGAGAGCGGTGTTATTGCAGTAGATAATAAATTTAATATAATTCTAGCTAATCAATATGCTAAGACTATCTTTGCATTAAGGGATGACATATTAGGTAAAAATTTATCTCAATGTATTTTAGATTATGATATAAATGAATTTATTAAGAGTAAGAATAGTATTGAGGCAAAAGAAATTAAAATATTACATCCTGTAGAAAAAATTATTAGAGTCAAGAAGGCAAAAATTATAAATTATAAAAATATTCCTATAGGCACTGTAATGACTTTGCAAGATATTACAGATTTAAAAAGATTAGAAAATATGAGAAGTGAATTTGTTGCTAATGTATCCCATGAATTAAAAACACCTTTAACATCAATTAAGGGATTTTCTGAAACCTTACGCTTCGTTGAAGACAGTGATACTAAAAATAAGTTTTTAGATATAATAGATAAAGAAGCAGAAAGGCTGGGTAATTTAATTAATGATATACTTATACTATCAAATATAGAAAATAATAATAAGATGAATGAGGAAAAGTTTAATATAGCTGAAGTTATAGAAGATGTGATTAATATGGTTACTCCTCAAGCAATAAAAAAGAATATTATTATTAATTTTGTTGATGAAGGAAGTAAATATCTTTTAGGAGACAGCGATAAGTTTTTTCAAATGATATTAAATTTAGTAGAAAATGCAATAAAATACTCTGAAGCCGAGAAGAATATAACAATTAGAACTTATGATGAAAAGGAGCATGTTTTTATTGAAGTAGAAGATCAGGGTGTTGGAATACCACAAGATGAAGTATCAAGGATATTTGAAAGATTTTATGTAGTGGATAAATCTAGAGCTAAAAAAGGAACTGGTTTAGGCTTAGCGATAGTAAAACATATTGTAAAGATGTTTAATGGTGAAATATTTGTTGAATCTAAATTAGGGATAGGATCAAAGTTTATAGTAAAAATTAAAAGAAATATATAATGGATTGTTTGAAGGCTGTTTTGAACAGCCTTTTTTCTATGGCTTAATTGTTAAAGGTCTTTTACATTTATGTAATTTATCTTAACTTAATGATAATATCTGCTTAACATTCATGAAATATCATAAAGATGTAAAGTAAATAAAGTAAGAAATAAAATTAATATATGGAGGATATTTATGAAAAGAAAAAGTTTAAAAATGATATGTAGTGTGTTAGTTTTAGGGCTAATATCAACAAGTCTTGCTGCTTGTGCTAGTAAGAAAGATGGTGAAAATTCAAAAAGTACAGGAAATATTAAAATAGCTATATCAGGATCTACTTCAGTAGGGCCTTTAATGGAAAAATTGGCGGAAAATTATGAAAATAAAAATGAAGGAATTACAATTGAAATAAATCAAATAGGTTCATCTGCAGGAATTAAGGATACAATAAATGGAGTTTCAGAAATAGGAATGGCTTCAAGAGAACTAAAAGATGAAGAAAAGAAGGAAGTTAAGGGAACAGTAATTGCTTATGATGGAATTGCTATAATACTAAATAAAAATAATAGGGTAAAAGATTTAAATATTGATCAAATAAAAGGAATATATACAGGAGCAATTACCAACTGGAAGCAAATCGAAGGCGGAAAAGATTCGCCGATAGTTGTTGTTTCAAGGGAAGAAGGTTCAGGAACAAGAGATGCCTTTCAAGAAATAATTGGATATGAATCTAAGGATTTAGTGAAGGACGCAATGATTTCAAATGGTAATGGTGGAGTTAAAGAAACTGTTGTAGGAAATGAAAATGCTATAGGATTTGTTTCCTTTGAATATTTAGATGATAGTGTTAATGTCGTTACAGTTGAAGGGACAGAAGCTAGTGCAGAAGCTGTAAAGGCTGGTAAATATAAGATTTCTAGACCATTTAATATAGTAACTAAAGATGGAAATTTAACTACGGATGGACAAAAATTTATAGATTTTATTTTAAGTACAGAAGGACAACAAATTGTTGAAGATAACAAATTAATAACTATTGAATAAAAATTTAATAGAATTATATAGTTTATTGGCAAACATCTTAAAAACATATAACTTATTTTGAAGGGGCTGTTTAGACAGCTTCTATTTTTGTTAAATTTTTTTTACATAAATATAACTTTATTTTACCTCACAATAATATTTCCTTAACTTTTAGGGCTTAATATTATTAAGATAGTATTTGCTTTATAAAGATTATATTGAAAGTTGTATGTTTTTAAGGAGGAATTTATGAAAAGAATAAATTCAAAAATAATTTGCTTGCTCTTAATATTTGGAATAATTAATATTATTTTTGTTGCATGTAGTTCAATAAATAATAGGATAAATAACAAGGGAAATACTTTAATATCTATTTCAGGTTCAACTTCAGTAGGACCTTTAATGGAAAAATTAGCAGAAGAATATGAAGATAATAATGAAGGAATATCTATAGAAATAAATCAAGTTGGATCTTCAGCAGGAATAAAGGATGTAATAAATGGAATTTCAGAAATAGGAATGTCATCAAGAGATTTAAAAGAAGAAGAAGGGAAAGAAGTTAAGGGAACAATAATTGCTTATGATGGTATTGCAATAATAACAAATAAGGAAAATCCAATTAAGAACCTCTCAATGGATGAAATTAGAGGAATTTTTACAGGAGAAATAACTAATTGGAAAGAAATAGAAGGTGGAAAGGATGCACCTATAGTAGTTGCCTCTAGAGAAGATGGTTCAGGAACGAGAGATGCCTTTCAAGAGTTAGTAGATTATACAACAGAAGATCTAATTAGAAATTCACTTATTTCTAATGGTAATGGAGGTTTAAAACAAATAGTTATTGGAAATAAAAATGCAGTTGCTTTTGTCTCCTTTGAATACCTAGATGATTCTGTAAATATTGTAAGAGTTGATGGAATTGAGCCTACAGCTGAAGCAGTGAGAAATGGGAATTATAAGATTTCTAGACCTTTCTTAGTTGTAACAAAAGAAAGTAGATTAACTGAAAATGGTCAAGAATTAATTGATTTTATTTTAAGTGAAGAAGGACAAAAAATTGTGATAGATAATAAACTGATTCCTGTTAAATAAGTTACTTTAATTAGGAGAGGATAATATGTTAAATGTAAATGAAAAAAGAAATAATAATAAATATTTAACTGAAAAAATATCAAAAATAATATTTTTATCTAGTGCTTTTATAGCTGTATTAAGTTTATTAGTGATTATAGGTTTTGTTTTTTATAAAGGTCTGACGCCTTTTGTATCAAAAGGATATTCATTTTTAGATTTTATTGCTGGAAGGGAATGGTACCCTAGTTCCGATAAGTATGGAGTACTTCCAATGATAGTGGCTTCAATTTATGGAACACTAGGTTCTTTAGTTTTAGGGGTACCTGTAGGAATTTTAACTGCAGTATTTATTGCTGAACTAGCACCAAAGAAAATAGGAAAGTTAATATCAACTGCTGTAGAATTATTAGCTGGTATTCCATCAGTTTTATTTGGAGTATTTGGATTAGCAGTTATAGTTCCCTGGATAATGAATAGCTTTAATTTAGCAAAAGGACAAAGTATTTTAGCAATTATTATAGTTTTATCAATAATGATGCTGCCTACAATAGTTACAGTTTCAGAAAGTGCAATAAGAGCTGTTCCTTATAGTTATAAGGAAGCTTCCCTTGGCTTAGGAGCATCTCATATAGAAACAACCTTCAAAGTGGTTTTACCAGCTGCAAAATCTGGTATACTATCAGCTGTTGTTCTTGGCCTAGGCAGGGCAATAGGTGAAACTATGGCAATAATATTAGTTGCAGGTAATTCAGCTATAATGCCAAAATCAATAATGGATTCTGTAAGGCCCTTAACAACTAATATTGCTTTGGAAATGGGATATGCTTTTGGTACCCATCAGGAAATGCTATTTGCTACGGGGGTAATTTTATTTGTATTTATATTGTTACTTAATTATATATTAAGTAAACTTTCTAGTAAGGAAGGTAAGTAGTATGAGAAAATTTAAAGAAAACTTATTAAAATTTATTGTTTATTTATCTGCCTTTATAACAGTTGGCCTACTTATTATGATTTTAGGTTATATATTTGTAAAAGGTTTTTCTATGTTAAGTTGGGATTTTATCGTTAATGATTATGCAGCTTCAGGGGATGGTGGAATATTTCCAATGATTATAGCTACATTATATACAGTAATATTATCAATAGCTATTGCAACTCCTATAGGAGTGTTAGCAGCAATTTACCTAGCAGAATATGCAAAGCAAGGAAGAACTGTTAGAATAATAAGATTTGCTGTACAAAGTTTAGCGGGTATTCCATCAATAGTATATGGATTATTTGGATCAATATTTTTTGTAGTTGTATTAAAATTAGGATATTCACTATTGGCAGGTTCATTAACTGTTGCAATTATCATTTTACCAGTGATTATTAGTACAACAGAAGATGCAATAAAAACAGTTCCAATTTCCTATAAAGAGGCTTCCTTGGGCCTTGGAGCTACAAAATTCCAAACATTATATAAAGTAATATTACCAAGTTCCTTATCTGGAATTTTAGTAGGGATAATATTATCAGTAGGGCGTATAGTTGGGGAATCAGCAGCTATATTGCTTACAGCAGGAACAGTTGCCAAAATGCCTAATGGAATTATGTCAAGTGCCAGAACTTTAACAATACAAGCTTATTTGGTAACTCAAGAAGCAGGTAATATTCAAGAAGCTTCTGCAGTTGGAATAGTATTAATTTTAATAATATTTGTAATAAATATAATAGCAAAATTAATAACAAAAAAATTTAGTAAAGCAAATTACTAATTTTAGTTATATGAGGTGTGAAAATGAGTAATAATACTAAAATAAAGGTAAGAAATTTAAATTTATATTATGGAGAAAAACAAGCGTTAAAGAATATTAATTTAGATTTAGAAGCGAATAAGGTAACTGCTTTTATAGGGCCTTCTGGTTGTGGAAAATCTACATTTCTTCGTAGCTTAAATAGAATGAATGATTTAATTGAAGGGGTAAGAATAGAAGGAGATATCTTAGTAGATGGCGAAGATATATATAAGAGTAAAGATGTTATTGCTCTAAGAACAAAAGTAGGAATGGTATTCCAAAAGCCGAATCCTTTTCCTATGTCAATATATGATAATATAGCATATGGTCCAAGATTACATGGAGTTAAAGATAAGAAGGTATTGGATGGAATAGTAGAAAGAAGTTTAAAAGGTGCAGCTCTTTGGGATGAAGTAAAAGATAGGCTAAAGACAAGTGCATTAGGATTATCTGGAGGTCAGCAGCAAAGATTATGTATTGCTAGAACAATTGCAGTATCACCAGAAATAATATTAATGGATGAACCTACTTCTGCTTTGGATCCAATTTCAACTAGTAAAATGGAAGATTTAATGGAAGAATTAAAAAAGAATTATACTGTTGTAATAGTAACTCATAATATGCAACAAGCAGGAAGAATAGCTGATAAAACAGCCTTCTTTTTAAATGGAGAAATAGTTGAATATGGTGATACTGAAGATATTTTCTATAAGCCAAAGGATAAAAGAACTGAAGACTATATAACTGGCAGATTTGGTTAGAGACTATTAATAAGAGGAGTTGAAGAGCATGAGAGATGTAATGAGAAATAAAATAAAATCCCTCAATTCAGAGCTGATGGAAATGGCTGCTTTAGTTGAAAAGCAAATATATGATAGTATTACGGCTCTAAAAAATCAAGATAATGAGTTAGCACAAGAAGTTATTAATAATGATGATAAGGTAGATAATTTTCAAAAAGAAATAGAGGAAAAATGTATAAAAATAATTGCAACAGAGCAGCCAGTTGCAAAAGACCTACGTAGTTTATATACAACTTCTAAAATAGTAACAGATTTAGAAAGAATGGCCGATTATGCAGTAGATATTTCAAAAGCAGTTTCTAGAGTTGTAGGAGTGAATTTCTCTGAAGAAATATCACCAGTTTGGGAAATGGTAGATATAGTTACAAAAATGATAAGAGGTGCTATAGAAGCATATATAAATGGCGATGTTGATTATGCATATGAAATATGTGATATGGATGATAAAGTAGATGCTTTATATCAGGGAATGTTCTCACTTGTTTTGAAGAAAATGGTGTCAAATGAAGCAATGATAAATCAAGGAACTCAAATTCTTTTTGTATCAAAGTATTTAGAAAGAATAGGAGATCATGTAACTAATATTTGCGAATGGATAATATTCCACAAAAAAGGTAAATATGTTGATTTAAATGAGTAATTACAAAACATCCCTAATTTTTAGGGATGTTTTCTGTTGACTAAATTTAATTAATAATGGTAATATTACTAAAGATATCTATTATATATTTTAGTCCTCAAACTTTTCATAATTAATAATATGATTACAGAAAAAAAGAAATAAATTTGGGGTAAACTATATAATAATAAATAATGGTTCTTAATTAATAAACTCAAAGGTTAGGAGGAAAATTAATGGCTAAACCAATAGTTGCGATAGTTGGAAGACCAAATGTAGGAAAATCTACATTGTTTAATAGATTAGCAGGACAAAGAATTTCAATAGTTCAAGATACACCTGGTGTAACAAGAGATAGAGTTTACGCTAAGGCTGATTGGTTAAATTATAATTTTACTATTATTGATACAGGTGGTATTGAACCAGAAAGAGATGATATTATTGTAAAACAAATGAGAAGACAAGCAAACATAGCAATAGAAACTGCAGATGTTATTATATTTGTTGTAGATGGAAAAGAAGGGCTTACAGCTGCTGATGAAGAAGTTGCAAATATGCTTAGAAAAAGCAAAAAAGATGTAGTTCTAGTAGTTAATAAGGTTGATTCTATGAAAGAAGTCGAAAATGCTTGGGAATTTTATAATTTAGGAATAGGTGAGCCTATTGCTATATCTGCCTCTCAAGGATTAAATATCGGCGATATGCTAGATAGGGTAGTAGAAAATTTTGATAAGTTTAATGAGGAAGAAGAGGAAGATGAGTATATAAGAATTGCTATGATAGGCAAACCTAACGTAGGAAAATCCTCTCTTATTAATAGACTTCTTGGAGAAGAGAGACTTATAGTTTCAGATGTTCCTGGAACTACAAGGGATTCAATAGATAGCGTTTTAGAAACTGAGGAAGGTAAATTTATATTAGTTGATACTGCAGGTATTAGAAGAAAGAGCAAAGTTAAAGAAGAGGTTGAGAGATATTCTGTTATTAGGACCTATGCTGCTATTGAAAGAGCAGATGTATGTATTCTTATGATAGATGCAACGGAAGGTGTAACAGAGCAAGATGAAAAAATAGTTGGTTATGCCCATGAGATGAATAAGGCTATTATGGTAATAGTTAATAAGTGGGATTTAATTGAAAAAGATGATAAAACAATGCAAAAATATTTAGAAGATATTCAAACAAATCTTAAATTCTTAAAATATGCAAAGTATTTATTTATATCTGCTAAAACTGGTCAGAGAACTCATAAGGTTTTAGAAATTGCAAAAGAATGTTATGACAATTACTGTAAGAGAATTCAAACAGGAGTTTTAAATGATGTAATCAGCAAGGCGGTATTAATGAATGAACCTCCATTAGTTGGTATAAAAAGAATGAAAATATATTATGCAACACAAGTTGCTACTAAACCACCTAAATTTGTTTTATTTGTTAATGATGCAAGTGCAAGACATTTTTCCTATGAAAGATATTTAGAAAACCAGTTACGTGAAAGCTTTGATTTCAGTGGTACTGGAATACAAATAGAATATAGAGAAAGGAAAGAGTAGTTTTGAAGAAGGTTGCTTTTTTAGGTGGAGGAAGTTTTGGTACATCCTTAGCAATATTATTAGCTAATAACGGCAATAAAGTATCTATTTACGATAGAGATATTAACGTTGTAAAAGATATTAATGAAAATAGAAGAAATGATAAATATATTAAAAATCTATTAATTCCTCATGATGTAACTGCTTATAATAATATAGATTTAGCAATAAAAGATGCAGAATTTATTGTTTTATCTGTTCCTTCTCATGTTATTAGAGATATAAGCAGGCAGCTAAAGAATAAGATTAGTAAAGAAGTTATTATAATAAGTATTGCAAAAGGGATAGAAGAAGGAACTAATTTGAGACTATCAGAGGTAATTAAAGAAGAATTACCACAAAATGATATAGTTATTTTATCAGGACCAAGTCATGCTGAAGAAGTTTCTCTTAATATACCTACTACTGTTGTAGTATCTTCAGAAAATATGGATAAAGCAAAAATAGTTCAGGATCTGTTTATGAATCCAGCCTTTAGAGTTTATACAAATGAAGATCTGGTTGGAGTTGAAATTGGAGGAGCTGTAAAAAATATAATTGCTTTAGCGGCTGGAGTATGTGATGGACTAGGATATGGAGATAATACAAAAGCAGCTTTAATGACAAGAGGTATGGCAGAGATTGTTAGAATAGGCTTAAGATTAGGAGGAAAAGCAGAGACCTTTCTTGGTTTAACAGGAATGGGAGATTTAATTGTTACATGTACTAGTATTCATTCCAGAAACAGGCGTGCTGGCTATTTAATTGGAACTGGAAAGACTACTGATGAAGCTATAAAAGAAGTTGGAATGGTAGTTGAAGGGATTAAAGCATGCAGAGCCTTTTATGAATTAAAAGAAAAATTAGATGTAGAAATGCCAATAACAGATATTCTTTATAAGATATTATTTAAAGATGTAGATGTAAAAGAAGCTGTAAGTCATTTAATGGAAAGAGAAAAAAAGAGCGAAATATATTAATTTATTAGGAACCAACTGTTTATAATTCACAGTTAAGAAGATTTTAAGATAAACCAAAATCTTCTTACTGTGAATTTTTATTTTTCATGTATTTTTTTGTATTTATATTAATAATATTTTATATAAATTAAAATATAAAAATTTAACAATACTGTATACTTTTAAAAAAAAACGAATATATATGTATTGTTAAAAATAAATGGGAGGGTACACCGTGGACAGCTTTAACATATACAAGAATATAGCAGAGAGGACACAAGGGGACATATATATAGGTGTTGTTGGTCCTGTAAGAACAGGTAAATCAACATTTATAAAAAAGTTTATGGACCTAATGGTAATACCAAAGATTGAAAATGCATATAAGAAAGAAAGAGCAAAGGATGAATTACCTCAAAGTGGGTCAGGAAAAAGTATCCATACAACAGAACCTAAATTTATTCCAAACGAGGCGGTAGAAATTACCCTTGAAGAGGATATTAAATTTAAAGTTAGAATGGTAGATTGTGTAGGATATATTGTAAAAGGAGCAATGGGTTATATGGATGGAGAAGAACCAAAAATGGTAAATACTCCATGGTATGAATATGAAATACCTTTTGAAGATGCAGCTGAAATTGGAACAAGAAAAGTTATTACAGACCATTCTACAATAGGGTTAGTTATAACTACTGATGGTAGTATAACTGGAATAGAGAGAGATGATTACTTAGAGCCAGAAGAAAGGGTAATTGAAGAGCTAAAATCTATAAACAAACCATTTATAGTTGTACTTAATACAAAATATCCGAACTCATCAGAAGTTAAAAAAATACAAAAAGAATTAGAAGAAAAATATAATGTAACTGTTCATGTTATGGATGTGGCAAATATGGATGAAGAGGATATAGAAGAAGTATTACAACATATACTTAAAGAATTCCCTGTTAAGGAAATAAACATAGAAATGCCAAGCTGGGTTGAACAATTAGAACCAGAGCATTGGTTAAAGAAAGATTTCTTTAAGCTTATAAAGGGAATGGCTGAAAACATAAGCAAGGTTAGGGATATTAAGTCCACAATCAATTTATTAAATCAAGAAGAAAATTTAGCGCCAACTGAAATGAGTTCTGTAGACTTAGGTATGGGTAAGGCAACTATATTTATGAAGCCTAAGGAAGGAATATTCTATAACATATTAAGTGAAATTTGTGACTTAGATGTTAAATCGGAAAGTGATTTATTATCTTTAATTAAAGAGCTTAATTTTGCAAAGAAAGAATATGATAAGGTAAAGGATGCTTTAATAGATGTTCGTGAAACTGGTTATGGTTTAGTTGCACCTCAACTTTCTGAAATGAAATTCGAAGAACCTGAGTTGGTAAAACATGGCTCTAAGTTTGGAGTGAAATTAAAAGCTTCAGCACCATCTTTGCATTTTATTAAGGCTAATATAAAGACTGAGATAAGCCCAATAATGGGTTCTGAAAAAGAAAGTGAAGAATTAATTAAGTCCCTAATGGAACAATTTGAAGAGGATCCTTCAGCATTATGGCAAAGCAATATGTTTGGTAAACCACTAGAGGTTTTAATAAAAGAGGGATTACAAAATAAATTATATAAAATGCCAGAAGATGTACAAATTAAAATTCAAAAAACCCTTCAAAAGATTATTAATGAAGGTAGCGGTGGATTAATTTGTATAATATTATAAAAGAATCGCAAAATTTATAAGAAGTATGAAACAATAGAGCTATCATACTAAAAAGGGGTTGTCTTTGACAACTCCTTTTCTGTTATATAATTCTAGTAGAATTGCATAGACTTTTGAATAATATATAATATAAATAAGTAAATAAAATAGTTCTCGATATACTATAAAGAATAGAGGGATATCATGGCCGATAGAATTAATGCCTATAAAAGAGTTGGATATTTTAAAGAAAAGATGGCTACTGCTATAGGAGTTAAATTTACTGGTACCATTTATGCATCTGATAGAGTGTTACAGCATATAAGAAAACGACATGGCAAGCATTTAAATAAAAAAGTAATAAATAATCCTATTGAATATATGAAAAAAATCATTGATGCACCAGATTATATTGGAGTTTATAAGTCAACAGATAATGTTATAAATATAGAATTAATTAAAAAATTTAATGAATATATATTAATGGGAATAGAAATAGATAATAATAAGGATTTTATTAATGTTTTAACAATGTATCCAATAACTGAAAGAAAAATATATAATAAATTATATAGAGGAAAAATTAAAAAATGCATTTAAATTGAATATAAAATTATATATTATATATAATATAATTATTAAACGAAGATTATTAAGGTAAAGTACTATCTATAATCTTTAATGCTTTTGGTTTTTATAAGAGCCATAATTTTTATAAATAAAAATTATATTTTATTTTAGGAGATAATTATGAAAAAAGTAGCCTTAGTTTTTAATGGCGGTACAATATCTATGAAAATAGATGAAAAAATAAATGCTGCGGTACCTGGTTTAAGTGGAGAAGAAATTCTTTCAATGGTAACTGGAGCAGATGAATTTGCAGATATAGAAAGCTATAGTTTCTCAGAAAAACCTTCACCTCATATTTCAATAGAGGACATGTTTAGGCTAAGTAATTTTATTAATGAGCTAGTTAATAGAGAAGATATAGATGGAGTTGTATTAACTCATGGCACAGATACTTTAGAAGAAACTGCTTATTTTTTAGATCTTACAATTAACACTGAAAAAGTTATTGTGGTAACTGGTGCAATGAGAAGCAGTTCAGAACTTGGTTATGATGGTCCTTTTAATTTAGCAACATCAATTTGTACAGCTATATCTGAAGAAGCAAAAGGAAGAGGGGTATTAGTTTGCTTTAATGGAGAATTACATTGTGCATCAGAGGTCACTAAAGCTAATTCCATGGCACTAAATGCTTTTAGAACGCCTAATTTTGGTCCTATTGGTATAGTAGATAATAATCAAGTAGTATTTCATAGAAAAACTCGAAAGCACAAAACTTATAAATTAGATAAAATAATTGGTGATGTTGCATTAATTAAATGTGTTTCTGGAATGAATTCGGATTTTGTTGAATTTGCAATAGATAAAGGTTATAAGGGAATAGTAATAGAAGCGTTAGGAAGAGGAAATGTGCCTCCTCTGATGCTGCCAGGAATAAAAAAAGCCTTAAAGAAGGAGATACCAGTAATTGTTGTTTCAAGATGTTTTGAGGGACGAGTTCGAGAGGCTTATGGTTATGAAGGCGGTGGAAAAATGCTAAAGGATTTAGGTGTATTTTTTGAAGAAGATATGCCAGGTCAAAAAGCAAGAATTAAATTATTAGTTGTACTATCAAGTAAAGAAAATCTTAATTTAAATGAAGCTTTTAATGAAGTATAAGAAGTTGTTTTAAAAGGAAGAGTGTGAGAACTCTTCTTTTTTTATAATTTACAGTTCACAATTTATAAGTAAATAAAATGAGAAAAAATAAAATATGAATAAATTGTTAACAAACAGTTGACTTATAATGTCTAAAATTTTAATATTAAAAAAAGTAGTTAATTAATTTTTGGAGGCAGATATGGTAAAAAGTATGACTAGTTTCGGCAGAGCTAGTAATGATGAGGGAAGTAAATATTTATTTTCTATTGAAATGAAAAGTGTTAATAGCAGATATTTAGATATTAATATTAAATTACCTAAAAATTTAATTCCATTAGAAGAGCAAATTAGAAAATTAATAAATGAAAAATTAAATAGGGGAAAAGTAGATGTTTATATTAATCAGAAATCCTATTCTAGTGGAGAAGGACTAGCAAGATTAAATCTAAATCTTGCAGAAAGCTATTACAAGTGTTTATTAGAAATAGAAGAAAAATTCAATGTAAAAAATGATATTACTGTTTCTCATATTGCTAGATTTACCGATGTAATAGAAATTGTTGAAGAAGAAGATAATATTGAGAAAAAATTTGAATTTTTAAAGCCTTTAATTGAAGAAGCTTTAGAAAAAATGGAAAAGATGAGAGTAGCAGAAGGAGAAAAATTAAAAGATGATATATTACTTAAATTAAAGGATATAGAAATCTTTGTTAACAATATTGAAGAATTAGCAGACGCAATACCAGTTACATATAAATCTAAATTAGAAGCTAGAATTAAAGAGCTTTTAGATAAAATTGATATTGATGAAGCTAGAATTGCACAAGAAGCTGCTATAATTGCAGATAAGGCTGCTGTAGATGAAGAAATTATTAGATTAAAGAGCCATATAGATCAAGTTAGAAAGACCTTTAAAGAAACAGAGCCAATAGGTAGAAAATTAGACTTTATAATTCAAGAAATGAACAGAGAAGCTAATACAATTGCTTCAAAGTCAACTGATATAAATATGACAAATTATGTCATTAATATAAAAAATTTAATAGAAAAAATTAGAGAACAAGTACAAAATATTGAATAATTAGGAGGAAAGAAATGAGTATAAAATTAATTAATATTGGATTTGGTAATATAGTTTCTGCTAATAGGCTTGTAGCAATAGTTAGTCCAGAATCTGCTCCGATAAAAAGAATTATACAGGAAGCGAGAGATAGAGGTATGCTTATTGATGCAACCTATGGAAGAAGAACAAGAGCTGTAATAATTACAGATAGTGATCATATAATTTTATCAGCAGTTCAACCGGAAACTGTAGCTCATAGATTAGTTGATAAAGATGAAGTAGTAGATGAGGTTGTTGAATAATGAGTAAGAATAAGGGAGTTCTAATAGTTATATCCGGACCTTCTGGTGCAGGAAAGGGAACCATATGTAAGAAGCTTATAGAAAAGAATAAAAATATATATTTATCAGTTTCTGCTACTACTAGAAGTCCAAGAGAAGGAGAAATTGATGGAGTTAACTATTATTTTTTAACAAAAGAAGAATTTGAAAGAAAAGTTAAGGAAAATGGTTTTATAGAATATGCTGAAGTTCATGGTAACTTCTATGGAACACCAAGAGTTAATGTAAATAAAATGTTAGAAGAAGGAAAAGATGTTATTTTAGAAATTGACATACAAGGAGCCTTACAAGTTAAAGAAAATTTTAAAGAAGGCGTATTTATTTTTATTCTTCCTCCATCAATGGAAGAATTAAAAAGGAGAATTATTAAAAGAGGCAGTGAAACAGAGGAATCTCTAATGACAAGATTTAAAAATGCATATAAAGAGATAAACTATGTTTCTAAATATAATTATGCTGTAGTTAACGATACTTTAGAGCTTGCTGTTTCTAAGGTGGAGGCTATTATAGCAGCAGAAAAATGCAGAGTTGATAGAATAAAAGATAATACAATTTTAGAATCTAAGGAGGGCTTAATTCATGAACAACTCTATGATTAATCCATCAATAATGGATTTATTAAAAAAAGTAGATGATAGATATTCACTAGTAATAATTACTTCTAAAAGAGCAAGACAAATAATAGATGGCAGCAAGCCTTATATTGATACAAAACTAAAGAAAGCTTTAACAATTTCAATTAATGAAGTTAATGAAGGTAAAATTGATTACTATATTCTAAATAATAAAGATAAAAAAGAGGTAATAGAATCAAATGAACAATAAAAAATGTGTATGCGTAGGAGTAACTGGAGGAATAGCTGCTTATAAAGCTTTAGAAGTAGTAAGTAAGTTAAAAAAACATAATATAGATGTTAATGTTATTATGACAAACTCAGCTACAAAATTTGTTACACCCTTATCCTTTCAATCCCTTAGTCAAAATATGGTTGTAACAGATATGTTTGCAGAACCAAAGGCTTTTGAGATACAACATATATCATTAGCAAAAAAAGCAGATATTTTCTTAATAGTTCCTGCTACTGCAAACATTATTGGTAAGATTGCAAATGGTATTGCTGATGATATGTTATCAACAACAATAATGGCTACTAAGTCAAAAGTAATTTTTGCACCTGCTATGAATACTAATATGTTTCAAAATAAAATTGTTCAAGATAATATTAAAAAGCTAGAAGGATATGGATATAAGTTTATTCAACCAACAAGTGGAAGATTAGCTTGTGGTGATACCGGTGAAGGAAAGCTTGCAGATGTTGATACTATTGTAAATAAAGTATTAGAAGAGATAAATAATCTCGATACTAATAAAGATTTAATGGGGAAAAAGGTTTTAATTAGTGCTGGACCAACAATAGCACCTATTGATCCTGTAAGATATTTAACTAATAGATCTACAGGAAAAATGGGATATGCAATTGCTGAAGAAGCTGCGAGAAGAGGAGCTGAAGTAATTTTAGTTTCAGGTCCTACAAATTTAGAAAAACCAAATTGTGTTAAAGTTATAAATGTCCTTACTAATGAAGAAATGAAAAATGTGCTTTTAGACTATTTTAATGATAGTGATATAGTGATTAAAGCTGCTGCAGTAGCAGATTATAAAATAAAAAATTATAGTATTGAAAAAATTAAAAAGACTGAGGAAGATTTAACTCTGACTTTTGAAAGAGATAATGATATTTTGAAAATCTTAGGCGAGAAGAAAACTAATCAAATTTTAGTAGGATTTGCTGCAGAAAGTAATAATATAGTAGAAAATGCAAAAAGAAAGATTAAGGATAAAAATTTAGATTACATAGTAGCCAATGATATAACAAGTGCTGATACCGGATTTGGAAGTGATAATAATAAAGTTATAATTATTTCTAAGGATGGAGAAGAAATATATTTAGATAAGATGAGTAAAAAAGAAGTAGCATCAAGAATCTTTGATATTATATTAAGAAAGCGCTAAGGCGCTTTCTTCTTCTATAAGAAAATAACCTAATAAAAGGGTGATTAATTTGAAATTATATGCAGAAGTTATTATAAATAGTGATGCTTTAGATATAGATAAACCTTTTACTTATGAAATCACAGAGGAGTTTATTGGATTGGTAAAGGTTGGTCAATGGATAAAGGTTCCTTTTGGCACCAGAACTTCAGTTGATGGTTTTATAATAAAATTAATAGAACGAGAAGAAATAAAGGAATTTCAGATAAAGAAAATTAAAAAAATTGAAATACTTGACCCAATTTTAACAGAAGATGATTTGAAAATAGTAAATTATTTAAAAGATAATTATTTATGTAAATATATAGATGCAATAAGATTATTTATTCCTCAAGGAATATTAAAAGGAATAAAAAATAAACATAAAATGATTATCACAATAAATAGAGAAAAATATGATGTTAATATATATGAAAGATATAAAGATGTTATATCTATTATAGAAAAAAATGATGGGAAATTTACTAAAAGTGAACTGGTAAGAAATTTTTCTTTATCTTTATATAAAATCAATAAATTAATTAAAGAGAAATATTTAAAGGTTGAGGAAGAAACAGTATATAGATATAACATAAAGGAATATAATACTTACAGTGAAAAGTTTTTAAACCTAGAACAGCAAAATGCTATAAAAACTATTAGAGAATCAAAGAATAGAGTTTTTTTATTAAAGGGGGTAACAGGTTCAGGAAAAACGGAAGTTTATATGAATGCTGTAAGTGACGCACTAAAGACTGGAAAGTCAGCAATTATTTTAGTACCAGAAATCTCTTTAACTCCTCAAATGATAGAAAGGTTTAAAGGTAGATTTGGTAAGGAAGTTGCTGTCTTTCATAGTAAACTTTCGGATGGAGAAAGATATGATGAATGGTATAGGGTGAAGGAAGGAAAAGCAAGGTTAATAATAGGAGCAAGAAGCGCCTTGTTTTTACCAGCTAAAAATTTGGGGATAATAATTTTAGATGAGGAGCATGAAAATACATATAAATCAGAACAAAATCCTAAATATCATGCAAGAGAAGTGGCAGAATTTATATCCCAAATAAGAGATTGTAAAGTTATTTTAGGCTCAGCAACTCCAGCAATTGAAACTTATTATAGGGCTTTATCAGGTGAAATAGAATTAATTGAGTTAAAAAATAGGGTGTACAATAAAGCAATGCCTAAAATGGAAATAATAGATATGAGAGAAGAACTAAATAGTGGAAATATATCCATGTTTAGCAGAAAATTGATGCATGAAATTAAGGAAAAATTAAGAAAAAAAGAACAAATTATTTTATTTTTAAATAGAAGAGGATTTTCAACTTTTGTTTCTTGTAGAAGCTGTGGTTATGTTTTTAAATGTCCTAACTGCGAAATATCTTTAACATATCACAAAAATGGTTTATTAAACTGTCATTACTGTGGTTATACTAAAAGACAAGAAAAGTTATGCCCAAAATGTAAGAGTAAATATGTAAAGCATTTTGGAGCAGGTACAGAAAGAGTTGAAGAAGAGATAAAAAAATATTTTGCTAATGCTAAAATATTGAGAATGGATGTTGATACCACAAGAAATAAAAATTCTCATGAATATATTTATAATGCCTTTAAAAAGGGAGAGGCTGATATACTAATTGGAACTCAAATGGTGTCTAAAGGCTTAGATTTTAATAATGTAACCTTAGTTGGAATTTTAGCAGCAGATATGTCTTTAAATATACCTGACTATAGATCTTCAGAAAAAACCTATCAATTAATAACTCAAGTTTCAGGCAGAGCTGGTAGAGGAGATAAGGAAGGTAAAGTTATTGTACAGACCTATAATCCAGAGCATTATAGTATAGAATATGCTAAAAAATACGATTATGAGGGATTTTATAAAGAAGAATTTACAATGAGAGGTTTGATGAATTATCCGCCTTTTGCTAAAATATTATTAGTTAATGTTTCATCAAAGAATGAAAAAATACTAATAGATTTTATGAAAAAGTTAAAAGTGGAACTTTTTAAGATTACAGAGAAGTATTTGAATATTGAGATGCTTGGACCAGTGCCTTGTATTATATTAAAAATTAAAGAAAATTACAGATGGCAAATACTGTTAAAAGGTGATTTATCTTTAGAGTTTTGCAATAAAATAAAAGATAGAGTTTATCAATTAAATAAGAATGTATATAATGATATTAAAATTAGTTTGGATGTTAATCCAAATAGTTTAAGCTAGGAGGTAAAAGATGGCTATTAGAAATATTAGAATAAATGGAGACGAAGTATTAAGAAAAAAATGTAAGCCTGTAAAGGAAATTACAAATAGAACATTAAAATTAATTCAAGATATGGCTGATACAATGTATGAAGCTGATGGGGTAGGCTTAGCGGCACCTCAGGTTGGTATTCTTCAAAGGATATTTGTTATAGATGTTTATGATGATAATGGATTAAGGGTATTTATTAACCCAGAAATATTAGAAGTTTCTGGCTCTCAATTAGGACCAGAGGGGTGTCTTAGTATCCCTAATGAAGAAGCTGAAGTTGAAAGACCAAACTATGTAAAAGTCAAAGCATTAAATGAAAAAGGAGAAGAGTTTGTTTTAGAAGCTACAGAATTATTAGCAAGAGCAATTCTTCATGAAAATGATCATTTAGATGGAAAGTTATATATTGATTATTTAAAATAGTAAGGGATGAAGTAATATGAAGATAGTATTTATGGGTACACCTGAATTTGCTGTACCAACTTTAAAAAAACTAATATCTGCCTATGGTGTTGAAAGTGTATTTACTCAGCCAGATAAACCAAAGGGAAGAGGAAAAAAGATGTCCTTTTCTCCAGTTAAAGAAGTTGCCCTTGAAAATAATATTAAAATTTTTCAACCAGTTAAGCTTAAGCAAGATGTGGAAGCAATTGAATATTTAAAAAGTTTAAAGCCAGACTTTATAATAGTAGTAGCTTATGGTCAAATATTGACAAAAGAAGTATTAGATATACCTAAATATGGATGTATAAATTTACATGCCTCATTGCTTCCAAAATTTAGAGGAGCAGCGCCGATTAACTGGTCAATAATTAAGGGTGAGAGAGTTTCAGGAAATACAACAATGTTAATGGATGTTGGTTTAGATACAGGAGATATGCTTTTAAAGGATGAAGTAGAAATAACAGAAAATATGACTGCTGGGGAGCTTCATGATATTTTAAAAGATAGAGGAGCTGACCTTGTTGTTAAGACGATAGAAGGATTATTAAATAATAGCATAAAAGCTATTAAACAGCCTGAGGAAACAAATTTTTATGCGAAAATGTTAAATAAAGAAATAGGAAAAATTGAATGGAATAATTCTGCTAAAGATATTCATAATTTAATTAGAGGACTTAATCCATGGCCAATTGCTCATACAACCTATAAAGAGCAAAACATGAAGATTTTTGAAAGTGTTTTACTAAATGAGCATTCTAGTAAAGAACCTGGTACAATAATAGATGTTTCTAAAGCTGGTATTAAAGTGGCTACATCAGATGGGATACTATTAATAAAGAAAATACAATTTCCAAACGGAAAGCCATTAACAATTGAGCAATATATAAATGGTAATAAAATTGAAACAAACGAAAAGCTAGTTTAATCTAAATAGGAGCATAAATAGCTATAATTAATAATTTAGCTATATAGCTTAATTTATAAATAAAGAGGTATTAAAATGAACAGTAGAAAAATTGCAAGACAAATTGTGCAAAGAGTCTTAGAAGAAGGAGCGTATTCAAATTTAATTCTATCTAATGAATTTAATAACAATGAAATAAGTGATAAAGACAAAGGACTTATAACTGAAATAGTTTATGGTACATTACGAAGAAAAGGGACATTAGATGTAATAATAAGTAATTTTGTTAAGGATATAAAATTAATTAATAATACTACTTTAAATATATTGAGAATTGCAATATATCAATTATACTTTTTAGATAAAATACCGGAATATGCAATTTGTAATGAAGCTGTGGAAGATGCAAAAACTGTTTCTGAAGAAGATTCCAAATTAGTAAATGCAATATTAAGAAATTATATAAAAGACGAGAAGGAAATAGTAGTTCCAGGCAATAGAATTAATGAGTTAGCTTATAAGTTTTCTTTTCAACCTTGGATGATAAGACTTTTTATTAAACAATATGGTGAAGAAAGAACCATGAGGATAATGGCTGGCTTAAATGAAACCCCAAAGGTTACAGTAAGAGTAAATGAATTAAAAGCAGACTATGAAGAAGTTTATGGAAAATTAGAAGAATTAGGTTATAACATAGAAGAAGGGTATGCCTGCCCGGAAGCTATTTCAATAAAAGGTGGAAAGGGCATTGAAAATAATGAATTATTTCAACAGGGTTATATTACAGTCCAAGATGAAAGTGCAATGTTAGTAGCTCCTTTACTTGATTTAAAAGAAGGAGATACAGTACTAGATTTATGTGCAGCACCTGGTGGAAAAACTACCCACATTGGAGAATTATTAAATAATACTGGTAGAGTTTTAGCCTTTGATTTACATGAAAATAAGTTGTCTCTTATAATAGATAATGCAGAAAGATTAGGATTAAATAATATAGAAGCTTATCAAATGGATGCTGCTAAATTAAATACTGACTATATTAGTTTTGCTGATAAAGTATTAATTGACGTACCTTGTTCAGGTCTTGGAATTATAAGAAAGAAACCAGAAATTAAATGGAATAAAACAAGACAGCAGTTAAAAGACCTTGTTCAAATTCAAAGAGATATAATGGAAAATGCATGGCAATATTTAAAACCAGAGGGAATCCTTATATATTCTACATGTACTTTAAATAAAGAAGAAAATGAAGAAAATATTGAATGGTTTTTATCTAAATATAAGGATGCAGAAATAGAAAAAATATTTATTGGGAAAAATAATAACTTTTTATATAGCAAAGAAGGATGTTTAACTATATTACCAAATGAATCAATGGATGGTTTCTTTATCGCAAAATTAAAGAAGAAAAAATAGGTGGAACAAATGGATAATATATTAAATTACAGCTTAGAAGAACTTTCAAATTGGATGAAGGAAAATAAAGAAAGTGCTTTTAGATCAAAGCAGGTATTTTCATGGATATATAAAGGTGTTTGGAAATTTGAAGATATGAAGAATTTACCAAAGACTACTATAGAGAAACTTAATAATAGTTTCTCTATAGAAAAGCCTAAAATTGTTCATAAATACGAATCTAAACTAGATAAAACTACTAAATTTTTATTTGCTTTTAATGATGGTAATATTATTGAAAGCGTAGTAATGAAATATAAACATGGAAATTCAATTTGTATATCTACTCAGGTAGGATGTAGAATGGGTTGTAAATTTTGTGCATCTACATTAGAGGGTAGAATTAGAAATCTTACAGCTGGTGAAATGCTTGCAGAGGTTCTTTTAGCTCAAGAGACAATTGGTGAAAGAATATCAAATATTGTTTTAATGGGTAGTGGAGAGCCCCTCGATAATTTTGATAATGTTACAAAGTTTATAGAATTAGTAAACGCAGATTATGGATTAAATATTGGACAAAGGCACATAACCTTATCAACTTGTGGGTTGGTACCTAAAATATATGAGTTGGCTGATAAAGGATATAGTATTACCCTTGCTATTTCTTTACATGCATCAAATGATAAAAGAAGAAGAGAGATTATGCCAATAGCTAAAAAATATTCTATAGACGAAATATTAAAAGCCTGTGATTATTACATAGAAAAAACAAAAAGACGTATAACCTTTGAGTATTCTCTAGTTTCAGGGATAAATGACAGTGTAGAAGATGCTATTGAATTGTCACAATTATTAAAAGGAAGGTTATGTCATGTAAATCTTATTCCAGTGAATGAAATTAAAGAAAATACATTAAGAAGACCTTCAAAGAAAACTATTGAAGAATTTGAAAGAACCCTTAATAAATATAAAATTGAAGTAACAGTAAGAAGAGAAATGGGTAGTGACATTGATGCTGCTTGCGGTCAGTTAAGGAGAAAATACTTAGAAGGTAGAGATTAAGGGAGTGGGATGTATGGTTGGTGTAAAAACTGATTTAGGTAATATAAGAAGCTTAAATGAGGATTATTTTGAATTTTATGAGAACAAAGATTTTAAAATTTATGTTGTTGCTGATGGAATGGGCGGACATAATGCTGGGGAAGTTGCTAGCAAAACAGCTGGTGAGGCTCTAGTAGAATATATAAAAAATAATTATAAAAATGGAAAAGATAAAGAACTTTTAAGATCTGCAATAGAATATGCAAATAAACAGGTCTATGATTTAGCTTATAAAGATTCAACCTACAATGGTATGGGGACAACAGTAGTGGCTTGCTATATAACTGAAGAATTTATTCAGGTTGCTAATGTTGGAGATAGTGCTTGTTTTGGAATTAAGGATAAAGAAATTTACAAAATAACAAAGGATCATTCTTTAGTACAAGAACTTCTTGATTCCGGTAGTATTTCAAAGGAAGAGGCAGAAAATCATCCGAATAAAAATATAATTACAAGAGCTATTGGAACAGATAAAAAAGTAGATATAGATATTTTTGATATTGATAAGTTACAATATAATTTATTTATATTATGTACTGATGGATTAACTAATGAAGTAAGTTTAGATGAAATATCTAAGGAATTAGCAAAGGATGGAGACTTACAAAATATATGTGAAAATCTTGTAAGCTTAGCAAAGAAAAATGGTGGAAGAGATAATATAACTGTAATGTTAGTTGGAGGAGAGGTGTAATATGATAGGAGTAATTCTTGGTGGAAGATATGAGATCCTAGAAAAAATAGGCGAAGGGGGCATGTCTGAAGTATATAAGGCTAAGTGTCATAAATTAAATAGATTTGTTGCAGTTAAAGTACTTAAAAAGCAATTTGCAGATAATGAGGAAATTTCGCAGAAATTTAAAAAAGAAGCTACAGCTATTGCTAACCTATCAGATGCAAATATAGTTAATATTTTAGATGTTGGCACTCAAGATACTATAGATTATATAGTAATGGAATATATTAATGGAAAAACTTTAAAGGATTTAATTAAATTTAACGGAAAACTGTCATATACTACAGCAATAAACATTGCATTGCAAATTGCTAAAGCTTTAGATTGTGCTCATAGAAATAACATAATTCATAGGGATATAAAGCCACAAAATATCTTGGTTACTGAATCAGGGGAAATAAAGGTTACCGATTTTGGAATAGCAAAATCAGTAGATTCACAAACAATAACAAATACCACTAGTGTTATTGGATCAGCACACTATCTTTCACCAGAACAAGCCAGAGGAACATATATAGATTTTAGAACTGATATTTATTCTCTTGGAGTAGTACTATATGAAATGGTTACTGGAGTTTTACCTTTTGAGGGAGATTCACCAGTTACCGTAGCTTTAAAACATATACAAGAAGATCCTATACCTCCGAAGAATTTAAATTCATCAATTCCGTCAAGTTTAAATAACTTGATATTAAAAGCTATTCAAAAAGAACCAATAAAAAGATATATAAATGCAAAGGAACTAATTCAAGATTTAAATAAAATAAAAGAAAATCCAGATGTTATTATTGGTGATAACAAAGAGCAAAATGATGAAAGAACAATAGTTATGTCACCTATTTTAGGGAAAAACCAAAATAAAGAAAAAGAAAACTATATCCAAGAGGATACTAATGAAGATGATGACTATTATGATGATGAAGAATATGATGAAGAATATGATGAAGATTTAAAAGAAAAGCCAAAGAAGAAGAAAAATGTTAAAAAGAAGGTTTTTATAACAATAGGTTCCATATTAGGAGTAATTCTTCTTTTATTTGTTGGTTATTATTTAGCTGTTGGAGGAGGAAATAGTGAAGTAGAGGTTCCTAAGCTCGTTGGATTAAAGTCAGAAGATGCAGTTAAGGAATTAGAGAAAATAGGTTTAAGATTAGAAATAATAAAAACAGAAGTTAGTGATAAGGAAGAAAATACAATATTAAGTATAGATCCTAAAGAAGGTACTAAAGTTAAGAAAAATACCAGTATAAAAGCGGTAGTTTCTGGTGGAGAAGAAACTTATAATATGCCAGACTTTAGAAACTATGAAATCACTAATATTAAACATATTTTAGAGACCCAGGGCTTTTCAAATTATACTATTACAGAAGAATTTAGTGATGATGTAGAATATGGTTATTTAATTAGACAAAATCCAGCAGCCAAAACAAAAATTAAAAAGGATGCAGCAATTCAAATAATTATTAGCAAAGGACCGGAAGTAAAATTAGTTGAAGTACCAAGTGTTGTTGGCAAATCTGAAAAAGATGGAAAAGGAGATTTGCAAGCATTAAAGTTAACTGTTACAGTAGAGACTAAAACAACTTATGATAAAGCAGAAGATGGTATAATATTATCTCAATCTATTTCAGGCAATAAAGTTGAGGAAGGTACTCCAATTACTATAATTGTTGGTAAATTTGAAGAGAGAATAATTGATGTTCGAAAAGAAATAGGTTTAAGCGAAGGACAGACTCTTTCAGTTGCAAAGGCAAGACTTGAAGTTGCAGGTTTAGGAATAGACATTAAAGGCCCAAAAGATGATGATGCAATAGTAGTATCTTTCACAGAAACAGTTAAAGAAGGTGGAACTGTAACACTTAATACGCAAAAAGAAACAAATCAACAAGAAGAAAATAAACCACAACAATAAAAAAATCAGCCAATGGCTGATTTTTTTATAAAAATTATTTGCAATTTTTTATATAATTTGGTTATTATAAATAGAAAAGAAAAATATAATCTTGGAGGTAATATGGAAGGAAAAATAGTAAAAGGAATTGGTGGATTTTACTATGTAAAAACTAATGAAGGTATAATTGAATGTAAAGCGAGAGGAATATTTAGACATAAAGATTTAAAGCCTGTAGTTGGAGATGATGTTACAATAGAAATTTCTAATGGCAAGGGAGTAATAAATGACATAAAAGAAAGGAAATCTTATCTTGAAAGACCAACAGTTTCTAATGTTACTCAGGCTTTTGTTGTTTTTGCAATAAAAAATCCAGATCTAAATTATGATTTGTTAAATAGATTTTTAATCATTTGTGAATACAATAATATTAAAGCAGTAGTATGTTTAAATAAAATAGATTTAGCTAGTGAAGAGGAAAAGAAAGAAGTTGAAAGTAAGATAAAGGCTATCGGTTATGATGTACTTTTTATTAATGCTAAAAAAGGAGAAGGAATAGAACTGCTTAAAAAGCGATTAAAGAACAATGTAACAGTCTTATGTGGTCCTTCTGGAGCAGGTAAATCAACTTTAATAAATACACTATTAAACAGGACACATATGAAGACTGGTGAAGTTTCTGAAAAAATTGGAAGAGGTAAGCATACAACTAGACATAGTGAGTTAATTGAAATTGAGGAAGGATTTTTAGTAGATAGTCCTGGCTTTTCAAATATAACTATTGATTTTATTGAGGAAGAGGAATTAAAATATTGTTTTCCTGAATTTAAAGAATATAATAATGAATGTAAGTATAGGGGATGTCTCCATTATAAAGAACCTGGCTGTGAGTTAAAAAAGGCCTTAGAGGATGAAAAAATTAATGAATATAGGTATAATTTTTATATAAGAGTTTTAGAAGAAATAAAAGATAGGAGGAAGAACAAATGGTAAAAATTTCACCATCAATATTATCAGCAGACTTTTCAAAATTAGGTGATGATGTAATACGATTAGACAAGGCAGGGGCAGATTTTATTCATATTGATGTTATGGATGGAAACTTTGTGCCCAATATTAGCCTTGGACTACCTGTAATAAAGTCAATAAGAAATAAAACAACTAAGGTTTTTGATGTGCATTTAATGATTGAAAGTCCTTCAAGATATTTAGATGATTTTATAGATGCAGGTGCAGATATAATAACTATACATTATGAAGCTGAAAAACATATTGATAGGGCAATTGAATATATAAAATCAAAGGGTAAAAAGGCAGGAGTTTCTTTAAATCCAGGGACGCCGACTTATGTATTAAAAGATATATTATGTAAATTAGATTTAGTTTTAATAATGTCTGTAAATCCTGGTTTTGGAGGACAAAAATTTATCCCATACTCAATAGATAAAATTAAGGAAGTTAAAGAAATGAGTATGAAGGTAAATCCTAATTTATTAATTGAAGTTGATGGTGGAGTAGATAGAAGTAATGCAATTGATATTATTAATGCTGGAGCTAATGTATTGGTTGCAGGTTCAGCCATATTTAAAGATGGTAATATAGAAGAAAATATAAAAGCTATAAGAGGAGAATAAAATGAAAGCCTTAATAGTAAGCGGAGGGAATCCACCTGGTTACGAGCTTTTAAAAGAGAAATCAGAGGATGCTGATATAATTATTGGTGTAGATAGGGGCTGTGATATTTTATATAAATATAAAATAGAGCCTGATTATATATTAGGGGATTTTGACTCTGCAGATATTTTAACTTTAAATTATTTTGAAAAACTAGGAATAGAAAAAATTAAATTAAAAAGAGAGAAAGATGATACAGATAGTAAGGTGGCTTTAGATTTTGCTATTGATAAGGGAGCTAAGTACATAATTTTTCTTGGGGCTACTGGAACAAGATTAGATCATACTTTAAGTAATTTAGGACTTATGCTTCAAGGACTAGAAAAAGGTGTATTAGTAGTAATAGAAGATGAATATAATAAAGTATTTTTAGCAAAGGAGAATATAAAAATAAAAGGTGAAAAAGGTCAAATAGTTTCTTTTAAAGCTTATTCTGGATTAGTAAAAAATCTAACTATTAAAGGTGCAAAATATGAACTTAATAATTATAATTTAAAAATAGAAGATGGAATTACAACTTCAAATGAATTTCTGGATAAAAATATTGAATTAATTTTTGATAGTGGAATTTTAATGATATTATATTCAAAAGATTAAATTAAGAGGCACTTATTTCTTTTATTTGCATAAAATGTATATAAAGAGGTAAGTGTTTTTTAGGAGGTAAAAATGAAAATAGTTGCTATAAAGCTGCCTAAATTTATATCAAACTTTATAAAATTTTTTAGAAGGAAAAAGTAAACCTACATATGAAAGATAGGACATAGAAATTTTCGTAAAATAAAAAATGCAATTGTTATCAATTGCATTTTTTATTTGAACTATATTGCTCTTTGAACCTTTCCAGATCTAAGGCATCTTGTACATACATGAACTGTTTTTGGTGTTCCATTAACTAAAGCCTTTACTCTCTTTATGTTAGGAGCCCAAGTTCTCTTTGATTGACGATGTGAATGGGAGTATTGAGATCCTGAAATAACTCCTTTATCACAAACTTCGCATCTTCTTGCCACTTGAAAACACCTCCTTATTTTCGAAGATAAATTCTCTTCAATAGGACAAAATAGATTTTAACATAACTACCATAATAAAAGCAATAGAAAAGAAGAAAAAAAGATAAAACTTTTAAATTATAGAAAAATTTATATAGTAACAAAGATTATCATATAATACATATGTATAATATTTACTTGAATAATGGAAATAAGTAATATAAAATATAGTGTAAGGAAATGTAAAGGAGGATTCTGTATGGTAGGATATTCAAATGAAATTGGAAATATACAATACTCTGAAGAGGTACTTGCTAAAATAGTTGGATTATCAACTATGGAATGCTATGGAGTAGTTGGTATGGTTTCTAAGAATGCAACAGAAGGTTTATGGGAATTAATGAGAATTGAAAATTTAAGTAAGGGCGTAAAATTGAAATTTGATGATAATAAATTAATAATAGAATTATTTGTTATGGTAGAATACGGAACAAAAATTTCTGTTATAGCAAGTAATATTATACAAAAGGTACGTTATAGTGTGGAAAACTTTACTGGATTAAAGGTTTCATCTGTTACAGTAAATGTTCAAGCAGTTAGAGTCTAGGAGGTTAAAAGATGAAATATCATAAAATAAATGGCCATGATTTTTATAATATGGTTGTTCATGCTAGTAATAAATTATTAGAGGAAAGTGAATATGTGAATTCCTTAAATGTTTTCCCTGTTCCAGATGGAGATACAGGCACTAATATGTCTGCAACTTTTAAGGCTGCGGTAAAAGAAATAGAAGGATTAAATTCTAAATCTATTGGTGAAACTTCTAAGAAACTTGCTAAAGGTGCTTTAATGGGAGCAAGAGGTAATTCAGGAGTAATCCTTTCACAAATTCTAAGAGGTATTTCAAAAGGTCTTGCAGATAAAGATGAAGTAGATTCGGTAGGATTTGCAATAGCTTTAAAAGAAGGTAGCAATTCAGCTTATAAAGCAGTTATGAGACCAACTGAAGGTACAATTTTATCAGTTGTTAGAGCTGCTGCTGATGGAGCAATTGATAGTGATGAAAAAGATATTGTAGATTTAATGAAGCTTGTTGTAGATGAAGCTAAGAAAATGTTAGACAAAACTCCTGAGTTATTACCAGCTCTTAAGAAGGCAAATGTAGTTGACTCTGGTGGAATGGGCTTATATATAATATTTAATGCTATGTATGAGGCGTTGAGAGATGACATAAAAGCTGAAATTAAAGATGTTAAACCTGCAAGTGCTAAAGCTGCTGGAGCATCGGGAACAGAAGATATAGATATTAAATTTGGATACTGTACAGAATTCATCATTATGGGAAATGCAGAAAAGGCTAACCAATTTAGAGATGAAATAACTCCGCTAGGAGATTCACAAATAGTTGTTGGATATGAGGATGTAATAAAAGTTCATATTCATACAAATGATCCAGGTTTAGTTTTATCAAAAGCTGTAAAGCTTGGCGAGCTGTCAAAAATTAAAATTGATAATATGAGAGAAGAACATAGAGAAGTGCTTTTGACTAAGGAAGAATATAAAAAGGCTAATGTAGAACAAGATGATATTTTTACTGAAGAAATAGTTTTAGATGTAGAAAAGAAAAAATATGCCTTTGTATCAGTAGCAATGGGAGATGGTATCAGTAATATATTCAAGGACTTAGGTGTAGATCATGTAATTGAAGGTGGTCAAACAATGAATCCTTCTACTCAAGACATATTAGATGCTGTTTCCAAATTAAATGCTGAACATATTTTTGTACTTCCAAATAATAAGAATATAATAATGTCTGCAAATCAAGCTGCAGAAATTTCAGATAAAGATATTAGGGTAATTCCAACAACAACAATACCTCAGGGAATAACATGTTTAACAATGTTTAATCCTGAAGCAGAGGTAGAAGAGAATGTAGAAAATTTAAAAGAAGCTATAGAAATGGTTAAAACAGGATCTATTACTTATGCTGTAAGAGATACTGAAGTAGATGGAATTAAAATAGAAGAAGGAAATATTTTAGGTCTTATAGAAGGTAAAATAAAGAAGGTAGGAACTTCTTACTGTGATGTTGCTGAGGAAGTGCTTTCAGAAATGATTGATGAAGACAGTGAGCTTATCACTATATTCTATGGGGCAGATGTTTCAGAAAAGGAAGCAGAAGATTTCACTAAGAAAATAGAAGATAAATATGAAGATTTAGATGTACAATGTTATAGAGGAGCACAACCTCTTTATTATTTCTTAATATCAGTAGAATAATAATAACAAGCACAAGTTACTAATTTATTTACATAAGTTATAGCTTGTGCTTTTATTAATAAATTATTATGTCACTTAAATTTGAGGTGAATAAATGAATATATCAATGGAGATTTCTACCTTAAAGGGAGTAGGACCGAAACTTGCTGAAAAACTTAATAAATGCGGAATATTTACAATTTATGATTTACTTTTATATTTTCCTAGAGATTATGAATACATAAAGTCAAATTGTGAGTTTGAGGAAATTGATGAAAATAATAAACATATTTTATCCTGTAGAGTAATCGGTTTTGATAGAGATGTTAAAACAAAAAGTGGTAAAATTATATCTACAATAAAGTTTGCTTATAAGAATCATATTGTTTTGGCAAAGTGGTTTAATCAAAAGTACATAAAGAATCAATTTAAGATGAATGAAACTTATGATCTAGTAGGTAAGTTTAAGAAAACTGGAAATAATTTAGAAGTAATTAATCCTATAGTGGGATGTAAAGATGCTATAGAAAGTGAAATTATTCCTAAGTACTCTCTAAAGGGAGATATGTCAGAAAAAATAATTCCTAAATTAATTAATCAAGTGTTAGATAAAACTATTATATCTGATAATCTTCCAAAAAAAATATTGGTTAAGTATAATCTAATGGATTTAGATTCCGCAATTAGAGAAATACATTTTCCAAAGGGAAAAGGAGAATTATTTAGAGCTATAGAAAGGCTTAAGTTTCAAGAATTATTTACATATTCTATGAAATTACTGTTATTAAAAAGTAAAATTAAACAAAAGAATGGAATATCTTTCAATTGGCATAAGGAATTAGCTGATTTAAAAGAAGCTTTACCCTATAATTTAACTAATGCTCAAACAAGGGTTGTCAGAGAAATTCTTATTGATCAGAAAAGTCCTTATCCTATGAATAGATTGCTACAAGGAGATGTTGGAAGCGGGAAAACAATAATAGCCTTAATAGCAATGTTTAATGTTGTCAAAAATGGTTATCAGGCTACCTTAATGGTTCCAACAGAAATATTAGCTAATCAACATTATGAGGAAGCAGTAAAATTATTAAATCCCTTTAATATTGATGTTGAATTATTAACAGGAAGTAGCAGCAAAAAAGAGAAAATAAGGATAAAAGAAAGACTTCAAAGGGGAGATAATATTATTGTAATAGGAACTCATGCCTTAATACAAGAAGATGTAGAATTTAAAAATTTAGGGTTAACTATTACAGATGAACAACATAGATTTGGTGTTGAGCAAAGAAATAAGCTCATAAATAAAGGGAAAAGACCGGATGTTTTAGTTATGAGTGCTACTCCTATTCCTAGGACTTTAGCCTTATGTATGTATTCAGATTTAGATGTATCAATTATCGATGAATTACCACCAGGAAGAAAGGTGATAAAAACAAAGTTTTATAATGAAGAAGATAGGATTTTAGCCTATAGTTTTGCAAAGGAAGAAATCAGTAAGGGGAGACAGGTTTATATAGTTTGTCCATTAATTGAAGAAGATGAAAAATTAACCTTAAATTCAGTGGAGAAACTTTATGAAGAATTGAAATCAGATATATTTAAGGATATTGCTGTTCAAATATTACATGGAAAAATGAAGGCAAAAGAAAAGGATGAGATAATAAATTCCTTTAAGTTAAATGAAACTAAGGTATTGATTTCAACAACAGTTATTGAAGTAGGCGTAAATGTACCTAATGCTTCTCTTATGATCATAGAAAATTCGGAAAGATTTGGATTGGCTCAATTGCATCAATTAAGGGGAAGAGTAGGAAGAGGAAGCTATGATTCTTATTGTATATTAATTGGTAAAGCCAAAAATGATAGAACTAAAAAAAGAATGAAGATAATGACTGAATCAACAGATGGTTTTTATATATCTGAGCAGGATTTAAAAATAAGAGGTGCTGGAGAAATGTTTGGCTTAAGACAAAGTGGTGAATTAGGATTGCTGCTTGCAGATATATATGAGGATATGGATATATTAAAATGTGCTAGATTAGAGGCGAATAATTTAATAAAATCTGTAGAAAAAGAAGATGTGAATTTATGTAATAATATATCAAAAACAATAGAAAGATATAGCAGATATATTTGTTTTAATTAAAAAAATTGTATATAATTGTTTCTTATGATAAAATCAAAATGTATACTAGGAGGAAAAATAATGAGAATAATAGCAGGTAAAGCAAAAGGAAAAAAGTTACTTTCTCCTGAGACTTTAGAAACTAGACCTACCTTAGACAGAGTTAAAGAAGCAATGTTTAGTATGATTCAAGGGTATATCCTGGATGCAGTAGTTGTTGATGTTTTTGCTGGAACTGGCAGCCTTGGATTAGAGACAGCAAGCAGAGGAGCTAAAGAAGTGTACCTAGTTGATAAGAGCAGTGTAACTTTTCCTATTCTAAAGAAAAATATAGAAAATTTAAAATTTCAAGATTTTTGTATTCCGCTAAATATGGATGCTTATGAAGCTCTTAGAAAATTAAATAAACAGGGAAAAGTTTTTGATATAATATTTATTGATCCACCTTATTGTAAAGATATGATTCCTGAAGCAATGAAAATTATAGAAGAAAATAATATGTTACATAAGGATGGAATAATAGTTACTAAGATAGATTCTATAGAAGAAATATTTGAAGGATACAATAAAATAAGACTATTAAAAAGTAGAAAATATGGAAATACAACAGTATGTTTGTATAAATTTGAAGATTAGTCAAGGAGAAAAAAATGAACATAGCAGTTTATCCGGGAAGTTTTGATCCAATAACAAATGGCCATTTAGATATAATAACAAGAGCAGCGAAAATTTATGATAAACTAATTGTGGCAGTTTTAGTAAATGTAGATAAGAAGTGTTTATTTACTATAGAAGAAAGAGTTAATTTAATAAAAAAGGTTACTAAAGATTTAAAAAATGTTGAAGTGTTGGGTTTTGACGGGCTTTTAGTAGATTTTGCAAAAATTCACAATTCAAAAGTAATTTTAAAAGGTTTGAGAACAGTAGCAGATTTTGAATATGAATTTCAAATGTCTCTTATGAATTCTAAACTTAATCCAGATATAGAAACAGTATTTATGATGACTTCATCAGCATATTCTTATGTAAGTTCATCAGCAGTAAAACAAGTAGCTAGATTTGGCGGAAGTATCGAGGGGCTTGTTCCAGAAGAGTTAATTGCTGAAATTAAAAGTAAATTTTAGAGGAGAATAAATCGAGGGGGAAAAAATATGGAGAGAATAGAGGATAATATAATTGAACTATTAGAATATTTGGAAGAACTAATAGAAAACTCACCCAAAGTACCTATAACAGGTAAAACAATAATAGATAAAAAGGAATTTCTAGAAGTTATTGACCAAATAATTAATACCTTACCAGATCAATTAAAAAAAGCAGAATGGGTAATGAATGAAAAAGATAGAATATTACAAGATGCTCAAAAAGAATATGATAATATAAGAAGAGAAACTTTAGAGTTAATGAAGAAAAATGTTGAAAATCACGATATTGTTAAGGAAGCTAAAGTTAGAGCAAATGAAATAATTGCCCTAGCTCAAAGAGATGCTAAGGCAATTAGATTAGGTTCAAGAGAATATTCAACAGAAATATTATCTCAGATAGATAGAGAAATAGAAGAAAAAAGAGCAATGCTAATTAAAAGCATGCAAGAAGCTTTTGAAATTGCAGCCAAAGAAATTGATAAGAATTTAAGTGATACTGGTTCAAGAATTAAAGAAAATATTGCTGAGTTAAGGGATATGTAATTTTCTATATTTCTTATAACTAATTTGAAAGATTAATGTTGAAATAAGCAAAATGAATATAATACCATAAAGCTTATAAATTTTTAGTAATATTTGACCTCTTGAATAATATATAGAAGAAGTATTAATGGAATTTAAGAATATTGTAGCAAATATAAAGGTAATAACAAAACTTATTACTCCTTGTAAAAATTTATAGAATATATATTTTTTTATATTTGGCTTACAAGAACTTGTTATCGAAGATACTTGTCCAATTACAGAGAAACCTGAAAAAGACAATAAGGCACTTATCATACTTAACTTAAATATTATAGAAATTTCAGAATCTGCAATTAATTTAGATCCATTAGTGAACTCCATTGTTCCTAAAAATAAATTGTATAAAAATTGTGATGGTAAATTTAATAATTTTTCAAGGTTATAAAAAGCAGTACCAACCATGGTATTGCTTTTAATCATATTAATGACGACAGAAAAAATAATAACAAAGGCTCCAACATTAATAGTTGTAGCAATAGCATTTTCAACAGCATTTTTAAGATTTGTTCCAAAGCTATTATTTGCAAAAGCATTTTTTACCTTGCGTTTATTAATATATGTTGCCTTTTTCCTTGTGAATAAACCAATTATTATTACAGATAAGTAGTTTGCAATTAATAATAGGTAGCCAAAATTTATATTATTTAAAATAGCAATAGCAATAGAACCTAAAATAAATATTGGACCTGCATTAGATGCTATATTTAATAATCTTTCATATTCATTTTTATCTATGTAGTTAAGTTCGTAAATTTCAGAGGCATATTTTGCTCCTAGAGGATATCCACAAATAAAGCTTGCAGCTAAAGGAAAGGAGCAATTATCTGAAAGTTTTAAAGGTCTGCATATTAGGGGACCTAATAGTTTAGAATATAGTTCTATACCATCATAATATATTAATAAATTGCATATAACTGAGAAAGGAAATATTGTGGGTAGTATTGCAGTGATAACTAATTTAACACCATCAACTGCAGATTTTATATTTGAATCTAAATTTATAACAAATAATATGATAAAAAGGGTAATAAAAATAGAAATTATATAATTTTTCTTTACATTTAA